>CAVGAH010000019.1:387-26207 GCA_963627215.1 bacterium | reverse complement strand
TGTCGCATTTTACACTGCAGCTGAAGCTGCGTAAAATGCGCAATTTCTGTATGAGGCCTGCGCGCCGTATCAGAGATACGGGCAGGGCTTCAAGCGTTACGTATATTTCGCAGTCAACATGAGGCGTTCTGTATTTTGAAATAAATATTTTAGGGATAAGAGAAAAAACAAGAAGGTAAAAAGAGAGAGAATGAAAAAAAATTTACGCAGTAAAAGAATAGCAGCTGCGGCGGTAATGGCAATATTTATCGTCGCTGTTTTGGCGCGGTACGGAATGAGTCCGTCATCGAAAGGAAATATTAAGGAAGAAAAAGTCAGCAGCAGCGATATCGCACAGGGCGTGAGTGCTGTAGAGGAAATATCTGACAGAGATGTCGACGAGGCTGAAAAGAAGCTCGATTACTACTGGAAAAGCCAGCAGATCGAGTTTTACAATTCAGGGAATTATGAAGCACTTTTCAAGGGCTGCATGATAATGGGAGATTCGCACGCAGAAGGCTTTGCGTCCTACGGCCTGCTTCCTGAGTCCATGGTAGCAGCCACGGTCGGCAAGGACGTAAACAACAATGACGAGGACAGAAAGAAGGTCCTCGCAGCCAAACCGGGAACGATATTCTTTGTTTACGGTCAGAACACACTTCAAAGAAGCAACGGAAACGCCGAAAAGGCAGCAGAAAAATACGGCGAGTTCCTTACAGAAATGAAAAAGCAGCTGCCTGATACAAGATTCGTGGTATGCGCCGTATTTATGCCGGAGCAGTCTGTCATTGCCGAAAAACCGGGACTGGCAAACATACCGCAGGTAAATGAGGCTCTCAAAAAGCTCTGCGCTGATAACGGATGGACGTACATAGATACGAATCCTCTGCTGACAGAGCAGTACTACGAGCCTGATCACATACACACAAACAAGGCATTCCACAAGCTCTGGCTGAGCTACGCTGCGTCAGAGACAGGACTGCTGAGCCTGGAGGGATAGTGAATTTATGAATGCTTCGATGAATGATTCTATGAAGCAGATGGCCGTACATCTGAGTGAGATAATTATAATAATATTTACATTGTTTTTTGTTGTATCAGTATATTCTTCGACAGAGCGAGTGTCAGACGTTTCATGCGATGACGTAGCAAAGGCTGTGCTCGGAGAGGAAACGGCGGCACCTGACAGGTCGATAGCCGGCACGAAGCTGGAGCTTGAGAGGACGTTTGGTATTTCTGCGTCAGATTACGACGGTGTAGTGTATTTCAAGCCTGAGTCGGGCATGGATGTTACCGAGATAATAATAGCAAAGTCTGCATCGGCGGATGCGAGAGAAAGGCTTGAAAATGCGATAGAAGATCATCTGTCGCAGAGACGGGATGTGTTCCAGGGCTACGCGCCTGAGCAGTACGCGCTTCTTATGAAGGCGAAGGCTGTTGAAAGCGAGGGATTTGTGTTCTGTGCTGTAGGAGACGGCGCGGACAAAATGTACGATATGTTTTATAAGGCTGTGAGGGATTAGGTTCGATGGTTTTTTCCAGTTTGATTTTTATATTTGCGTTTCTGCCTGTGACGCTGGCACTGTATTATATGGTGCCGTTCAAGGCAAAAAATGTAGTGCTGCTGCTGTGCAGCCTTGTGTTCTACGCATGGGGAGAGCCTGTGTACGTAGTTCTCATGATACTTAACATAGCATTTAATTATGTCGCAGGGCTTGACATAAGCATGAATGCAGACAACTCAAAAAGAAAGAAAACGGCGCTCATACTGTGCCTGATATTTGACCTTGGACTTCTGGGATTTTTTAAATACGCGGGCTTTGCCGTTGACAATATAAACGCTGTATTCGGCTGCGACATCCCGTTCAGAGCGGTAGGGCTTCCGGTAGGTATTTCGTTCTATACATTCCAGGTGATGTCATACATCATAGATGTGTACAAGGGCGAGATAAAAGCACAGAAAAATCCGCTTACACTCGGCGTTTACGTTACGATGTTTCCGCAGCTGATAGCCGGACCTATAGTCCAGTATTCGGATGTAGAGAAGCAGCT
Organism: bacterium; assembly: GCA_963627215.1. Lineage (GTDB taxonomy): Bacteria > Bacillota > Clostridia > Peptostreptococcales > Anaerovoracaceae > CAKQOE01. Next base: position 24,176 of record CAVGAH010000019.1, on the reverse strand, counting down.
GGCACAGCGCGTCATATCGCGTGAGCTTTTCAGTGCAGGCGTGAGCCGATTCATAGTAGGACTATCCAAAAAAGTCCTGCTTGCAAACAGCGCAGGCTCGGTTTTTGACACGCTGTCAGCACTGGAGACAGGTGACATGTCAGTGCTGACCGGTTGGCTGCTGGCAGCCGCATATACGTTCCAGATCTATTTTGATTTCAGCGGATATTCGGACATGGCGATAGGTCTCGGAAAGATGCTCGGCTTTGACTTTAAGGAAAACTTTAACTATCCGTACATGTCAAAGAGCGCGTCTGATTTCTGGCGCCGCTGGCATATATCGCTGAGCAGCTGGTTCCGCGATTACGTGTATATCCCGCTGGGTGGAAGCTATACTGACAAGTGGAGACATATAAGGAATATCATGGCAGTGTGGATACTCACAGGTCTGTGGCACGGCGCGAGCTGGACTTTCGTCATATGGGGTCTGTACTACGGCGTTCTGCTGATATTTGAAAAATATTTCCTGCTCAGGATAGTTAGTGAGGATTCAGACGGCATAAAGGGCGTGCTGCTCCATATATACACGATAGTGGTGTTCGTAGTAGGCTGGGTGATATTCTCGTCACCTGACATGCACGCTGCAGGCAAGATAATTTCGGTAATGTTCGGCTTCGGAGCGTCGTCGCTCGTCGATGGCACGGGAATGTATTACCTGCAGACAAATGCGCTTCTCGGCGCAATCATGATAATAGGAAGTACGTCGTACATCAGAGATATCGCGCACAGATTCATGCTCATATTTAAGGAACAGGCGGCATACAGAGTCGCTGCAGCCGTTATGACAGCGCTCCTTCTGATATCGGTAGCATATCTCGTAAATGAAACGTACAATCCGTTTTTATACTTCAGATTCTAAATACAGCGCAAATTAATATGTAAACGAGTGCGCCCGTCACCGGGCGGGCATGCTCAGTCGCAGAAAATGACGGTAAAAAGTAATGGAAGATAATAAGAATGTTCTGTATAATAATAAAGATGTAACAAAAGATAAAGCAAAAGCTTTTCTCAGGAATAAGATCAAAAATGCTTTCAGTCCGCGGCTCTGCACAGGAAGCATAGCTGCCGTGCTGATAATAGCTCTCGCTGTAAGCAGCATACTGCTGCCTGACAAAAAGTTTTCTGAAAAGGAAAACAGGAATCTCGCCCAGCGCCCTGCATTTTCATTTACGGCGCTTAAGAGCGGCGAGTATACTTCAGACATGAACTCGTATATAGCGGACCAGTTCCCGCTCAGAAATCTCTGGATAAAGCTGAGAGCAAGGTGTGAAATGACGCTCGGTCATTATTTCATAAACGGAGTTTACCGCGGCGACAATGATTTTCTGTTTGAGGATATAACGGTTCAGGACAGCGAAGGGCTTGTCAGGAGGCTCGCGGCCATAAATAATTTTGCAGAAGCTGTAAATACAGTTCCTTCATATATGATGGTCGTACCTACGTCAGCGTCTGTCATGCACGACTGTCTGCCGGACAATGCTCCGATAGCAGATCAGGACGCTTATCTGGACGGCCTTTACAACGGACTGAGCACAAAGATACACAAGATAGACGTTCGTGAAACGTTTAAGCAGAAATACAGCGAGGGTGAGCAGCTGTATTACAGGACTGACCACCACTGGACTACTGACGGCGCCTATGAAGCCTTCAAATACGCAGCTCAGGAGCTCGGCTACGACGCGGCGGCAGCGAAGTTTACTGAGTATCCGGTGACGGATAAGTTCAACGGTAAATTGGAGTCGAAGAGCGGATTTAATGTAAAGGATGATGTGATAAATGTTTTCGTGCCTGAGGGTGACAGCGATGTTACTTATCTGGTGGAAAATGTCAGCTCGTCTGAAAAGTCGGCGTCTGTATTTGACCCGGACAAGCTTGAGACTTCAGACAAGTATGCTGTATTTTTCGGCGGAAATTATCCGCTGCTTCATATAACGACTATGGCGGGAACAGGCAAAAAGCTCCTTGTTTTCAAGGATTCGTATGCTAACAGCTTTGTTCCGTTCCTGATACCGTACTACAGCGAGATATTTATGGTAGATCCGAGATATTACACCGATGACGTGTATTCGCTGATAAATGAGAACGGTATAGACCAGATCTTATTCCTGTATAATGCGAACACATTCGCGGACGACAGTTCGATCGAGGACGTGCTTCAGGCACAGGAGAGTGCCACAGAGTAACGCCCCCGTCAGGAAAGGCAGGGTTTAATAACAATGAAAAGATTTACTGCGGATAATTTTGCGGGATGTCTTGTCGGCGGAGCCATCGGCGACGCTCTGGGGTATGTTATAGAATTTGAAGATTCGGAGTCTATTTTTCAGAGATACGGCGACGAGGGGATAAAAGATTTTTCACAGGAAGAGGACGTATTTATTTCGGACGACACGCAGATGACGATGTTTACGGCGAACGGGCTCCTGTACTATGCGACGAGCGGTGGACCTGCCGGCAGATCGCTCAATACATGTCTTCACGATGCATACATGGATTGGCTGCACAGCCAGAATACAGGAAAAGCGTCATTACCTGACAAAAATACAGTTTCCTGGATACTTAATATAGAAGAGATGCGCGCCCAGCGCGCCCCGGGAAATACATGCCTGTCGGCTCTCAGGAGCGGGCAGCGCGGTACGGTGGATGAGCCGATAAACAACAGCAAGGGCTGCGGCGGTATAATGAGAGTAGCGCCGATAGGTCTTTTTGTAAAGGATCCGCTGCGGGCAGCGCGGATAGCTGCAGATGCCGCGGCGCTGACACACGGTCATCCGCTCGGCTATATATCATCGGCGGCTTATGCGTATATAATAAACAGGATAGTTTATACAGAAGATGATCTTATCGATATAATATCAGGATGCGTTAAGATGGTCAGCAAAGAGTACGGCACTTATCCTGAAACGGTGCGCCTCATAGAGCTCCTGACGAAGGCCGTTGAGCTCGCGATACCTGATGATGAGCCGTACATAAGGGAACGCAGGCATTTCGAGCGTACTACTAAAATAGCAGAGGATGCGGCGCTCTTCACCCAGCCTGTAGTCCTTGCGCCGCCTGCGAAAAAATACAGCGACATAGACATGAAGGCTGAGGCGGTGCGTCTCGAAAAGCTCGGCGCCGGCTGGGTAGCAGAGGAAACGCTTGCTATAGCAGTATACTGCTGTCTGCGCTTCGGCGACGATTTTGAGACTGCCGTGAGAGTGGCTGCAAATCATTCGGGCGACAGCGATTCTACAGCATCTCTTACAGGTGCGATAATAGGCGCGGGCATCGGAAATTCAAACATGCCTACTAAGTATGTGATGCTTATCGAGCTGTATGATGTGCTGCTCGAGCTGTCGCAGGACCTTTACGACGGATGCCAGGCGTCTGAAACTGTCGTAAGCGCTGACGACGAGGTATGGCGCGACAAATACGTAAATTATACTTATATATGATAATATACATGAAATGTGATGCATAGTCAGCGGGAGGTGGCTTATCGTGGGAAGACTTTCGCCTATAGGCGTTTTTGATTCAGGTGTCGGCGGCATAAGCGTACTTAAAGAGATAATAAAGCTCATGCCAAATGAACGTTATATATATTATGGAGATTCAGCTAACGCGCCTTACGGTACAAAGACAGATGAAGAGGTATACGTCCTGACTGAAAATGTTTTTCACAGGCTGCTCGACATGGGCGCAAAGGCCGTAGTAATAGCCTGCAATACTGCTACGAGCGTGGCTGTAAGGAAATTCAGACTGAAATATCCGGACATACCTATCGTAGGAATAGAGCCTGCGATAAAGCCGGCCGCAGAAAATCATAAGGGCGGCCGCATAGTAGTCATGGCGACGTCAGTTACGCTGCGCCGTCAGAAGTTTGCCAATTTAATGGAAAATTACGCGCAGAATGCAGAGATAATACCTGTACCATGCCCCGGTCTGGTCAATTTTGTCGAGCAGGACATGACGGACTCTCAGGAGATGATGGATTATCTCAAAGAACGCTTTGACCCTATAAGCGACAAGCCGATAGACGCGGTAGTCCTCGGATGTACGCATTATCCGTTCATAGCGGAGCAGATACGCGAGATAGTCGGGCCGCATGCTGTATTTTATGACGGAGGCGCAGGAGTTGCGCGTGAGCTGCGCCGCAGGATAGAGGAAAAGGATCTCTTAAATCAGATAAAGCATGGAAAGATAGATATAGAGATAATAAACTCAGGCGGGCAGGAGCTCGTTGATTTGTCAAAGCGTCTGCTTGTAAGGTAATTGACAGATATATTTTATTTGTGATATATAAAGGAATGTACGAGCCCGTCAGGGCGGAATGCCGTATGACCGGTTCGTTCAGCGAACTGCGGTTTCGGGCGTCTCCGCCCGGACGGGTTGTTTGTTTTTTTGCAGTCGGGAATGCGCGCTGCGGCGCGCAATGCTTGCCGGGTGACCGGCGGAGGGCATGGATTCATTAATTAAGGAGGACGAATGCAGTATTTTATTGATGCTGTTCATCAGTACAGCTTGTACGAGTATTTATGGTTCTTTGTGATATACGCCATCGGCGGCTGGTGCATTGAAGTCAGCTATCATGTAGTGACGAAGGGACATTTTATCAATCGCGGCTTTCTGAACGGCCCGGTGTGTCCGATATACGGGTTCGGAATGATAATAGTCATAATATGTCTGCTGCCGCTGAAGGACAACAAGGTAATAATGTTTTTCGGCTCGATAGTGCTTGCGACACTGCTCGAGCTCGTGACGGGATTCCTGCTGGAAAAGCTGTTTCATGAGCGCTGGTGGGACTATTCGAAAGAACCATTTAATTTTCACGGGTATATATGCCTGAAATTTTCGATAGAATGGGGCATAGCGTGTTTGATAGTAGTAGATGTTATCCACGCGTTCTTTGCAGGCGTCATAAAGCATTTTCCGAAGGTGCCGGGTGCCATACTGCTTGTCGTATGCCTTGCTGTATTTGCAGCTGACTGCATCGTGACTGTAATGACGATACGCGGCTTCAACAATCGTCTGCGCCTCATGAATGAAATCGGCGGGCGCATAAGGAAGCTGTCAGACTCGATGGGAGAGGACATAACAGACGCGACGCTGCATGGCATCGAAAAGAGCCGTGAGGTAAAGGAACAGCTTAATGATACAAAGGAAAAGCTTGATGAACGTTCAGATGAATTCAGAAAACAGCTTGCTGAAGGTAAAGAAAGATTCAGCGAAGTTTCTGCTGATATAAAAGAACAGATCGAAGCAAAACGTCAGGAATCAGCTGAAGAAATGGCAGAAAGACGCGAGCAGATGGAAAAGGAGCTCGCATCACTCAGGACGCGCCTCGAAAAGCTCCGCGCACCGCAGGCTCGCGGTCAGCGCCGTCTCCTCCGTGCCTTCCCTGAAATGAAGAACGCAAAGTTCGCTGAAGAAATAGAGCTCCTGAAGAAAGCAGCAGAAGAAAATCGCAGAAACAGAAAAAGCAAAAAAGACGCCCGATAGAAAAATTACATAAAGTTTGACATCAGGTGTTGCATAAATATTTATACGGTTGTATAATTATGCAATATTGAATACGTTGTAACGTTTTTATTTACAAAAAGACGCCATATAACGCAGACGAATATACGGATAAGCGGAGCTCGGAGCAGAATGGTGATGCTTCCGGCGAAGTGAGCAGCAGCCGCAAATTCAAAAACTTATTTGAGCGGAACGCACGGACGTGCATATAATGGTTGAATTTTCGCAGAAAATTCATACTCTGCTTAAATAGGGTATAAAATATTAAGATAATATGCAGAAGGAGAATAAAAATGGAAAATCATGTAATGAATACATACAGCCGTTACGACTTAGTTTTCGTAAAGGGTGAAGGCCCATGGCTCACAGACAACAAGGGCGAGGATTACCTCGATTTCATATCAGGCATAGCAGTAAACTGCCTCGGTCACGCAGCCCCGGAGATAGTAAAAACTATAAACGAGCAGGCATCAAAGCTCATCCACATATCAAACCTTTACTGGAGCGAGCCGCAGATAGAGCTTGCAGACCGCCTGGCAGAAGCATCAGGCCTCGATAAGGTATTTTTCGGAAACTCAGGCACAGAGGCCAACGAAACAGCACTCAAGATAGCAAGAAAATACGGAAAGGTAAAGGGCGGCGACACAAAGACAAAGATAATCTGTATGGTAGACTCATTCCACGGCAGAAGCATGGGCGCGCTGTCAGTAACAGGCCAGGAGAAGTACAGAAAAGCATTCAGACCGCTGATCGGCGATGTTTACGAAGCGCATTTTAATGATATTGCGTCAGTGGAAGCTCTTATGGACGATGATGTGTGCGCCGTAATATTCGAACCTATACAGGGCGAAAGCGGCATACTTCCTGCAGAGCAGAGCTTCATGGAGGGTGTAAGAGCACTGTGCGACAAGCATGACGCGCTCCTCATATTTGACGAAGTACAGTGCGGTATGGGACGCTCAGGCAAGCTCTTTACGTATCAGACATATGGCGTGATGCCTGATGTGTGCACTACAGCAAAAGCGCTCGGCGGCGGCTTCCCTATAGGCGCTGTTATGGCAAATTCAAAGGCAGCAGAGCATTTCGTTCCGGGTGATCACGGCTGTACATTTGGAGGAAATCCGCTCGCATGCGCATGCGGAAATGCAGTAATGAAGGCGCTCATAGACAATGACCTGCTTTCATACGTAAATGAAATGAGCGAATATATATTTGGAAAGCTGAACGCGCTCTGCGAAAAATACGACAAGATAAAGCTCGTAAGAGGCAAGGGACTTCTCATCGGAGTTATGATGGAGGAAGGCTATAAGAGCAAGGTAATAAACAATGCGATAGAGCAGCATCTCCTGCTTGCAGGCGCAGGTAATGAAGTAGTTCGTTTCCTTCCGCCTCTTAATGTTACAAAAGATGAGATAGACGTAGCAGTAGAACGTTTTGAACGTGCTGTGGAAGCGTTATAGATTTTTAATAAAAAATTAACTGAAATGGTGAAAAGGCTTGAAATACACTCTAAAAGTGTATATAATAATCACGCTGGATTGATGATAGTAAGGTCCAGCATAACTCATCCCAAAAGAGAAATGCCGGATACGCATGCATCCGGCATTTCTCAGTCTTATACTAGAATAAAAGAATTAAAGCTCGCATTCATCTATTTCCTTAAGCCAGAGCGTAGGATCGGCATCGCTCGGCATCCTCCAGTCGCCGCGAGGCGAAAGCGTTACAGTACCGACCTTCGGGCCGTCAGGTATGCAGCTGCGCTTGTACTGCTGCATAAAGAATCTGCGGTAAAATTCTCTAAGCCATTTTTTTACATATGCAGGCTCGAACATTCCTTCAAACGTCTGCTGTGCGATGTATAAAAGCCTGCGCGGGCGCATACCGAATCTTATAGTATAGAAAAGGAAGAAATCGTGAAGTATATACGGTCCGACTCTTTCTTCAGTTTTTTGGATTATTTTTCCATCTTTGTCAGGAGGCAGAAGCTCAGGTGAAATAGGCGTGTCCATTATGTCATGGAGCGCGCGTCTTAAAGCAGCGTTGTCAAGGCTGTAATCCTTTACCTCGTGCTCGCCCGCGAGCCTGTTGTCCGCTACCCAGCCGACGACAAAAGAAACGAGAGTCTTAGGAACACTGACGTTTACGGCGTACATAGACATGTGGTCGCCGTTATACGTGCTCCATCCGAGAGCTGATTCTGAAAGGTCGCCCGTTCCCACTACGAAGCCGCCCGTTTCGTTCGCAATATCCATAAGGATCTGCGTGCGCTCGCGCGCCTGGCAGTTTTCGTATGTTACATCATGGACAGACGGGTCGTGACCGATCGCCTCAAAGTGAGCCATTACGGCATCTCCGATAGGAACTTCGCGCACATCCGCGCCGAGCAGGCGCATTATGGTCAGCGCATTTTCGTATGTCCTGTCTGTAGTTCCGAAGCCCGGCATAGTCACGGCTATGATGTTTTTCGGGTCACGGCCGAGAAGCTTAAAAGTCTCGGCGCATACGAGCAGTGCGAGCGTAGAATCAAGTCCGCCTGATATGCCTACTACGGCAGTCTTTGCGCGAGCATGCTCCAGGCGCTTTGCAAGACCCGCAGTCTGTATGCGGAATATTTCCTCGCAGCGATCATCGACCGTCCGGCGGTCGGCAGGCACGAATGGATTTGGCGCGAACTTTCTTATTAATTTTTCTTCTGAAGTCAGGACGCGGAGCGGGTCGATGTACACGTAAGTGTAAAGCTCGCGGTCTGTGTAGCGCGATGTGCATTCCTCAAGGCTGTGGTCGAGTGAGCGTTCAAATTTTATCCTCTCGTAATCGATATCGCCGTAGGTTATGGTGCTCTGGCGTTCGAAACGGTCGTTTTCAGCGATGCGCGTACCATACTCGGATATGATGCAGTGGCCGCTGTAAACGAGGTCTGTCGTTGACTCGTAAACGCCTGAAGATGTGTAAACGTAGCCGCAGATATTTGCCGCGCTCTGCTGGTGGACAAGCTGGCGTCTGTAGTCAGCCTTGCCGACAGTTTCATCGCTCGCTGACGGATTTACTATGATGTGAGCGCCGTTGAGACAGAGGCGTGCTCCCGGTGTTATAGGCATCCAGAGATCCTGGCATATCTCTATGCCGAAGCTCAGGCTGCGTGTATTGTCTGTAAATATGAGATGTCCGAACGGGACTTCCTCGCCGAAAAGCTGAACGCTTGAAATCTTATCAACGATGCGCAGCCCTGCTGCGAACCAGCGTGATTCGTAGAACTCGCGGTTGTTTGGGAGGAACATTTTAGGAACGATACCCATGAGACTGCCGTTCTGTATGACAGCGGCGCAGTTGTAGAGGCTGTTTTCATATCTGAAGTAGAAGCCTGTGACTATTACTGCATCTATGTCGGCTGAAGCGTCGATGACTTTTTTGAGTGCTTCGAGATTTGATTCATAGAGCTGCTGCTGGTAAAATAAGTCAGCACATGTGTACGATGTGAGCGCGAGCTCAGGGAATACGATGATGCCTGCTCCCTTGCCGGCAGCTTCATTTGCCAGCTTTATTATTTCTTCTGTATTGAATTCCGTGTTTGCGACGCGCAGCTCCGGTGTTACGGCTGCTGTGCGGATATAACCTGTTTCAAACATTTAGATTCTCCTGTTGGTTGTGATTTAAATAGTTTAAGGTCATGAACGCGCCTGGCACACTGACCTTGTTTTTGGTATTTTAATAAATTATGTTCAAAAACTGCCGTTTCTATTATATACTGTTTCAGGCGAATTTTAAAATATGAAAAAGAAAAAACAATCTATGAAAAACAAACGCTTGTTTAGAATATGAATTTGTGGTATTATTAGTATAATAAATGAATGTGGACGCAGCAGGCAGTAAAGCTGCGTAAAATGCGCGCCTGGCGCGCGAGAGTATTGGAGAAATTTGCATATTTTGATGAAAAATGTTTACTTTATGAGTATATATTGGTAAAATATTCCTGAAGGAGGTATGGGATTGAAAAATGTTTATGTAGACAGCCTTGTTACCGGAGCTGATTTTGATGATTTTTTCATGATGAAGTCAGCTGCAGTCAGAACAGGCTCTAATCAGAAGCAGTATATAGATATGGTGCTCGCAGATAAAACAGGCGAGGTATCGGCTAAGAAATGGGACGCCTCGGAAAGCGATATCATAGAGATAGGCGCTTACGGGGAGAATTGCATCATAAAAGTCCGCGCCAGCGTCAGCGAATGGCAGGGCAAGAAGCAGCTCAGGATAAACCGCTTCAGACAGGCGACTGCCGATGATGATTTTGATATAGACGAGTTCATAAAGACTGCACCTGAAAAGGGCCCCGATATGTACGAAGAGATACTTGCGAAGGCGAAGTCTGTCGGTGACGAGGAGCTTAGAAAGGTCGCTGTGACTCTCATGGAGCGCAACAAGGAAAAGCTGATGTACTATCCGGCTGCGTCAAAGAATCACCACGCTGAGATGTGCGGGCTGCTCTATCATATAAAGCGTATGCTGCTCATGGGCGAGAAAGCGTGTGAGGTGTACACTGACCTCGACCGTGACTGGGTCGTTACAGGCGTTATCATACACGATATGGAAAAGCTTAATGAGATAACGTCAAACCAGTGGGGCATATCGCCGGGCTATTCTATGGAAGGACAGCTACTCGGACATATAGCGCAGGGCGTAAAGATGATAGATAAGCTGGCTGACGAGCTTGGAATAAACAGGGAAAAGGCTATAATGCTCGAGCATATGATACTTTCACATCATTACGAGCCGGAGTTCGGAAGCCCTAAGCGTCCGATGTTCCCTGAAGCGGAGCTCCTGCATTATCTTGATATTTTTGATGCGAGGATATTTGACATGGAAGAAGCGCTCAGACCTGTTGCGCCGGGAGATTTTTCTGACAAGGTGTGGACGCTTGAAAACAGAAGGGTGTATAAGCCTACATTCAGACCTTAATGAAAGTGTGTGCTGCAGATGATAGAAAAAACCGGACGGATCGCTGAGATAATTTTTCGAAACGAAGAAAATTTCTATACGGTCGCTGTGATAGAAAACGATGAAGAAATGGATCAGTTTATAGCTGTCGGAAATATTCCGACGGCTAAATGCGGTATGGTATTTTTGTTTACCGGTGGATGGAAAAATCATCCATCTTATGGCGAACAGTTCGCTTTTGTAAACTGCAGCGAGATAGTTCCGGAAAGCAGCGCGGGCATACGCGAATTCCTGGCATCGGGCGTTATACGCGGTATAGGACCAAAGCTGGCGGCAGCTATAACTCAGCATTTCGGTGATGAAACGCTTAAGATAATAGAAGAAAGCCCTGAACGGCTGACTGAGATAAGCGGAGTTGGAAAGGCTAAGGCTGATTCTATATCATCATCATATAAGCTGCACAGAGAGTTTGCCGATGTTTCCATGTTTTTTGCCAATTACGGCATCGGCGCGTCTTATGCGATGAAGATGTATAAAATATACGGCGCAGAAACTGTAAAGGCGGTCATGCAGAACCCTTACAGGCTCATAACGGATATAAAGGGTATAGGCTTTGCGCAGGCCGACCAGATAGCTGCAAAGCTCGGCATAGCGAGTGATTCTGAGTACAGGCTGACGAGCGGCATAAGGTTCATGCTTCAGCGTTATATTGCAAATGGCAATACATATGCGCCGTTTAAGGAATTCTGCGAGGAAACGGCGCGGCTTCTTGACGTACCGTCTGCAGATGTGCGCGATATGGCTGAACAGCTCGTTATAGACGATGTAGTCAGGCTTGAAGAAATAGATAAACGTAAGGTAATATATCCATCGCTTTATCACAGAGCCGAAAATAATGTAGCACGAAGGCTGTTTTCTCTTCATAATGCAGAGGTAAAAAATGTAAGCAAGCACATAGACGGACTCATAGACCGCTCAGAAGCAGAGAACGGCATAAAGCTCTCTGAAAATCAGCGTACTGCTGTGCGCGCCTGCGCGCAGAACGGCGTGTGCGTAATAACGGGCGGACCGGGTACAGGTAAGACGACTATTATAAACACGATAATAAACGTGTTTGAGAGCAGCGGTCTGACTGTGGCTATATCAGCGCCTACAGGACGAGCTGCGAAGCGCATAACTGAAACGTCCGGCAAGCCTGCCATGACAGTCCACAGGCTGCTTGAGTATTATTATTCCGAAGACGAGGACTCGATGAATTTCGGGCGCGACGCTGAAAATCCGCTTGAGTATGACGTAGTTATCGTAGATGAGATGTCGATGGTAGATATAATGCTCATGGATGCGCTGACTGAGGCTGTAGTGCCGGGTACGAGGCTCGTAATGGTAGGCGACGCAGACCAGCTTCCGTCAGTAGGTGCGGGCAACGTGCTGCGTGATATAATCGGCAGCGAGATAATAAGCACTGTGAGACTTACTGAAATCTTCCGTCAGGCAGAGGAGAGCATGATCGTAGTGAACGCCCACAGGATAAACAACGGCGATTACCCGTTCTGCAATGAAAAAGACAAGGATTTTTTCATGATGAACAGGCGAAGCGAGGCAGCAGTGCTTGCTACTATACTTGAGCTGTGCGAATCGCGCCTTCCGAAATTTTATTCTGAGTGCGACCGCATGCGCGATATACAGGTTCTTACGCCTACAAGAAAGGGAACTGTAGGCACAGCTAACCTCAATAAAGAGCTTCAGGCGGTGCTGAATCCTCGTTCTCCCGGAAAACGTGAAAAGGAGCTGCAGAGCAGGATATTCCGTGTAGGTGACAAGGTAATGCAGATAAAGAACAATTACCAGATGGAATGGAAGCGGACTGATAACTTTTCTGACGGCCAAGGCGTTTTTAATGGAGATATAGGCTTTGTAACTGATATAGACAATGAAAACAATAAGATACACGTTCTCTTTGACGATGTAAAGCATGTCGAATACGAGTTTAACCAGGCTGAAGAGCTTGAGCTGGCTTACGCCATGACGATACATAAGAGCCAGGGAAGTGAATTTCCTGTAATAGTAATGCCGATGGCTAATTTCCCGCCTATGCTCGCGAACAGAAATCTTCTGTATACGGGAGTTACGAGAGGAAAAAAGAGTGTAGTACTCGTAGGCTCGGAGCGCGTCCTTCACGCCATGGTAGACAATAACAGGATACATGAACGCTTCTCGGGCTTAAAGTCACGACTTAAACATTTTCTTATCCTTGAAGAACTGTAATTTTGACAGATGAAATATATAAAAATAAAAAGATAACGGCGGCTGCTGTGGCTGCCGCCCTGATGCGAAAAGGGGCGCGCCTGGCGCGCAGACAGGCTGCACACATTGCAGACCTTGTATATCCGCCTGATATATATTGTATTTGCTGCGGCACGGGCATTCAGCCGGGACGACTGTACTCGATGTGTGATGATTGCCTGTCTCATATAAACTGGGCGAACGGAAAGCTGTGCGCCGCATGCGGCAAGCCGCTCGAGGACTGGTATCCCGACATGTACTGCAGTGAATGCCTTAATAAGGACAGGAGCTTCGACGCAGGAGTTACGTGCTTTCAGTATAAAGAAGCGGAAAGAATGATGATACGCGAGTTCAAGTATCATGGTAAAAGCTATATGGCGAGAAATCTTTCTGAAATTCTTTTCGATAAAGTAGTGGCAGTCGGCGCAGGATGTGATATACTTGTTCCCGTTCCCATGTTTAAAAAGAAAGAGAAAAAACGCGGCTACAATCAGGCAGCGCTGCTCGCAGAGTTTACAGCAAAGCGCCTCGGACTGCCGTACTGCGCGGATGCGATAGTACGCACGAGAAACACAGCGCCGATGAACAAGCTCGACGCGCGCGAGCGCCGCAGGAACCTCGAAAACGCCTTCAAAGTAACAGAAGAAGGCTGCGCAGCAGTCAACGGCAGGCGCGTAATGCTTGTCGATGATATATATACAACAGGAACGACAACAGAGCACTGCGCAGAAGCCTTAAAAAAGGCAGGCGCAGCAGAAGTGACTGTACTAAGCCTCGCAGCAGGCAGAAACCAGCGCGAGCTGCCACAGGCACCTCAAGTTTAAAATACAGACTTTTTAAAGACGCAAAATGACGTCGAATGATATACGGATAAGCGTAGTTGAAGTTCCCTGTACCACGGAGCGTTACGTATGTCAGTAGGCGCTACAGGCGTCCTTCAGATAACTGAATAAGGTAAACTTCTTGAAACAGAAGCATGATATACCCGTGTCTGTGGTTGCAAGTCCAGGCCAGTCGCGGGCAAAAGGATCCACGTAAGCAGACCGTTCGCGGGCTGTGAGCATGGCGCGGTTTAGATGTAAGTCCTGTGAAAAATACTATAAAATCCCAATGTTCACAGGCGAGTGTGGGGGCAAAGACCAGGTCAGGCGGGTATATCATGCTTCTGTTTTTTTATATTTTATTGTAATATGTATGGATACAGAAAGATGCCATATAATGCCGGAGAATATACGGATAAGCGTAGTTGAAATTCCCTGTACCACGGAGCGTTACGTATATTTCGCAGGCGTCAGAGAGGCATCCTGTAATTGCAAAATAGTATAATTTACGATAGCAGGAAAATATTATGAATTACAGAAACAGCGAAAACGGTGAGCCGATCTCGATACTGGGCTACGGCTGTATGAGATTTACAAAAAGCAGCTCACTGACCCCTGCTCCCGCAAGGGTCGCGCTGCGCGCCATGCGTCTCTTTAAGTTCTGGTAGGACTTCAATATCCCGAAGCATAGCGCTCCGGGATATTTTTTCAGATTTTTTGAAATCAACATATTGACACATAATGATATGTTGCTATAATAAAGGCGGATAAAGAAAGGAGCTTGTTGATGATGGAAGAAAAAAAGAACTGTGACTGCGCCGGATCGTGTACGGATGATATCGACATCTGCTGCGAGGGATGCGAGCTGCATCCCGACAAGATAAAGGCAGCCGCGGACGGTCTCCCGTCAGAGATCGACCTCAAGGATGTAGCCGAGCTTTACAAGCTGTTCTCAGATTATTCGAGAGTGCGTATACTTTATCTTCTGGTGGAGCGCGAGCTTTGCGTGTGCGATCTGACTGAGCTGATGGACATAAATCAGTCAGCCATATCGAACCACCTGAGACTGCTCAGAAACGGCAAGCTGGTAAAGTCGAGGAGAGAGGGCAAGAACGTCTATTACTCTCTGGCTGACAGCCACGTAGCCACTATACTGAGAAACGGTCTCGAGCATGTACGCGAGGACAGAGGCGACCTTGAGTAGTATTTCTTTAGTAATGCTTTGCTGAGGGTCCGCGGGCGGACGCCGGAGTAAATTATTGATTGATTGATTAATTCATTAAATTATTAGATTTCAGTACTTGATAAAGGAGAAAGTAAAATGAAGAAGAAGTTCAAGATGCAGGATGTAGATTGCGCTAACTGCGCTGCAAAGATGGAAGAAGCTATAAAGAAGATCGACGGCGTAAACGACGCGAGCGTAAGCTTTATGGCTCAGAAGCTCTCTATCGACGCTGACGACGAGAGATTTGACGAGATCATGCAGGAGGCTCAGAGAGTAGTTCAGTCTATCGAGCCTGATACTTCTATCATACTTTAATAATAAAATATGGGCTGAGGTCACGTGCGCCGGTGCGGACTGACAGCCGTTAAGACCGCTCCGCAGACAACGCGGGGCGTTCCGTTTCTAATGACCGGTTTTTAATGGAGAAGGATCATGAATAAGCTTGTAAAAAATCTGACTAAAAAACAGAAAAAAGACCTTAAGCTTATACTCATTTCAGCCGTATGGTACGCGGCGGCGCTTATCATATGCCATCTGATGGATTTTCAGAGCGTCGCGGGAAAATGGGGCGGGCTTGCGATAGAGCTCGTGCTGTTTCTGATATCTTATGTAATTATCTGCCGAAACGTATACAAAAAGGCGTGGTCGAATATAAAAGGCGGGCAGATATTTGACGAGAACCTGCTCATGATGGTAGCGACGGTCGGCGCTATAGGCACGGGAGAATTTTCCGAGGCTGTAGCAGTTATGCTGTTTTACCAGGTAGGCGAGCTCTTCCAGAGCATAGCCGTAAACAGGTCGCGCCAGTCTGTGAGCGAGCTCATGGACATAATGCCTGAGTACGCAAATCTCGTGAAGGACGGCGGTGAGATAGTCGAAGTAGACCCTGACGACGTGCTCGTCGGTGAGACTATCGTGGTAAAGCCGGGCGAGCGTATACCGCTCGACTGCCGCGTAAAGAGCGGAGAATCTATGATAGACACGTCTGCTTTGACGGGCGAGTCAGTTCCGCGCCGCGCTGCTGAGGGCGATGAGATAATAAGCGGCTGCATAAACGGCGAGGGCGTCCTTTATGCAGAGGTTATGAAAACGTATGACAATTCAACTGTTGCACGTATACTTGAACTCGTTGAGAGTGCAAGCGAAAAGAAAGCGCCTACAGAGAAGTTCATAACGAAGTTTGCGCGTTACTATACGCCTGCCGTAGTTTCCGCGGCCATAGCGCTTGCGATCGTACCGCCGTTCTTTACGGGCGGGCTGAGCACGCTCAGTACATGGTTGTACAGAGCTTGTACATTCCTCGTAGTTTCTTGCCCGTGTGCGCTTGTAATATCAGTGCCTATGAGCTTCTTCGGAGGTATAGGTGCTGCCTCCAACAACGGTATACTCGTAAAGGGAAGTAACTATCTGGAAGCTATGGCAAAGCTTGACACTATAGTATTTGACAAGACTGGAACGCTCACAAAGGGCGAGTTCAAGGTGACTGCAATAAGACATGAGGACGGGGTTTCAGAAGCAGAGCTTCTGAGACTCGCAGCATCAGCGGAAGCGATGTCTACTCATCCTGTAGCGGCGGCAGTTCGCACGGCGTGGGAGAGCTATGACAAAAATGGCACTGAGACAGGAAATGCAGCGCCTTCGGCGGATATTTCAGAGATAGCGGGTCACGGTGTTAAGGCTGTAATTGACGGAAGGACGATATATGCCGGAAATGAGAAGCTTATGGCTAAGGCCGGCGTTGACGTAAGCGCTGCAAAGGCTAAGATCGCATCATCAGGCGCGGAAGCGGGCGGAACGGTGATATTCCTTGCTGACGATGATAAATTTATCGGATATATAATAATAGCGGATTCTGTAAAGGAAACTACTGCAGAGGCGATAGCGAAGCTGAAAAAGCTCGGCGTTAAAAACACTGTAATGCTCACGGGCGACAAGCGCGAGGTAGCAGAAGCGGTCGCAAAGGAAATCGGGATCGATACGTTCTGCGCGGAGCTGCTTCCTTCAGATAAAGTAAGCAAGGTAGAAGAGCTGCTCGAAGCGGAAAAGGCAGCAGGCAAGGGCGGACAGCTTGCTTTTACAGGCGACGGAATAAACGACGCGCCTGTCCTGATGCGTTCTGATATAGGCATAGCGATGGGGCGTATGGGCTCAGACGCAGCTATCGAAGCTGCTGACGTTGTTATCATGGACGACAATATCATGCGTGTTTCGCTGGCGGTACGCATAGCGAGAAAGACGATGAGTATAGTACACCAGAATATAGTATTCGCTATCGGTGTAAAGCTCGCAATACTTGCCCTTACAGCTGTAGGCTACGCAAATATGTGGTGGGCTGTATTCGGCGATGTCGGCGTTGCAGTCATAGCCATACTTAATGCGATGCGCGCGCTTTATATAAAGGAAGAAAAATAGAAAAATCAAGCAACAGAATGTGAATTGAATATGGTGAATGGGACGGGCGGCCGCAGGCCGCCCGTTTTCGCGCGCGTAGCGCGCGCCCTGCCTCATCCTGCCAGTGCGCCGGGCGCACGGGAGTTTGGGATATTTATTACAGGGCATTTATTACGGGAAATTTATTGTTGACGGGGGGCGTTGGATGTAATATAATTATTCAGCAGTTGCCTTTTGATGGCTTTACCGTGTGTCTGGGGTCCTGCGCAATAAGAACCTGTGAACCTCGTCAGGTCCGGAAGGAAGCAGCGATAAGCGGGACCTCTTATGTGCCGCAGATCAGCCTCTTTCATTTCGGTAAAGCTTTCAAAGGGCAGCTGTTTTTTTATGCTGTAATTTACGGAGAAAAGCACATGTACACAGCAATATACAGGGATTTCCGCCCGGACAGCTTTGACCGGCTCGTCGGGCAGGATCATATAGTACGAATATTAAAGAGCCAGATAGCGTCCGGAAGGACGGGACATGCGTATCTGTTCTGCGGAACACGCGGAACGGGCAAGACGACTACGGCGCGTATACTTGCGAAGGCGCTCAACTGCGAGGCTGAGGATCGCGCGGTAAGACCGTGCTGCGAGTGCGCGAGCTGCCGTGCTATAAAAGAAGGCAGCTTTATGGACGTAATAGAGATAGACGCCGCTTCGAACAACGGCGTTGACAATATACGCGAGCTCAGGGAGAGCGTGAAGTACCCTCCTGCTGTCGGCAGAAACAAGGTATATATAATAGACGAAGTTCACATGCTGTCGTCGGGTGCGTTCAATGCTCTGCTCAAGACACTTGAAGAGCCGCCTGAGAATGTTGTTTTCATACTGGCGACTACTGAGCCGCAGAAGCTTCCGGCTACTATACTTTCGCGCTGCATGAGGCTTGATTTCAGACGCGTGTCAGAAAAGACCATAGCTGACAATATGAGGATGATATGTGAGGCGCGCGGTCTTGAGGCTGATGAAGCGGCGCTTGCACTCATAGCTGTGAACGCGGACGGGTCGGTGCGCGACAGTCTGAGCATACTTGAGCAGTGCATATCTACCGGTGAGAAACGGATAACTCGTGATGATGTGGCTGAGATGCTCGGAACGGCAGGCGAGGAGGTCATGATAGAGCTGACTGACTATGTAATGAAGGCTGATATGTCGTCTGCGCTGCTGCTGCTCGATTCGGCGATAAATTCGGGTCGTGACGTGAAGCAGTTTATGAAGGAATGGCTCGCCCATTTCAGAAATCTGCTTATGGCGAAATATATACAGGACCCTGAGAGCGCGCTTAATATGTCGCTTGAGAACGTCGAAAGGGTCAGGAAGCAGAGCGCTGAGATCTCTACAGACCTTTTAAACCGCGGCATAACAGAGCTTACAAAGACTATTTCAGAGTCACGCTGGTCGGCACAGCCGAGAGTTATGCTCGAGATGTGTATAGTGCGTCTCGGCGTCGGTCAGGAGCCTCTTAAAGAAACAGTGTTCAGATATGACGGCGCAGCTCCGGCCGCACAGCAGACCCCGCAGGATAACGGAATTTCTAATGAACTTTCAGATGAAGAGCGCTATCTGCAGAGCCTTACAGACAGCGAAGCAGGAAACGGCAGCAGTATGATACCGCCTGAACCTGATTACTATGATCATGCAGGTGTTGCAAGCAGCGCTATGAATACCGTCCCGGCAGAAAGCGCGGCATCACAAACACCGCAGCCGTCAGCCAATACTGTACCGGGGATCACCCCGGAAGCCGCAGACCTGTGGAACACAGTAGTAAAAAAAGCAGTAGGCGAAAAACCGATGCTCATAAGAATAGAAAACAGAGCAAAACTCGTCGGCATGGACGACAAAAACTTCTACGTAGCCGTCCAGGACGACATGACCGCAAGGGTCATAAAAGAAAGAGGCCGTGAGATACTCGAAAAGAAAATGGAAGAATACCACGGCACACACCTGACGCTCCGCCTGACCAAACAAAAAGGCGTCCCGTTAGCCAAAGAACAGGACAAAGCCGAAATGGTAGCAGAGCAGATAAAAGAAAAGTTCCACGTAGATGTAGAAATAAAATAATGACGGCGTTTGCATTAAAAAACGCAGATTAAGATAGAAATGTATTTAGATTAGAAAGACGCCATATAAAGCAGGCGAATATACGGATAAGCGGAGCTCGGAGCAGAATGGTGATGCTTCCAGCGAAGTGAGCAGCAGCCGCAAATTCAAAAACTTGTCCGAAGCGGAACGCGCGGATGCGCATCAAATGGTTGAATTTTTACGTTAGTAAAAATTCTTACTCTGCCGCGAGTTGTTTTTGACAAAAACTGCTGTGAACTGAGCTGTAAGAAGCATCCCATTCTGCGACTGTGGAGCGTTCCGTATATTCGCCTGCCTTCCGGGCGTCCTGCGAATAGTAATACAATGGAGGAAGAAAATGGGAAAAGGAATGAAAGCCGGCAAAAGACCAAGCCAGGGCGGCGCAAAAGGCATGCAGAGACAGCAGATGGCACAGATCCAGGCAATGCAGCAGATGATGGAAAAAACTCAGGCTGAGATCGAAGCAAAGGAAGTTGAAGCATCAGCAGGCGGCGGAGCAGTCTCAGTAAAGGTAAACGGCAAAAAGGAACTCGTAGAAGTAAATCTTAAGCCTGAAGTAGTAGACCCTGACGACATCGAAATGCTCCAGGACCTCATCATAGCAGCAGTAAACGAAGCTATGCGCCAGGTAAATGAAATCAGCGAAAGCGAAATGGGCAAAGTAACAGGCGGACTCAACATCCCGGGACTTTTCTAATAAGGTCGCAGGAAACATAAAATGAGCCAGTACGCAAGGCCGCTCGCGGCCCTCATACGCGAGCTTTCAAAGCTTCCCGGCATAGGAGGCAAAACAGCGCAGCGCCTCGCCTTCCATATATTGTCACTCGATGACAAGGAAGCGAACGCGCTCGCAGAGTCGATAACGCGCGCAAAGGCTGAGATGAAATACTGCTCAGTCTGCGGAAACCTTACAGACACAGACCCATGCGAGATATGCTCCGACGCGTCGAGAGACCACACTACCATATGTGTAGTCGAGCAGGCAAAGGACGTAGCCGCAATGGAGCGAATGAAGGAATACCGCGGCGTGTATCACGTACTTCACGGAGCCATATCGCCTATGGACGGCATAGGCCCGGAAGATATAAACCTGAAGCAGCTCATAGTCAGACTTCAGCAGAACGATGACGTAAAAGAAGTCATACTCGCGACAAACCCGACTATAGAGGGCGAGGCGACGGCGATGTACACAGCCCGCCTCATAAAGCCGGCAGGAATAAAATGCACGCGCATAGCGCACGGCATCCCTGTAGGCGGCGATCTCGAGTATACAGACGAAGTAACGCTTTCAAAAGCCATAGAAGGCCGCAACGAGCTGTAAACAGCAGCTCAGCGCGGGCTTCTTTTTTATTTATTTAAGAAAAAAGTAATGCTTTTGTTTTAAAATACTATTGGTGGAAAATTATGACATTACAGCAGATACATTACGTTCTCGCGATAGCCGAGACGGGTTCGATGAACCGCGCGGCAGAATCGCTTTTCATATCGCAGCCGGCGCTCACAAAAGCGCTGCGCGAGCTCGAAGCAGAAATAGGCATAACAGTATTCAGGCGCACCAGTCGCGGCGTAGTTCCCACAAGCGAAGGCAGCGAATTCCTCACAAACGCCCGCCAGCTTTACCAGCAGTACGACCTGATGATGGAACGCTACACAGCGCCCGGCGGCATGAAGCGCAGATTCTGCGTATCATCGCAGCACTATTCGTTCGCCGTAAATGCATTCGTAGAGACAGTAAAAAAATTCGACCTGCTGAAATACGAATACGCTATGCGAGAGACGCGTACATATGATGTAATAAGCGACGTTGGAATGCTGCGCAGCGAGATAGGGATACTCTATATAAATGATTTTAACAGGAAAATGATGGAAAAACTATTCAGAGATTTCGACCTTGAATTCCATCACCTCGTAAAATGCAGCCCGTACGTATATATCTCGCGCCTCCATCCGCTGGCAGGAAATAAAGTCATAACGCTCGAGGAACTTGAACCGTACCCGTGCCTGGCATTCGAACAGGGCGAAAACGGTTCATTGTTTATGGCAGAAGAGCTCCTGAGCGACCATGAGTATGAGCGCATAATAAAAGCATGCGACCGCGCGACGATGCTCAATCTTATGACAGGCCTGAACGCCTATACGATCTGCTCCGGCATAATCTGCGAAGAGCTCAACGGCGACGACTTCCTCGCAGTCCCGTTCGCCCCGCCCGAGGGCGAGAGTCTGTCCACGGAAATGGAGATAGGCTACATCTGCAAGAAAAACACAAAGCTCAGTGATATAGGCATAGCCTATATCGCTGATATAAAAGACTATCTGAACGCTTGGAGTGAATAAGTGAAAAATAAAAAATGAATAACGAATAAATGCAAAAAAGCAGCAGCCGTCACCGGCTGAACATAAAGAGAGGGAAAATTATGCTATTTAATAACGAAGTTGAATTTGAAGAGGCTCTCATAGGTGTTTTAAAGCAAAAGGGCTGGGAGGATAAAGTTATAAAATATGCTGATGAGGAAGCTCTTCTTAAAAACTGGGCAAATATCCTGTTTGAAAACAACAGGCAGATCGATCGTTTAGGAGACCATCCACTTATTGAAAGTGAGATGATGCAAATAATAGAACAGATAACAGCTCTTCGTACTCCATTAAAGCTGAATGGATTTATAAACGGAAAAACTGTATCTATAAAGCGTGATAATCCTGATGATAAGCTTCATTATGGAAAAGAAGTGTCTCTGAAGATATATGACAGACGTGAAATAGCGGCAGGTCAGAGCCGCTATCAGATAGTGCAGCAGCCTAAATATAAAAGAAAAATTCCGGTTGCTCATGATCGTCGCGGCGATCTGATGCTCCTTATAAATGGTATGCCGGTGATCCATATAGAATTAAAAAAGAGCGGGGTAGATATATCACAGGCATATAACCAGATAGAAAAGTATGCGGATGAGGGTGTTTTCACAGGAATATTTTCACTTATTCAAATATTTGTTGCAATGAATCCGGAGGAGACGGTGTATTTTGCCAATCCGGGTCCAAACGGCAAATTTAATAAAAGCTTTTATTTTCATTGGGCAGATTCAAACAATGAGCCTGTAAATGACTGGAAAAGAATAGCGTCATCATTACTCTCTATTCCCATGGCTCATCAGATGATAGGATTTTATACGGTGGCGGACAACACGGATGGCGTACTTAAGGTCATGAGGAGCTATCAATATTATGCAGCAAATGCGATATCTGATAAAGTTTCCAAAACAGACTGGTATGGTAATAACATACGCGGAGGCTTTGTATGGCATACTACAGGTTCAGGCAAGACGATGACAAGCTTTAAATCAGCGCAGCTGATAGCTAATTCAAAAGATGCAGATAAAGTTATATTCCTGATGGACAGAATAGAGCTCGGAACGCAGTCTCTCAATGAGTATCAGGGTTTTGCCGAAGAAAATGAATCAGTGCAGTCTACGGAGAATACAGGCGTCCTTATCACAAAAATGAAAAGTAAAGATCCTGCAGACACGCTGATTGTCACTTCTATACAGAAAATGAGTAATATTAAAGATAAGGACGGCGGTCTGAAAGAAGCTGACATAAGAATAATGAACTCAAAACGGGTCGTATTTATAATCGATGAATGCCACCGTTCCACATTTGGGGATATGCTCATAACCATAAAGAAAACATTTCCACACGCAATATTCTTTGGATTTACAGGGACGCCTATCCAGAAGGAGAATATGAAAAAGAACAATACAACGGTTTCTGTATTTGGAGATGAGCTTCATCGTTACAGTATAGCGGATGGCATACGTGACGGTAATGTACTTGGCTTTGACCCGTATAAATGCCTGACGTACCGTGATAAAGATATCCGTGAGGCGGTAGCGCTGCATGAAGCTAAAGCTTCAACTCTTCAGGAAGCATTACAGGATCCGAAGAAAAGTGACATATATTATAAATATATGGATAGCATATGGATAAAAATGGCAGGATATACAGATGCAGATGGAAAATATATAAAAGGAATAGAAGACTATCTCCCTAAAGTACAATATGAACGCGACGAGCATAGAGATGAAGTCGTAAGCGATATACTGTCGAATTGGGTCAGACGCAGCCGTAACAGTAAATTTCACGCGATATTTGCGACAAGCAGTATACCCGAGGCAATAATATATTACAGAAAGATAAAAGAGGCAGCTCCGTCCATAAAGGTGACAGCGCTTTTCGACCCTAATATAGATAATAACGGCGGAGTAAAGTTTAAAGAAGAAGGATTACAGGAAATAATAACTGATTACAATGATCTTTATAACATGGATTTTGACCTTGCGGGGCATGCCCGATTTAAAAAGGATATAGCGTCAAGGCTGGCGCATAAGCGTCCATATGAAAGGGTGGAAAGAGAAAAAGAAAAGCAGCTTGATATATTGATAGTTGTAGACCAGATGCTTACGGGATTTGACTCTAAATGGG
>CAVGAH010000019.1:0-377 GCA_963627215.1 bacterium | reverse complement strand
TGGGTAAACACGCTGTATCTTGATAAGGTACTTAAATATGAAAATATAATACAGGCCTTTTCGCGTACAAACAGATTATTCGGACCGGAAAAACCTTTTGGAACGATATGCTATTATCGCTATCCGCATACTATGGAGGAAAATATAAATAAAGCAGTAAAATTGTACTCAGGAGACAGACCGGCAGGTCTTTTTGCAGATCATCTGCCTGATAATCTGAATAAAATGAATGATACATTTGAAGATATAGAACAGCTTTTTATCTTTGAAGAAATACCTGATTTCAGCAAGCTCCCGGATGATAATGCCGGTTGCGGAAAATTTGCAAAAATGTTCAAACGCCTCAGTCAGTACAGAGAAGCAGCAAGGATACAGGG
>CAVGAH010000018.1:0-26659 GCA_963627215.1 bacterium | reverse complement strand
AAAAAATAGACAGAATAAACGAGCTTGCTAAAAAAGCAAGATCAGAAGAGGGTCTGACCGAGGCCGAAGCCGCTGAAAGACATCAGCTCAGGCAGGAATATCTTGAAAGCTTCAGAAAAAATCTCGACAGCCAGCTGTCAAGGATACAGATAGTAGAAGCCGACGGAAGCATAACTCCGGTCGTAAAAAAGCCTAAAAAGTAAAAAACTGAAGAAGACTGAAAGCGACTGTCGATTTTCGTATTATGACTCAGCTTATATCTGCCGTACTTTTCGGTATACTTGATATCCGGAAAGGTGGTTTGATACAGTATGAGAAACATCGGGAATATGGGGAATATGAAGATCTTAACATGGCGCAGTGCCTCGCTGCGTGCAGCTGCAGCAGCAGTTGCGGTGACAGTCACATTTATCCTTTCGGGTTTCACAGACGGAAGTATAGCGGATAAAAACACTCACGGTCTTGCGCCATTGATAGAACGACGAACGATAGCAATGCAGCGTTTTATGTTCGCCGATGATAAGGACGAAGAAAAGCTCTTTGCAGAGCTGTCAGATATTGAGACGTATCCGGCTCTTTCGGATGATTTCAGAAGTGCTTCATCAGCCGGACAGACAGATCACGACAGAGTTATAAACATGAAGCTCGAGGGTGTTCAGTGCGAAGCACGCACTCGCTCATACGGTATATATAATGTAAATATAAAATGGTATATGTCAGGGTATACAGGGTATTACACAGAAAATGGGGCATACAGGATACGTACAAGCATAGTGAACGGTCGTCAGTATATCGCAGAGTTCAAAGACTTTTATACGTATAACAAATAAATATACGAAAGTATAGTATTTTTTAATAAATATTTGCAGAAAACCTTTATTGTTTTTGAAAAGTCGTTATAATATTGATTGAGCAAAAGGTTTAAAGATATTTCGGGCATCCGAACATATGAATTGCTATGAAATAAATTGAAAGGAAATATATACAGCAATGGAAGATACAAGAAAAGTTTATCTTGATTACTCTGCTACGACTCCTACAGATCCAAGGGTTGTTGAGGAGATGATTCCGTACTTTACTGAACATTTCGGAAACCCTTCATCTATATATTCTACAGGACTTGAAGCAAAGGACGCTATTGAGCATGCGAGAGAGCAGGTAGCTCATCTCATAAACGCAGAGTCTAAGGAGATCATATTCACTTCAGGCGGTACAGAGTCTGACAACTGGGCGCTCATCGCGACAGCACACAGACTTCAGCACAAGGGAAAGCACATTATCACATCTGCAATAGAGCATCATGCGATCCTTCACTCATGCGAATACCTCGCAAAGAACGGTTTTGAGATCACATACGTAGGTGTTGACCACGACGGCAGAGTAGATCCTGCTGAAGTCGAGGCAGCTATCAGACCTGATACTATCCTCATCAGCATAATGTTTGTAAACAATGAGGTCGGCGCAGTTCAGCCGATACCTGAAATAGGCGCTATCGCTAAAAAGCACGGCGTTCTTTTCCACACTGACGCAGTACAGGCTCTCGGAAACGTTCCTATCGACGTAAAAACTATGAACATCGACATGATGTCAATGTCATCACATAAGATATACGGTCCTAAGGGCATCGGCGCTATATACGTTCGTTCGGGAGTAAATCTGCCGACTTATATCCACGGTGGAGCTCAGGAAAGAAAGAAGCGCGCCGGTACAGAAAATGTTCCTGGTATGGTCGGCTTCGGTAAGGCTGCAGAGCTTGCATGTCAGAACTTTGACGAGCATGTAGCGCACGTAAGCAGTCTGAGAGATCATTTCGTTGAAAGAGTTCTTAAGGAGATCCCTGACACTTATTACAACGGAAGCAAGGATCATAGACATCCTGGTAATGCAAATATAACATTCGAGTTTGTCGAAGGTGAGTCAATACTTCTTTATCTCGATTTCGCAGGCGTAAGCTGCTCATCAGGTTCAGCATGTTCATCAAGATCGCTTCAGCCATCTCACGTACTGACTGCAATGGGCATTCCTGTTGAACTTATCCACGGTTCGATAAGATTCACATTCGGAAATCCTACAACAATGGAAGATGTTGACTATACAGTTGACAAGCTCAAGGGTATAATAGAAAAGTTAAGAGGAATTTCCTCTATTTCAAAGGAGAAAGGCTGGTAAAAATCATGGCACTGTATAACGATAAAGTAATAGATCATTTTATGAATCCACATAACGTAGGCGAGATAGACGACGCTTCAGGCGTAGGCACATTCGGAAGCCCTGTATGCGGCGATATGATGCAGATGTCTATCAAGGTAAACGACGAAGGCATCATCACTGACGCAAAGTTTAAGACTTACGGCTGCGGTTCAGCTATCGCCTCTTCAAGCGTAGCTACTGACATGATCATAGGCAAGACATGTGAAGAAGCTCTTAAGATCACAAACGATGACGTTCTCAAGGAGCTCGGCGGACTTCCTGCTGTAAAGATCCACTGTTCAGTACTTTCTGAGCAGTCTATAAAGGCAGCTATCTACGATTACGCTCAGAAGAACGGTCTTGAGTTCGAAGGTCTGAAGGACTACGATCCTGACGCTGAGGAGGAAGACCACGGTTCTTGCGAAATAGAAGAATAACGAATAAATACTTTCATATGTGCGCCAGGCGCACGGATTCAATTAAATATTATTAAGATTCAAAAAGGCTGCCTCTTAACCGGGGCAACCTTTTTGGACTTTAATGAAAAAGAAATAAATTTAAATCAAAACAGTAAAAACGATCAGGATACGGGGAAAAAATATGGCAAATAAGCTTACTCCAATGATGCAGCAATATTTAGAAATAAAGGAGCAGTACAAGGACTGTATCCTTTTTTTCCGTTTAGGTGATTTTTATGAAATGTTTTTTGACGACGCTATAACGGCGTCAAAGGCAATGGAAGTAACGCTTACAGGAAAAAGCTGCGGACTTCAGGAGCGCGCGCCTATGTGCGGCGTGCCTTATCATGCGGCTGACACCTACGTACATAAACTAATAGAAAAAGGATATAAGGTTGCTATATGTGAGCAGACAGAGGATCCTGCTCAGGCAAAGGGCATAGTAAAGCGGGAGGTCATCAAGATAGTGACTCCGGGAACGCTTGTAAATCAGACTATGCTCGATGAATCAGAAAACAATTATCTGGCGGCGCTGTTCGCCGGAAATGACGATAATTACGGACTCGTTTACTGCGACATATCTACGGGCGAGCTCGTAGCGAGCGAATACAGCAGCGCAGACGCAGAAAACGAGATACTGAACGAGCTGGTAAAGCTCAATGTCAGAGAAGTGGTGATGAACCAGCGGATAAAGGGCAGTGAGCTCGACAAGTCTCTGCGCTCGCTTACAGACGCATATGTCTCTGCGCTCGACGACTCATACTTTGAGAAAACTAATGCTGAACGCTCCGTATGCGACCACTTTCAGATAAAGGCTGTCGCAGGTCTGGGACTTTCAGAAGATTCAGACATGACGGCAGCTCTCGGAGCGCTTCTGTCGTATCTGCTGGAAACGCAGAAGCAGAGTCTCGGACAGCTTACACGCGTTAAGATAGAAGACACACATGATCACATGATACTCGACAAGGCGGCTATCAGGAATCTTGAGCTTACTGAAACACTTTTTGAGAAAAAAGTACAGGGCTCGCTTCTGGGAGTGCTTGATGCTACAAGTACTGCCATGGGTTCCAGAAAACTCAAAAAATGGATAAAAGAACCTCTTAATGATTCGACACGCATAGACAAAAGGCTAAACGCGGTCGAGCTTATGATGGACGATATCATGCTCCGCAACAACATACGCGAATCCCTTAAAACAGTTTACGATATCGAAAGGCTCAGCGGGCGCATAGCATGCGGAAATGCGAACGGGCGCGATATGCTCGCTCTCAGAAATTCCGTAGCGGTGCTCCCGGAGATAAAAGAAGATCTGGCAGGAAGCGGTGACCCGCTGCTCATGCAGCTCAGTGAGAATATAAGCAGTCTCAGGGAAGTCTATGAAAAGATAGACGCTGCCATAAAGGAGGAACCACCGCTCGCCATAAAAGAAGGCGGACTCATAAAGGACGGCTATTCAGTCGAGCTCGATGAGATAAAGGCAGCGTCGAGCGGCAGTCTTGAGTGGATCATGGGACTTGAGGCACGAGAAAGGGAACGCACAGGTATAAAGACACTCAAGGTCGGCTTTAACAAGGTATTCGGATATTACATAGAGGTCAGCAAACGAAACAGTGAGACCGTTCCCGATGATTACGTGCGCAAGCAGACGCTCGTAAATAATGAAAGGTATATAACGCCGGAGCTTAAAGAGATGGAATCGCTCGTGCTTAATGCAGAGAGCCGTATAAACGCGCTTGAGTACGAGCTTTTTACAGAAGTAAGAAATTATCTCAAGACTTTTACTCGCGAGATACAGGACACCGCAGATGCGGTATCGGAACTCGATGTACTCGCATCGTTTGCTGAGGTAAGCAGCCGAAACGGTTATGTAAAGCCTTTGGTAAATGATGGTGATATCATAGATATAAAGAGCGGCCGACACCCTGTTATAGAGCAGACATCTGACGGTGGAACGTTCGTATCAAATGATACTTATGTAAACAGGACTGACCAGAGCATGCTCCTGATAACAGGACCTAATATGGCAGGAAAATCAACATACATGCGTCAGACAGCCCTTATAGTCCTTATGGCGCAGATCGGCTGCTTTGTGCCTGCAGAAAGCGCAGAAATAGGAACAGTTGACCGCGTTTATACGAGAATAGGCGCGTCAGATAATCTGACACAGGGACAGAGCACGTTCTTTGT
The DNA here is from genome assembly GCA_963627215.1 of bacterium. Lineage (GTDB taxonomy): Bacteria > Bacillota > Clostridia > Peptostreptococcales > Anaerovoracaceae > CAKQOE01. The sequence goes on along the minus strand of CAVGAH010000018.1, from coordinate 21,824 downwards.
TGAAATGAGCGAGCTTGCTTACATACTTAATACTGCGACCGACAGGAGCCTTGTCATACTTGACGAGATAGGGCGCGGAACGAGCACATATGACGGCCTTTCGATCGCATGGGCTGTAGTTGAGCATCTGTGTCGCGAGAGGCATCATATAAGAACACTCTTTGCTTCGCATTATCACGAGCTTACAGTGCTTGAGGGAATGATCTCAGGCTTGAAGAACTATAACGTATCTGTCAGCGAAAATGACGGTGATGTTGTTTTCCTCCACAGGATAGTCGCAGGCAGCGCAAGCCGCAGCTACGGTATACATGTAGCAAAGATAGCGGGCGTTCCTGTTTCCGTGCTCGAAAGGGCGAAGGAAAAGCTTAAACAGCTTGAAGCAGGAAGTACTGATGCCTCATCAGCAGCTACAAATACACAGGTATCTGTGTCTGAGGGCGCGGAACGCGCTGCAAAGCAGCCTGCACAGGCTGCAGAAGAGCAGCTTTCATTTATAACATTCGCTCAGCATCCCGCTATAGAAATGCTCCGCGAGCTCGATATAATGTCGCTCACGCCGTCAGGCGCGATTGCAGTCATAGAACAGCTCAAGAAGGCTGTGGAGGAAATGTAATATGCCGGAGGAAAGAAGAAGGATACACGAGCTGCCGAAGCAGATGGCGGACAAGATAGCGGCAGGCGAGGTCGTTGACAGACCTGTTTCAATAGTTAAGGAGCTTGTTGAAAACTCTATAGATGCAGGCTCCACATCTATCGCTGTCGAGATAAAAAACGGCGGAAAAAGTTATATACGAGTTACGGATAACGGCTGCGGAATAGCTGCAGATGAGACTGAGCTTGCCTTTAAGCGCCATGCGACGAGCAAGCTTACTACAGTAAGGGATCTTGACGCGATATCTACGCTCGGCTTCAGAGGTGAAGCCCTCGCGAGCATATCTGCAGTGTCCAGAGTCGAGCTCATCACAAAAACTGCTGACGCAGAAACAGGGATCTCACTCCGAATAGAAGGCGGTGAAACGTCATCGGCCGAGCCGACAGGCTGCCCTCAGGGTACGACAATTATAGTAAAGGATCTGTTTTTCAATACACCTGCTCGTATGAAATTTCTCAAAAAGGACAATACTGAAAGCGCACTTATAATCGACCTTATATCTAAGATCGCGCTCGCTTATCCAAATATAAGGGTCAGGCTCATAAACAACGGCAACACGCTTTTTGTGACTCAGGGCAGGGGAGATATGTTCAATGCCATCGCGACCATATACGATCCTGCTATGGCAAAAAAGCTCATACACTTCAAAGAAGAAACTGAAAACGGGCTGAGCGTCAATGGATATATCTCATCGCCTGACGAAACGCGCGCCAACCGTAAGAATCAAATATTTTTCGTAAACGGCCGCTATATACAGAGCAAGCTGCTTGAAAAATGCGTCAGCGACGGATACCGAGAAAAAGTTTTCGAGGGGCGCTATCCTGTAGTCTTTCTGTTTTTAACGCTGCCGCCTGAGCAGACTGATGTAAATATACATCCAAATAAAAAAGAAATAAGATTTGGTGATGAAGACATTATAAGAGAATTTGTAACACAGGCTATACGCAGTGCGCTTACTGTGCCTGAAGCAGTTCCGGAGTTTACATTTAAGAAGGAAAAGGAGCGTATAAACGCTGAAGCTGCTGCGCGCATGACCGGGAAAGCAGTCTGTGCAGCAGCGATAAGCAAGCCAAAACAGGAGCAGCTTGATATAAAGAATATACTTCGTCAGAAAAGAGCCGCAGAAGACGCTGCAAAATATAATGCTTCAATAATAAAAAATCAAGGGGGACCGTCACCGGTCACACAGCAGGATAATCGCGCAGCTGCGCCGGAGCAGACGCATGCCATGCCGGCCGAACGCCCGACCCAAAGCAGCGTTCCGCCGGCTCCCGTCCCGGACGTCACCCCTGCTGCGCCTGCCAATAACTCATCAGTAGGCGCAGCTCAAAGCACACCTGCCCCTGCAAACACCACCACAGCAGGCGCAGGAAGCGCCCCGACCGATACAGGCGCTCCAAACACCCCGGGCGGCGGCCCCGCCAACCAAAAGCCGCCGCTTTTCAGACCCCATGCCGAACCGGCGCCAAGGCGCCCGTTCGACGTATCAGCCATACGCCCAATAGGCTCCGTATTCGCTGAATTTATACTCGGCTGCGACGACGACAGCTTTTACATGATAGACCAGCACGCAGCTCATGAAAGAGTATTTTACGAGAGGTTAACAAGAGAATTTTATGGTCAACAAACTGCAAGCCAGATAATGGCGCTGCCTATACAGATCAACGTATCGCACGCAGTAAAAAACGCAGAAGACGACTGGCTCGCGTTCCTCAGAAATATCGGATTTTCAGTAGAAGAATTCGGACCTCGCTCATACGCGGTCAAGGAGATCCCGGCATACATGACAGCTTTGGAAGCAGAAAGCTTCATAAAGGATTTCTGCGACAGCCTTGACGAGCCCGGTGCCTTCAGAAATCAGCGCCGCACGGACAAGATAATAACGCGCGCATGCAAATCAGCAGTAAAAGCTAACGACAGACTGGATATCGCAGAGATAAACCAGCTGCTCAAGGATCTCGCAAAGTGCGATAACCCTTTCTCGTGTCCGCACGGTCGCCCTACGATAATCCGCATGAAAAAAACAGAGATTGAAGCGCTCTTCAAGAGATAAGCACCGGAATGCATTGAAATTCCAACGGTGTTCAAGACAAGTTTTCGATAATATAATTACGGTAAACACATTTTAAGTGTCATATTTCATCAATATAAAAGCAAAAAAGAGTAATATTATGGATAAAACAGACAGAAAAATAATAATTATCGTCGGACCTACAGCAGTAGGTAAAACTGAATACGCTATAAAAGCAGCACAGGACTTCAACGGCGAGATAGTCTCGGCCGACTCCATGCAGCTTTATAAATTCATGGACATCGGCAGCGCAAAGCCGACACCTGAGGAGCAGGCCGCTGCTAGACATTATCTAGTTGATGAGATAGACCCGCGAGATGATTTTTCTGTCGCAGAATACTCGCGTCTCGCAAAGAAGTATATAAATACAATATTTGATAAAGGCAAGCTTCCGATAGTATCAGGAGGAACAGGCCTTTATGTAAACTCCCTTATATACGACATGGATTTCTCGTCAGCTCCCAGGGACACAGAAGAACGCGAGCGCCTGCGCGCATTCCTCGCAGAGAACGGACCGGAAAAGCTCCATGAGCTGCTGCGCGATGCCGACCCGGCGGCCGCAGAGCGCATACATCCAAATAATACAAAAAAAGTCATACGCGCCATAGAAGCCGCGCGTTCAGGAAATCCTATACCTGCATTTGAAGAATCATTCCGAAAGACTAAAGATTACGATTATCTTCTGATAGGACTCGACCGCGACAGACAGGAGCTCTACGACCGCATAAACCTGCGGGTAGACATAATGCTCGATGCGGGGCTTGAGGACGAGATAAAAGAATTGATGAATCTCGGACTCAGCGGTGATAATATATCTATGAAGGGTATAGGCTACAAGGAAATGATAGCGTATCTCAACGGCGAATACAGCCGTGACGAGGCCGTAGAGCTTGTAAAGCGCAACAGCAGAAGGTACGCGAAGCGACAGCTCACATGGTTCAGACGCTATGACGATATCTACTGGTTCGACCTGACTGCGGGAGCAGTCGGCGAGTATGAGCGCATGAAAGAGCTTATCAGCGCATTCCTTGGCGGAAACAGCCCTTGTTAGACCACAGTACATCCGGGTCGGTGACGACCCCTTTTCATAATGCATTTATTTGAATTGTATAATATATGAGGCAAAGCTATGGCTGAAAACGAAAAAAAGAAAGTAAAGATAACTAATAAAACAGACCGCCCCGACAACGTAGTCGAGCGTGAATATCAGATAGAAGAAGAATGCAAGAAACTGGAAGCGGAGCTGCCGTCATTTATGCGCGGATTCTTTGCATATATGCGCTCATCGCTGCTGCCGATGTCGCGCCTTGCATATCTTCACGACTTGAAATTCTTCTGCAATTATCTCATAACGAACACAGACCTGACTGCAGCGACCTGCATAAAGGACATACGCGCCAAGGAATTTGACGCGATGCGCGGCGGAGATATAAACGTTTTCATAGATTACTGCAGGCGCTATACAGTCGAGCATGATGACACCGTCGATGTCCAGACAAACAACAACACGACGCTCTCACGCAAGAAATCGACGCTTTCCGTACTTTTTAAATATCTGTATAGAGAGGAAATAGTTTCTAGAAACATTACTGACCAGTTCGACCCTATAAGAGTTCCGAAGGCGTCTGACCGCGAAATAAAGGCGCTGCAGGATAACGAAGTAAAAATAATGCTCGATGCAGTTTCGAGCGGCGACCATCTTACTAAGAAGGAGCGCCAGTTCTGGGAAAAGACAAAAAAGCGCGATAAGGCGATACTCATACTTTTCCTTACATACGGACTGCGTTTATCGGAGCTGCAGCAGCTCAACGTTTCATCGTTTAATTTTATGCGCGGCGAGTTCAAGATATACAGAAAGCGCGGCAAGGAGTCCATCATGCCGCTGAACAACAAGACCGTGCTCAAGGCGCTCCACGAATACATAGACGAGGAGCGTATGCCTGAAGAAAAGATAAAGCCGGGCGACGAGGATGCTCTGTTCCTTTCGCTTCAGGGACGACGCATGACAGAGCGCCAGATACGAGAGCTTGTAAAAAAATATACATCCATAGGAATGTCAACATCGCGCAGGGCAGGCTACAGCCCGCACAAGCTGCGCGCTACAGCCGCTACGTCCCTCATAGGGCGCGGCAATTCCATATACGACGTTCAGGAGCTGCTCGATCACGAAAACGTTACGACAACGCAGCTTTACGCAGCCCACAAGCTCGGCACAAAGCGCGAGCTCGTAGGAAGCTTCGAGTGGGATGATGAATTTGAAAGGTAGAAAAAGAAAATGCAGGAAAATACATACAATTTATTAAAAGATGAATTCGGCATATCGCCCGAGCTGCTCAAGCTCGTAGACGAAGCCGAGGACAGCATAAAGGACGACTTTGAAAAGCTTGACGATATAAAAGCGTACAACCAGTACAAGGTTCTCGACGTATTCAGAAAGTGCAGGATAAGCGACATGCACTTCCGCTGGAACACAGGCTACGGCTACGACGACCCGGGACGCGAGGCTATAGAAAAGGTGTATTCTGAAATATTCCACACCGAGGACGCCATAGTTCGCCCGCTCATCGTAAACGGCACGCACGCCCTCACGCTCACGCTCACAGGCATACTCAGACCGGGCGATGAGATAGTTTACTGCACAGGCGGTCCTTACGATACGCTTGAAGAAGTAATAGGATTACGCGGCGAGGGCCGCGGCTCGCTCAAGGAATTCGGCGTGACTTACAAGCAGGTCGAGCTGCTCCCTGACGGACGCATAGATATCGAGGGCGTAAAGGCAGCCATAAATGACCGCACAAAAATGATGTGCGTCCAGCGCGCTACAGGCTACGCGTGGCGCAGAGCTATAACTATTCCTGAGATAGAAGAGTGGGCGACAGCAGTAAAATCTGTAAATCCTGACATCATAACGATGGCGGACAACTGCTACGGCGAATTCCTCGACGTAAAAGAGCCTACAGACGTAGGCGTAGACGTAATGGCAGGCTCGCTCATAAAGAATCCCGGCGGCGGCCTTGCGCTCGCAGGCGGCTACATCGTCGGTCGCGCTGACCTCATAGAAATGATATCATACAGAATGACCTCTCCGGGCATCGGCAAGGAATGCGGTCTGATGTTCGGACAGAGCAGGAGCATGCTCCAGGGTCTTTTCATGGCACCTTCTGTAGTAAACGGAGCCATAAAGGGCGCGATGCTGTGTGCAGCGCTTTTCAAGCGCCTCGGCTACGAAGTCTGCCCTGACATTGACGACACACGCAGCGACATAATCCAGTCAGTAAAGCTCAACTCGCCTGAAGCTATGGTAGCATTCTGCAAGGGCATCCAGAGCGCAGCACCTGTAGATTCCTTTGTAACGCCTGAACCGTGGGCGATGCCTGGATACGATGACGAGGTAGTAATGGCAGCAGGAGCATTCGTACAGGGCTCGTCCATAGAGCTCTCAGCTGACGGCCCGATACGCGAGCCGTATATAGTCTACTTCCAGGGCGGTCTCACATACGAGCACTCAAAATTCGGAGTTATAAAGGCAGCACAGGAAATGTACGACCAGCATTTATTCTATTGCACAGCAACAGGTAAAATACAACAGAAAGAGGACGTGCGCTGCGCGGTTTGGCACTAATGAAGAATGAAGAATGAAGAAATAAAAAGCGCCGATGGGCTGAAATACAGGATCCTCGCGATCGTTGAGCTGCTTTTCATCCTGGGCATCGTCATAGGAATACCGGCATATCTGATATTCATACACCCTGAGATATGGCATAATTTCAAGTCCATAGAAGCATTTGAAGCATTTATGGACAGGCATCAGGACAAAAGCATACCGATATATATCGGCTGTCAGACAATACAGGTCATCGTGACCGTGCTGCCGGGACAGGTAGTACAAATAGCAGGTGGATATTTTTACGGCTTCCTGATGGCGCTGCTGCTGTCAGTTGTCGGAATAGCCATAGGCTCGGGGATAGCCTTCATGATAGCGCGCAAGCTCGGTCAGCGTCCGATGGCGCTTATATTCGGCGAACAGAGATTCATAAAATACAAAGAAATGCTCGATACAAAAAAAGCCCACATGATAATATTCCTGCTTTACCTTATACCGGGGCTCCCGAAGGACATGGTAGCATACGCAGCCGGTGTTTCGCGCATGAATTTTACAATGTTTATCGTGCTTTCGATGGCGGGCAGATTCCCGTCTATGGCGGCATCGCTGCTGATGGGAGAGATGCTCGAGAGCCGCAGCTACGTTGGCGCAGTCATACTCGCAGTCGTTGTAGTCGCAATATGCATCGTCTGTTTTATAAAAAGGAGCGCACTCATGAGCCTGGCAGACGTATATTACGAAAAGCTGAATAAAAAGAATAAATAGTCTCCTGAATCCGGTGAACTCGCATACTGCTTTACCGTAAACATATTAAGTGAACATCTGTTAAAAATTTTATAATAGGCTTTATAGTAACTCTGAGAATATACGTACAATTATCAGGACACAGAAACGGGCTGCCGCATGAAAATACATGCCGCAGCCCGTTTTTTTTGCGCGCCCGGCGCGCCTATGTGTTAAAACAAATGTTTTGAAAAAAGTTTTCAAAAATGCATTGACAGTGAATGACTGTTCTGATATATTAAATACATCAAACAGCTGTTCAATCAAATTTCACATACACAGGAGGTACAGCACTATGCATAAGCACTATAGGATCGTTTCAACACCAAGATTTATCACGTTTTTAGTAATATGCGCCCTTATTATAATATACGCTACAGCTATGATATCAGGCGCTTACAACGCTCAGGGACTCACTGAGCAGACATATACAACTGTGACAGTAGGCGAAGGCGATACATTATGGGAGATAGCGACCGAGTACGGTTCTCCTGAAACAGATGTTCGCAACACGATAGATACAATATGTCAGATAAACAGCATAACAGCCAGCGACCTCAGACCAGGAGATATTCTCCTTGTACCTGAGACGCTGTAGTAATAAACAACCCAAACTATATATCCCTAAACGCAGAAAGACGCCGCAGCAAGATCGATCTCCCCATACTAAAGATCCCATGCGGCGTCTTTCTGCATATCACTATAAAAAGAAAGAAATGATCAACATGGCGTTTAAGAATACAACAGATTTAAATTTCAACAATTCCGAAAATCAGTATTTTAGGAATAGTTATATACACCTCTTCTTTCATTGACTTTTTACTATATTTTATATATTTTCCATATATTATATGCAGTTTAAAACAGTTGATGCTCAACTGCATCAACTTCAACCAATTTTACATATATAAAAAAAATATAACTGCTGCCCCTGTTTAATTTAAGGAGCACGGTCGTAACGGCTGCAACTTCTAGCCGGCTGAGTAACTACAAAATTTCATAGCGCATACTTATATAAAAAGCAGGCTGTCGTATCATATGCAGCCTGCTTTTTCAATGGTATTCAAATTACATATTTTTACTTATTCTGATAATCATCTATCATCTTCTTTATCCGGGCCGCATCATCATCCGACAGCTCGTTTCCTCGCAAAAACGCCGCTATAAAGCTCGGCAGCGAGCCTGAAAAGTTCTTCTCTACTACTTCCTTTGATTCTGCCTGCTGGCATTCCTCCTTCGCAATAAGCACGCTCACCACAGCGTCCTCATTTACGATATATCCTTTTTCCGAAAGGCGCTTTATCATCGTATAAGTCGTAGATTTCTTCCATCCTAACGCTTCTTTACTAAGCTTCACAAGTTCACCGGAGCGAACGGGAGCATGCTCCCAAATTATTTCCATAAAACGGTATTCAGTATCATATAATCTTTTTTCCATTCTATTCCTCATCACTTCATCATTCTATATCAGTACACTCAGCCACGACCTCGCTTCCGTCCATAAGCTCCAGCCTGACCTCCAGACTGTCATACTGCCACTTGAAGCGTCCCGCAAAGTCGAAATTCGTCACCCTGTACATACCGCCCATGTCATCTGAGCTTTCATCATACACATATTCAAGATGGTCATTTTCATCAAAGCCTAACCAGGAAGATCTGTCGCCTTTTCTAATAGATATACTTTTCACCGAGCCGTAAAGCGTCGGATCACCGTCCTTATACGACATATAAAGATAGCCTGCGCTCTTCATCGCTGAGACACACTTATGTCCGTTATCATCTGTATGGCTGAGCGAAAACAGCTTCACGGGAAACGCAAAACGCCAGTCGCCGCTTTCACCGGCATATATCGTATCTGTTCCATAAAAAGCTTTATAGAACAGTATATCGTTTATATTATCTTTCATTTCATTGTAGGCTCTGTTTCGACGCGCTATTGTATTACTGTCTCTGTCTGAGAGATCAGCGCCTGCCTCATAATGCTGACTGTCTACATTCATTCCCTTAAATATTTCGCTTTCAGAAACATAAGGGATGATCATCACATTCTTTCCGTAAGTAAGTCTGTCGCTCATAGACGCTCTCCACACGGACGCATCAGCATCATCGCTGACGTATGCATATGGGTCATATTTTGCAGGATAAGGTATTTCCATAACTTCAGAATCATAGTCTATATATCTGTTAAAAATGTATAGGAATATTTTTACATTCATACCGGCTGCACGCACGTTATACACATAAGGAACTGTGCTTGTATCATCGTCATAGCGGTCAAGCTTTACTGCCATCTTCTCCGCGTCAAACTCGCTGTCCGCAGTAAGCCTTACACCGTTTATTTTAAGCAGCTTAACTACCTGTTCAGCAGTAAGCAGCTCGGCGTCGTTTATATTGTAATATTTAGCCTGATATCTGCTGTACCCGAACACGCATCCCGCAACGATCGTAATGCACAGCATAACAGCTGCCGCTGTCGCCAGCGGTCGGCGTTTTTTCTCACTTACAAGATTTTCTACACGCATCTCCACGTCCGACTCCCCTGCAGCAAATCCCGGCACGAATGCATTCTGCCCGCGGCGCGCGCCCGGCGCGCTCATACGAAGCATCGTATTCATATATCCTGCTGTATCTTCCCTGTCCATTCTTCCGGTCACAGCCTCGTCACAGCTCATTTCCATATCTCGCCGCAGCATCGTGTAAGCTATCCAGAAGAACGGGTCAAACCAGCTTACGGCGCAGCACACCCACGCTATTAAGATCACAGCGCTGTCCTTTCGCCTTATATGCTCCGCCTCATGCGCGATTATATTTGCAGCATCATCGTCCGTCATACCCACGGGCATGTATATCCTCGGTCTTATAACGCCCGAAACGAACGGCAGATCGATGTCACTGCTTTCATATATATCTAACCTGTTTTCCTTCGCTTCAGTCAGAGCCGTAATATATTCCGAAGCATCAGCAGCACTGCTGACTGCCTTGACAGCAAATCGAGTATGCCTGCGCACCCGCGCGCAGCTCACCGCTGCAAACGCAAATATACAGATGACTCCTGACATCCAAACACAGACCGCTGCGATTATCACGCCTGACGGATGCTCCGCTCCATTAACAACATTCCCGAATATATTAGCAGCCAAATTTTCTTTCATATTATACATTGCCGATGACGCATAACTCGTACCAACGGTAATATTCGCCGTCCGATCAGTTGCAGTGTTTCCTGCCGCAGTTCCGTCAATTCCAACACCTGACATGCCGCCGCTTTCTATATCAGCAGCCTGCATATTATCAGCGCTTACCGCCGAAATATTGTTCGCTGATAAAGCCCCGGCACTACTCTGAGCCGCCCCGGACGGCATAAACCCCGCAAGCACCCCCGCTGCGCACATCAAAGCTATAACCAGCGCAACAGCCGGGATCAACCAAAGCCTGTATCTGACACCGGCTGACACCCCTATCCGCGCAAGCCCCGCCCGCACAGCCAGAGCCGCAGCAATAACAGGAGTCATCATGATCGAAACCGCAGCTGTTTTCAAAAATAACGTCGTAAACATCCCGATGATTCCCATAAACTCTCTCTCCTCTCTTTTCCCGTCTAAATAAAAAACAAAAATCGGTCTACAGCTGTAGATTTATTTTCAGTCTACAGCATTAGACCGATTCTGTCAATATTATTGTATTATATTTTATACATAAAACCATGCTTTATTGTAAATAATGTTTTTTATGCTTCAACACGCTCCAGAATATATTAACACATACCCATCCAATACCCGTAGCGACCGCCACTGCTGATAAACCAAAACGCCCTATCACCATCCATGATATCACAACTCTGAGAGCTATATGACCGAGAGAGCCGACAAACGTTATCATTACACGTCCGATGCCGTTAAAATATCCTGCAAGCGCATTTCCGGTAAAGCAGAAAATATAAAATATAGAAATTATCCTCAGATAACCCGCACTGCCCGCAAGCGCCGCACCTGAAGCACCACTTCCGAGCATTAAAGCCGATGCCGGTACAGCCCCGGTGAACATTATTATCGCACATACCACGCCCAGACAAGAAAGTATCAAAAGACTCGCCCGATATATATTTTTCACACGTTCATTTTTTCCCGCGCCGCAGTTATTCGCTATCATCGTCGATGACGCGGTAACTCCGCTGTCACCGAATGAATTAGCGAAGCCCTCTATTCTCGTGGCAGCCGTATACGCCGCAATAGCGTCCTTTCCCGCAGTATTGACCGCGCCCTGTACAAGTAATTTTCCTATATAAAGCCCCGAATGATGAAGCGCCGTCACCGCGCCGAATCTCGCTGTATTTTTAAGCATGCTGCCTGTAACGGCGCAGTCCTGCCGGTGAAATACAAGATCCCTGTATTTCCACATTACATAGACAGCGCACATTATCGCCGAGATAAGCTGCGTAAGCGCCGTAGCAGCGGCTGCGCCGTTTATCCCAAGATCCATTACAGCCACAAAAAGCATATCGAGCGCGAGATTAGCTGTAACAGCACCTGCAAGTACTATAAGCGCCGCGCGCGTATCTCCTACAGAACGAAGCATCGCAGCATAAAAATTATACAAAAATGCCGCCGGCATGCTCAGCATGACTATACGCATGTACGAACACACAAAATGAGCTATATCGCCCGGCGTTTGTATAGCCGCCACTATGCCGTTCATCATAAAGGCACCCGCAGCGGCAAGCACAACGGCAAACGCAAGCCCCTCCGCAAACGCAGCAAAATGCTGCCTCCTGAACCTTCCGATATCAGCCGCGCCGTTATCGCGTGCCAGAAGTATGGCAAAGCCGTCACACAGACCGACTATCATAAATATAAAAAGATTCATTATGCTTCCCGCAACACCAACAGCGGCAAACTCGTCAGCTCCCGCAAAACGCCCTATTATCACCGCGTCTACAGTATTATAAAGCTGCTGCAGTATATTTCCCATTATAAGCGGCACCGACAGCATGGTCATCTGTCTGTATATATTGCCCTCTGTCAGGTCATTGATTTTATTATTCATTACATGATCTCTCCGTTACTACAAATAAACGCCGAATGACTTCGCCTGCATGGCAGATTCCAGTCAACTTTGCACTGTTTATTATTATACGACCATAATTTATATAAGTGAATCATTTTTACGTTATCATTGCAATAAAAAACCGCCCGTACGGCTGAACAGATATCGGGCATCCTGCCGTAATACAGGCTTCCACACTCTGCTCAGCCGCCGGGCGGCTGCAATTTTTTTCTTATTTATTTACCGTAAAATATTATTATAAACTCATTATTACAGCAGCTTACTTGAATTCTTCCATATCCCCTGCTTTTCAGCCTGCTTTATAAGGTCCTCTCTGAAATCAGGATGCGCGATGCTTATAAGCAGCTCTGCTCTTTCCCATGTAGACGTTCCTTTAAGGTTTACGATGCCGTACTCCGTTACGATGTACTGTGTAGCGTAGCGCGGAGTACTTATGATGCCGCCGGGCGGCATAAACGGAACTATTAATGATTCGAGCGTGCCGTCCTTATGAGTCTTTGTCGAAGCCGTGCAGAGGAAGCTCTTGCCGCCCTTTGAGCGGAACGCGCCCTCTACGAAATCCATCTGACCGCCCTGACCGCTTATGTGGTTGAATCCGATAGACTCTGAGCTTACCTGGCCGTAAAGATCGACCTGCAGCGCAGCATTTATAGAGATCATCTTATCGTGCTGACTTATAAGCGACGGATCGTTTACGTAATCAACAGGCGCGATCATGCAAGTCTGGTTGCGGTCTATAAAATCATAAAGCCTCCTGCTGCCGAGCGCGAACGTATACACCATCTTGCCCGGATTTACAGCCTTGTTTCCGGTTATCTTGCCCGCCTCATACATGTCTACAAACGAATCTACGAGCATTTCGGTATGTATGCTGAGATCCTTCAGATCTGACTCTACCATCAGATGCCCCAGGTGATTAGGCATAGCGCCTATGCCGAGCTGCAGCGTGCTGCCGTCCTCTATCTCAGGCAGAAGCAGCTCCGCGATCTTTGCATCTGCGCCCCCCGCGCCCTCTCTTACAGGAAGCTCCGCAAGCGGATAGTTCGAGCTCTGTATTACGTAATCTACTTCAGCTATATTGATGTAGTTTTCCAGCCCCTCGGAATGAGGCATGTTTTCGTTCACCTCTACCATAACTATATCAGCAGTTTCAAAAAGCGCGCGTGCCTCGCCTATAGTGATGCCGAGGTTAAAGTTGCCCTGGCGGTCCATCGGGCCCGTCATAACGACAAACATATCAAGCTTTCTGTCAGCGGCGTGATACATCCTGCAGTTGTCATGGTAAAGCATCGGTATGTACCACTCGTGTCCGGCGCTCTTTACTCTTCTGTCCTTCTGGCTCATCTGTGTCGTGTGTATCCTGAACACATCGCCCTCAGGATCGACCTTGTGAGTCTCATACGTATCGTCATAGCTCCACAGGCACGAGATCAGCGTTATGTCACTGAGCTCGTCCTTTCTTTTAGCTATGGCAGCTTCAAAGTCGCGAGCGATAGATCCGAATGTTCCTATATGGATCTTGTAGCCCGGCTTTACGACAGAAGCCGCGTCATCCGGCGTCACCAGCTTGCGCTTGTATTCTTTTTCGATATCGGCAGCTTTGCAGAAACTCTGTAATTTACGCATGGAAATTTCCTTTCTTTGTAAAATAGCCTTTTATTTATCAAGTAGTAATAAAGGCATTAAATGAATAGCCCCCGCATTGCGTGACCTCGCGGTCACAGACCGGAAAACAGCTCCGTGCGCCGCGCAGCGGCAGGATTGATATAGTATTATGGTAGATCTGTTCATCTGTTACCATTTTAACATATTAGTTAGCATAAATACAGTTTGGGCTAAAATATTTCCCCAAAAACATTAAGGACTTCCTGCATTTTGTTTTCATCCATGCCGGAATAATTGAGCACGAGCGTATGAGCGTACTCTGACGGATCACTTATACAGAACTCAGACAGGCACTTAAGGTTTATGCGCTTTGTCCTGGCGCGCTGCTTTATCTCTTTATCAGACAGCGCGGTATCGAGCTTCACGAGGAGATGTGTTCCTGTTTCCATGCCTGATATGGATGCAGTCGGTATTGCCGGATTCGCTTCTATCATGTTTTTAAGCAGCTCTCCCTGCTTCAGGTAATATTTGCGCATCCTGTTGAGATGGCGGTCGAAATACCCGTCGCGTATAAAGCGCGCAAGCGTGAACTGCTCGAGGTTTGAAGAGGTATTTGAAAAGAAGTTAGCCGTGTCTACGTATTTTCTGAGCAGCTTTTCCGGTAGGACCATATAACTTATTCTGATACCGGGGCTCAGAGTTTTACTGAACGTATTCATGTATATGACGCGCTTCGTATAGTCGAGTCCGTAAAGCGCCGGGATGGAATGACCGCTGTATCTGAACTCGCAGTCGTAATCGTCTTCTATTATATACCGTTCCTCCGAGTCCTCGAGCCACTTAAGAAGCTCCTGACGTCGTCGAGCAGACATTACAGTACCCAGCGGATAATGGTGCTCCGGCGACGTGTGGACTACTGTAGCGTCGCTGTTTTGCAGGCTGTTCATATTTATGCCGCCCTTTCCCATTGATATGCATTTCCATTTAACGCCAAGCTCATCGTAAATACGCTGTATTTTTTTATATCCGGGATCCTCGACAGCGTATATCGAATCACGCGGCAGCAGACTCATCATTTTTGAATAAAGATATTCTATGCCCGTTCCTATAACTATACATTCAGGCGAGACCACCATGCCGCGCGTGTGAAAAAGATAACGAGCTATTTCCGCGCGAAGCTCCTGACTTCCCAGAAAATCGCCGCGCATAACGAGTCTGACGTTATAATCTGCCATGACCTGACGCATTACCTTAGTCCACATCGTAAAGGGAAATTTTTCATATACAGTCGTATTTGCCGTAAAATCAGCGAGCCAGTCTTCATCCTCTTCCGGTGACGGAAGCTCTATGTTTATATTCTGGTGTCTTACATTTACATCAAAATCGGATACCACATAATACCCGCTGCGCTCTCTGGATACTATATACCCCTCCATCAAAAGCTGCTCGTAAGCGTTCATGACAGTCTTTACGCTGATTCCGTTTTCAGCCGCAAGCGCTCGTTTTGACGGGAGTTTAGAACCTTCGGCGAGCCTGCCGTTCATTATATCTTCTTTCAGGCACTTATACAAATACTCATATTTTGATTCTTTTACATTATCGTTTTTCCTGTTTTCAAAATCGTATTTCAACACTATCTGGTCACCTCATAAATAATCTCAGTGGTTATTTTTTAAGTATCAGATTTATTGTAATATGTCGGTACAAAAAAGTAAAGACTTCCGGCAGAGACCGGACATAACGCACAAAATGCACATGACACAAACAAACATTAACGCTTATTTATCACTCAACTTTTAACTATTAATTTTCGACTATTAAGGAGGTTAACAACATGTCAGACGTAAGAAACAGCTTAAAAGAATCATACGGACTTTACATCAACGGAGAATGGAGACAGGCATCGGACGGCGCGCTTTTCACAAGCTACGATCCTGCTGACGGCTCCGCTCTCGCCAAGTGCGCGCAGGCAACGAAAGAAGACGTTGACGCCGCAGTAGATGCAGCATGGGCTGCCTTCCCTGCATGGAAGGCGCTCACTAAGGAATCGCGCGCAGATATACTAGACAAGATAGCTGACCGCATAGACGCAAACACTCAGCTGCTCGCGGAGGTAGAAAGCCTTGACAACGGTAAGCCTATACGTGAAACTCTCGCAATAGACGTACCATATTCTTCACGCCATTTCCGTTACTACGCAAGCCTTATCCGCACAGACGAAGGCGTTGCTTCCATACTTGACGGTGGAATGATGAGCCTCGTGCTCAGAGAGCCTATCGGCGTTGTAGGGCAGATAGTTCCGTGGAACTTCCCGTTCCTTATGGCTGCGTGGAAGCTAGCTCCTGCTATCGCCGCAGGTGACTGCATCGTATTTAAGCCGTCTTCTTCGACTTCTCTGAGCATGCTCGTATTTACTGAGCTCATTGAGGACCTTCTGCCTGCAGGCGTTCTCAACGTTATAACTGGTTCAGGCGGCAAGTCAGGCCAGTACATACTTGACCACCCTCGCCTCTCAAAGCTTGCGTTCACAGGCTCTACTGAGATCGGTAAAGACGTTGCTCTCGCCGCTGCCGAAAAGCTGATACCTGCTACGTTAGAGCTCGGCGGAAAGAGCGCCAACATCATATTCAGCGATTGCCGCCGCGAGCAGGCTGTAGACGGTGTACAGCTCGGCATACTTTTCAATCAGGGACAGGTATGCTGCGCAGGCTCAAGAGTATTCGTACAGGAAGACATCTACGATGAATTTGTAGCCGAGCTCGTTGAAGCGTTCAACAACGTAAAAGTCGGCGACCCGCTCGACCCTGAAACTCAGATGGGCTCGCAGATAAACAAGGCACAGGTGGAAAAGATACTTTCATATATAGAAAAAGCAAAGGCAGACGGCGCAACTGTAGCGTGCGGCGGCGAAGCGTATACTGAAAACGGCTGCGAGAAAGGCTGCTTCATAAAGCCTACTCTGCTCACGAACGTAACTAACGATATGTGCGTGGCGCAGGAAGAAATATTCGGACCTGTAGCCGTAGTGATAAAGTTCAAAACTGAGGAAGAAGTAATAGCTATGGCTAACGACTCTGAATACGGTCTCGGAGGCGCTGTATGGACTACAGATATAAACCGCGCTCTGCGCGTCGCTCAGGCAATCGAAACAGGCCGTATGTGGGTAAATACTTACAATCAGATACCTGAGGGCGCGCCTTTCGGCGGCTACAAGAAGTCAGGCATCGGCCGCGAAAACGACAGAGCCATCCTCGACTCTTACAGCCAGAAGAAGAACATCATGATAAATCTCAGCGAAGCTCCTTCAGGCTTCTATCCTGCAAAGTAGATACATGCGCTTTTATTTAAAAAGGCGCTGATATCTTCACATATATACCTTCCATAAACGGGCAGCCTTCCTGAACGAGGCTGCCCGTTTCAATTTTTATTTATCTTCTTGTTATACCTGCAGCCTTTTCTTCCTCAGCTTTTCTGAGGAACGCCTGTCTGTCGAGCCATGACTGCAGGATTATTACTGCAGCCTGCTTATCGATGACATCCTTACGCTTTTTTCTTGAAACGTCTGCTTCTATAAGTACTGACTCAGCGATCTTTGTTGTGAAGCGCTCGTCCTGATAAGCTATTTCAACACCTTTTATAGCGTTGCTCTTCATTTTGTTTTCAAGCATAGTACGGAACGCTCTTACCTTTTCCGTCTGTATGCTGTCGCTTCCGTCGAGATTAAGCGGAAGTCCCATTACTATAGTGTCGCAGCCGTGCTCCTTAACGAGCGCAAGGACTTTGTCGGCGTCCTTTCTGATGCCTATGCGCTCTATCGTCATAAGTCCCTGAGCTGTAAGCATAAGCGCGTCGCTCAGAGCGACGCCTATAGTCTTATCACCTACGTCTAATGAAATTGCCTTCATTTATATATGTTTCTCCTGTGAGCTACTTTAATCCGAGATAATTCTTAAGCAACGCCTCCACAAGGTCATCACGCTCTATCTGTCGGATAAGATTTCTCGCGTTATTGTGACCTGTAATGTATGAAGGGTCGCCTGAGAGGATATATCCGACCATCTGGTCTATAGCAGTATAGCCCTTCTCCGTAAGAGCATCATATACCTTTGTAAGTATCTCCGATATAGTGCGCTCCTGAGCCTTTTCAGGACTTGTAAATAAAATGGTATTCTTTTCTTCCATAATTAATATACCTCCCATTCCCGTAACAGAATAGCCTTTAACTTATCATCTGTTCAAATTCTTTATTACTCAGTATACCAATCTGATAGCAGAATAACAACCCTTTATTAGCGCACCGCTAATTAAAAAGACCTGCCGCGCAGGCTCGATTGCCCTTCTCACAGCAGGTCTCACGTTATATTAAATTAATGTTTCAGCGAATGCGAGCGCTTCAGCAACCTTTGAAGGATCCTTTGCGCCTGCCTGTGCCATGTCGGCCTTACCGCCGCCGCCACCGCCTGCTACCTTTGCGATCTGCTTGATAAGATTGCCTGCGTGGTAACCCTTTTCGAGCAGGTCGTCAGCAACAGAAACGAGGAATGTTACCTTGCCGTCGTTTACAGCAGCAAGTACGTTGATAATGCTCTTTTCCTTTGCCTTAAGTTGATCTGACAGAGTTCTGAGGTCGTTTATGTCGATTCCGTCGAACTGGCCTGTAACGAGCTTAACGCCGTTTATTTCCTTTGCAGACTTGATAAGGTCGCCTGCAGAGTCGCCCATAGACTGACGCTTGAGCTCTTCGATCTCCTTCTTGTAAGCCTTTACCTCGTCAGTAAGAGCAGCAGCTCTTGCAGCGATGTTTGAAGGCTGAGTCTTCAGAGTCTCGGCAGTTTCGTTTATGAGAGCGTCTTCCTCAGTAATGTGTCTGTAAAGACCGTTACCTGTGATAGCCTCGATACGTCTTACGCCTGCAGCAACGCCGTTTTCGCTTAAGATCTTTATAGCACCTACCTGACCTGAGTTCTTGAGGTGAGTACCGCCGCAGAGCTCGCTGCTGAAATCGCCTACAGAAACTACTCTTACAGTGTCACCGTACTTCTCGCCGAATAACGCAGTAGCGCCCGTCTTTTTAGCTTCGTCGATGCTCATTACCTTAGTATCAACATCGAGGAATTCGTCTACAGCTTCGTTTGCTATAGCTTCGATCTTTGCTATATCTTCCTTTGAAACTGCTTCGAAATGAGTGAAGTCGAATCTCAGACCGTCAGCAGTAACGCTTGAGCCTGCCTGCGAGATATGATCTCCGAGCACCTTCTTGAGTGCAGCCTGAAGAATATGAGTAGCAGTATGATTTCTCGCGATATTATTTCTGTTTACGCGGTCTACCTGTGCAGTTGCCTTGTCGCCCTTCTTTACAGTGCCTTCAGCGGCAGTTACCTTGTGAACGAAAAGGTTCTTAGCCTTAACAACATCGTTTACGATGAGCTTAGCGTCTCCGCAAGTGATAACGCCCTTATCGCCTGCCTGTCCACCCATTTCAGCATAGAAAGGAGTATGGTCGAGAACGATGTTTCCTTCCTGGCCTGCTGTGATCTCGTCTACAGGCTTTCTGTTTATGATTATAGCCTTTACAGTTGACTCATCAGTAAGAGTGTCGTAGCCTGTGAACTCAGTAGCGTCATCTGCAGTAAAGAAGCCGAGCTCCTCGTCCTGCCATGCGATCTCGTCGTCAGACTTTCTTGCTGCGCGAGCCATTTCTCTCTGTTGTTCCATAAGAGCGTTAAAGCTGTCCTCGTCAGCGGTGCAGCCGCTTTCTTCAAGGATCTCTACAGTAAGCTCGAGAGGGAATCCGTAAGTATCGTAAAGCTTAAATACCTTTTCGCCCTCAAGCTCAGTCTTTCCTGCTTCCTTGAGCTCCTTTATATATTCATTGATGATATTAGTACCCTGGTCGATAGTCTCGCTGAACTTTTCTTCTTCTACTGAAAGTACCTTAAAGATGTAGTCCTGTCTCTCAACGAGCGATGGATAAGCATCGCCTGAAACCTCGATAACGAGCTTTGCGAGCTCAGCCATGAATTTTCCTTCGATTCCGAGGAGCTTTCCGTGTCTTGCAGCTCTTCTGAGGAGTCTTCTGAGTACGTAGCCTCTGCCCTCATTGCTCGGGAGGATACCGTCGCTTATCATGAATGTTACCGAACGGATGTGGTCAGTGATGATTCTGATGGAAATATCTTCCTTCGCCTTGCCGCCCTGATACTCAACGCCTGAGATCTTAACAACGCCGTCCAGAATATGCTTTATAGTATCTATAGCGAATATAGAGTCAGTCTCCTGCATGATGCATGCCATTCTCTCAAGACCCATGCCTGTATCTATGTTTGGATGAGCGAGCGGAGTATAGTTGCCTTCCTCGTCTCTGTCGAACTGAGTAAATACGTGGTTCCAGAACTCGATGTATCTGTCGCAGTCGCATCCCGGCTTACAGTCAGGTGAGCCGCAGCCGTATTCCTCGCCTCTGTCGAAGTAGATCTCAGAGCAAGGACCGCAAGGACCGATACCGATCTCCCAGAAATTGTCGTCCTTACCGAGTCTTACTATTCTTTCCTCCGGCATGCCGATCTTGTCGCGCCAGATCTCGAAAGCCTGATCATCGTCCTGGTAAACAGTAGCCCATACTCTTTCCTTAGGGAGCTTGAGATGTTCAGTAATGAATTCCCAGCCCCATTCGAGTGACTGCTCCTTAAAGTAATCGCCGAATGAGAAGTTCCCCATCATCTCAAAGAATGTACCGTGTCTGTCAGTGTAGCCGATGTTTTCGATATCGCCTGTTCTGATGCACTTCTGGCATGTAGTCATCCTCTTTCTCGGCGGAGTCTCAAGACCTGCAAAATACGGCTTGAGAGGCGCCATGCCTGAGTTGATAAGTATAAGGCTCTTGTCCTTTTCAGGAACAAGTGAGAAGCTCTCATGAACCAGATGTCCCTTGCTCTCGAAAAATTCAAGGAACATTTTTCTGATCTCATTAAGACCTAATTTTTCCATTGTGAAGTCCTCCATAAATATATTAATAAATTCAAAAACAAGTTAAACAGTACTGCACCGGCCCGCGTTCCGCGCGCCTGGATAAGTCCCATGCGTCACCGCATCACGCCCCCGCGCGCCTTCCGGCCCGCTCCTCCTGTACAAAACCCAAAAAACAAAAAACGCCCCTACGCATAGGGGCGGGAATATCACCGCGGTACCACCCTAATTCACCGGCTTTCGCCTGCAAGCCTGCAATATGATACGCATTATGAGCGCCTGACATCATCTTGCCCGCATACGAACCGCCTCGACGCATTTTGCGCCGACCTTCGCCGATATCTTAGAAGCTGTAACGTCGCCAACGTTTCCGGCTACGCACCGCCGCGCCGCTGCATCATACATCATATACTGTATATTGCTGCACGCATCGGCTTTACCGGAAAAACTCTGAAGCTGCGTTCGGTACGCCCTGCCGGAAATCTCTCACCACCGTTTCCTCTCTGTGGACAGCAGCCGCGCCTACTCTTCTTCGTCTCAGTTTTTAACCGCTTTTCAGTTTTTACACTTTGTACATTATACACGCATAATATATCATTTGTACAGTGGAAATTTATTTTTGTTTACATTCTGATTTTAAAAGCGTGTTATTTCAAGGCTTTGTTTACTATTTAAAGCATGAAAAAACGGACTTCGTGATCTGAAGTCCGTTTTAATAACTGGTGCGGTTGATGGGACTTGAACCCATACGTCTGCTGACACACGCCCCTCAAACGTGCCTGTCTGCCTATTCCAGCACAACCGCTTATTTTGTTTTAATATGTTGCTTTGTTTAACAACAGATAATAATATAGCAAATATTTTCTACTCTGTCAAACCTTTTTTCAATATTTCTCAAAATTTTTAGTACTGACACTTTATTTACAGCGAAGCAAAGCCTCTGACAAGCTCGCTTGCAATGGTGTCCCGTATTTACAATAAAGTATAAAAAATCGGACTCCGTATTTGAAGTCCGACTAGAAATTGGTGCGGTTGATGGGACTTGAACCCATACGTCTGCTGACACACGCCCCTCAAAC
>CAVGAH010000017.1:11138-27355 GCA_963627215.1 bacterium | reverse complement strand
TCTCCTGGCGGATTGAAAGCCGTGATTTCGATCTGATGCAGCTTCAGGGCAATATCCGCAGCTTTGCCGCACGATATGGGCTGGACAATAAAAGGGCCAACCGCCTCCAGCTTTGTACGGAGGAACTGATCTATGAAATGCTTGAGTATGGACAGTCCGGTGACGTTCCGGATATGCAGATACAGATTTCCTTTGACGAGCGTGATAAATGCACGGTTATTGAAATCCGCTGCAGAGGAAGCAGATACAACCCCTTTGAAGCTGAGTCGGAGGACGAACTCCATTTAGGGGTCACTATCTTAAAAAACACCGCAAAGCGGCTGAATTATCGTTTTGACGGTGAAAATAATTATCTTGAAATCGAATTGTAGGAGGAAAATCAACATGAAAAAACTGTGCGGGCTTATGAGTATTGGATTGCTTTTGGCGATGATCTTTACACTTGCAGGATGCGGTGACCGGAACAATTCGGCAGAGGAAGAAAATATCCAATGCGGCATCATGAACTGGCAGGAGCCGAATGATCTGGATATATTCCCAACACCGGCACTTGGCGAATGGAAGCAATACAGCAGCCTGACCGCAATGATTTTAGACCTGAATGCCGGGAATATTGAGTATCTGCTTGTGCCGGCCTCGGTAGCAAACTATCTGAAAGCACAGGACGATTCGCTGACCATTGCTCCGGGCGGAGCCGGCGTCCCTACGGAAATACGCATGGCGGTCCGTTCGGATGATACAGATCTTTATCAGATATTACAGGACGGAATTCAAACACTCCGGGAAGACGGAAGTCTTGATGCATTGATTGAAACCTATATAACCAATATTTCAACAAGCGGCTCTGAAGACAGTTCACAGGAAGGAAAAGAGGATGCCTATGTGGTTGGCGTAACCGGGGATCTGCCGCCGCTGGATTATGTAGCTGCGGATGGAACTCCCGCCGGATTTAATGTGGCGCTGATGAATGCGATCTCGGACAAGATGGATGTTCCTTTTACTTTTGTACAGGTGGAAGCGGATGCCAGATTATCGGCTCTGAGCAGCGGGAAAATCGATGTGATTTTCTGGTACGGCAATGTGCAGGGGTATACGTCGGAAAAAGAAGACATCCTTATCACAGACCAGTATTATATGGACACAGTCTATTATGTGACCAAGTCTTTTGATATGGATAGGATTCTGAAAGCTATGGAGGAGCAGTAAGCCGGAAAATTGACAAGGAGGAGGTTCTCTATGGAATGGCCCTGGAAAAAGAAAAAAACTTCCTTTTCTGATGCAGCAAAATTCAACTGGGAATCAGATACAAACTCTGAACTTCGGCAAAAGTTGGATGAACTTGCAAGAAGTTATACAAAGCTGAGTGAAAAGGAATACAGAAAAAAACTCTTGATGGTATTCCGGGAGCATGGATTGGATATTGATGCTAAACAGCTGGACATGCTGCTGCTTCTCAGGCAGAAAACAGATCAGCTGCTGCTTAGGCAGGAGGCAGACGATAATGAAAAAATGACATAGAGGAGTGAGACGATGCGGAAAATTATCACATTACTTTTGGCGGCGGCTCTGATCATGGCATGTGCGGCAGGCTGTTCCCAAAAGGAACGAAGTCCCGTGGAAGGGAAAAAAGTGGCGTATATCATGTATATGTCATCCTCTCCTATTTTTGAGATGTGGTCGGAGTCCTTCACAAAAACGGCAGAAGCTTTTGGCATGGAGGCAGATACTTTTTTCTGCGACGACAGCGACGATGAGTGGAAAAACAGAATTATGCAATGTGCTAAAGAAGGCTATGACGGACTGCTTGTGTCCCATGGCGGAGTGGATTATGCGTGGGAATTTCTTTCAGGCGTTTTAGAGGAGTATCCTGATCTGAAAATCGCAACATTTGACACTTCATTCAGAGATGAAAACGGAGACACGAAAACGATTGACGGAGTGGTTCAGCTGTTTCAGCAGGACTCCGGACTTGCGTCGATTCTGGTTGAAGAGATTCTGACCATGTACCCGGAAAAGGTGAAGGAAAAAGAGCCGGTTAAAATCCTTCAGGTGCAGGAAGAGAACTACATCATAGCCTTTGACAGGCGACAGGTTGGCTATCATCTCTACGAAACCACGGGAAAGATCAGAACGCTGGAGCAAATGGCACCGGAGGATCATCTGAATCCCACATCGTCAATGCAGGATGTGGCGGAAAGAATCATAGCGAAGTACGAAACCGGCGAAATAGACGCGATATGGTGCTGCTATGATGCGTATGCACAGGGAGTATATAAAGCTCTAAAGGAATTAAACAGCGAGATCCCAATGGTATCGGTGGATATTTCAGATGCGGATATTCAGTGCATGGCGGAAGGCCGGAATTGGAAGGCTTGTGCCACGACCAACTGGACGCTGAACGGAGAATTTGCCTGTCGTGTTCTGGCATTGGAGATGGCTGGGCAATATGACGATATTAAGGCGGCTTCCAGCTACTATGAAAGTCCGGGCATGTGGATGGAGATTCCGTCAGTGGTAGTAACGCAGGAACAGGTTATGTCCGGGGAAAATATCACAATAGAAAATCTTTCGACTGTAGCGGATGACTCCTATACAGACAAAAGCTGGATGCCTTCCTGTAAATGGATAGCAGCGGCTCTTGGGAAATAACAGGAATTGCGGAGGAAAGAATATGAACATTCAAAAAATGTAAATGGAACCACTCTGGGAGTTGCTGTGGAGTATGAGGAAGAGACAGATTCTCTTGAAGTGCGCTTCAACTGGACGGGAAAAGAATATGATCCTTGTGACACACTGTCACTATCGGCAAAGCAGGAATGTTACATCACCAGATAACAATAAAAAAACAGGAGGACATAAAAGATGAACAGAAAATTATTGGGGATTTTAATGCTTGCAATAGCGATTTTAGCTTTTTCGGGCTGCAGCAGTCAGGCAAACAATCAGGACCCGTGGAATGAGGATGTGCAATATTTGGTTCATTTCGGATTGAATGATAAAGATACTGGAGAGCAGATTATTTCCATGGAAAAGGCGCAGCAATTGATTCAGGATATCTGTGTAGAAAAAGGCGTTGGATTTACCGTTTATAATGCCTACGGCGCATATGTGGAGGATGGGACTCCGCAAACAAATGACACATTAGTATTTTCGCTCGTGCTGGTAACAGAAGATACGGTGAACGAAATTGCCAATGAAGCTATGGAAAAATTAAACCTTGCTTCCGTGTTTATTATCAAAGATTCTGTTGACTATGTTATTTACGGCGCGGGTGAGGTTCCGGCATCGACAAAGGCGAAATAAGGGGGTAATAACGATGAATTGCAGTAATGTGAGACCATGTCCATGTACCTATGATTGCCCGAATCACGGAAGATGCTGTGCGTGTGTGGCACATCACAGAGATCATGATGAAGGCGTACCCGGATGTTTCTTTTCTAAGGAAGCGGAGGCTACCTATGACAGGAGCATAGAGGCGCTGTGTCGTGACAAAGGCATTGTGTTGTTGGAATAACAGGAGGGGAAAAGGTCCTTACCACTTCACAGGCACTTAATCTGCTGAAGCGCAGAGGCTACATTATCAAAGACGATTTGCCTGCTGCCGCTTCCTGATTAGGTCGTTCCTATATTTTATTTTCAAAGGCCCCTTGAGGGTTTGTTTTCCATGCCCTTTTTGCGGCATCTAACCGCCTGCCTCTTTTTTCAAACCTAGTGGTTCCGAAAGCTGTGATCGAAATCTCAATATCGTGCGTATGAAATGCTTCTACTTTTTAAGTGCAACAGTACCTGTCTTCATAAGAGAAATAATACCGTAAGGCTCAAACGTATCGACGATAGACTGTGTAACTGAGTCCTCGGCAGATGCTTCGATGATTATAGAATCAGCTTTGATGTCAACGATCCTTGCGCCGAAAGCGTCAGCAAGCTGGATGATGTCTATGCGAGTTTCATGAGTAGCCTTAAGCTTCATGATGAGGAGCTGGCGGCTTACGATGTCGGCATTCGTAACATTTTCAACGTCGATTATCTCGTGAAGCTTTGCGAGCTGCTTGATGACCTGATCGAGGATGTACTCGTCGCCGTCAACAACGACAGTCATTCTCGTAAGGTTCTCATCCTCTGTAGCGCTCGCTACGATGGAATCTATATTGTATCCTCTTCTGCCGAACAGTCCTGAAATGCGGCGCAGAACGCCGGTCCTGTTTTCCATAAGAACTGAAAGTACGTGTTTCATAATTAATAGCCTCCTGTATGAATCTATCTGTCTCCGTCCGTCACCGGACGAGCAGCTCCGCCTCGAGGGGCGGAATATTGGTGCGCCGGGCGCACGCAAGTGTTTTCTGACCGTATTTTTGTCGTTTTTTAGATTATATCGCTATCGCATTGATGATACAATTATTAATTGTATTCGGTAAGCATTTTTGTTACGAGCGGTCAGCTACGGTGTGGGTCGTCGCTGTTGTCAGGCTGATCGATGTCAGCATAAGGTATTTTTATAAGATCTGCCGGAGGCTCGCCGCAATCATCTTCGTCATCTGTATCATCGAAGCTGTCAGCATCTGTATCTATATCACCGCCGAGAAATTCAACAAAGCTGTCAAAATCAGTAAAATCGCTTTTTATAAAATCATAAAATACAGGCTCCTTGAACTCGTATTTCATGGAAACAACTATCGGATACGGCAGAAGCGACAGGTACATGCGGAACTCTGCGTCCTGTATGTCCTCAAACGAATATCCCATGATTATGATCTGGCCGTAGTCAGTGAGATAATACATGGCGTGGATATCATTGTTTATCATGTATACAGGCTGGCCAACGTGAGCATTTGTCTCATTGAAGGCAACATACAGCTTTCCGTTTTCGTAAACTGTTTCTGTAAATACTGCTGCAAATGAAGTGAATGCATCTATGAATTCTTCGCTGTAGTCAAGGACCTCGTACACAGTGATGAACTCGGAGCGATTCATAAGCATTGCTGCCTCAGCGCCTGTCACTCTGAAATCAGACTGCAGTGAAGCCGAGACGACTCTTGTTTCGTCATTGCTCAATGTTATAAGCGAGGTAGTAAGCTGATAACGGCTTGAAAATTCTATGAGTGATTCACAGAAAAATATGTGATCGTCCGGGTCACCTGTCGGGTCGATGCTGTTCCTGCAGAGCGTTTTCGGGTCATTGCTCGAGAAAAGTCCGCATCCGCTCATATCAGGTCTGTAATCGGGAGTAATGATGTCTGCTTCGTCGATACCGTTATCGCTGAGAAGCCACGCGGCGCCGCGTGCGTCACTTGAGACACATCTCATTAAAAAGTGATTTATTACATAGTTTGGATTATATTCGTTCCCGCTGAGCCTTTTAAAAAGGTCGATGTATTCAGCACCTGTAAGCGTCTGCTCAGGTTTAGTGAGAAACGCGTATTTTCCGCGTCCGTCAGGCAGAGGCTGGTCGTAGCGGGAGTTTATGCGCATGTGCGACTGTATGAGAAAGCGCGCTTCTTTTTCTGAGACGGGAACAGCTCCTCCGCCGAGAGCGCCGCACAGTCGTGTGCGTTCTTCAAATATCTCTGCAGGCATGTCTCCATAGGCTTCTGTATATGATTCTATGCCGTATTCTTCGCAGTCGAGATAAAATATCTGATGCAGCTTTTCTATGCCGGAATCTCTGAGAACGTCCCATGTGAGCTCCAGGCCTATGACGCCCATGAGGCGTGTGTTTGTGGCGGTACCTGAAATAAAGGTGCGTCCATTTTCGATTTTCGGGATATCCAGACCGCCTTTTATGACGCTGAACTTTGGTTTCATGATGTTCTCCTTAGCAGGGCGGGCCGCAGGCCCGCCCGTTATTATTGTTTTTAATGTACTGCCGTCAAGGCAGATATTTCCCCGCCTCAGCGGGGAGTGTGGGTCAGCCGGGCTGACGCAGTGTCTTTCGACATTATACATTATTATTACTGTTCAGGCAAAGATTCAATGTGACGAATGCGTGATTTTTGTATTGTTTTCTTGACCGGACTGTGCATATATTATAAAATTCATTAGATGCAGCTTTTTTCCTATTTAATATGTGAAAAGGCTGCGTACTTGCAATCATTGTTAAATTAATTTTTTAAGATATAAACTGAAAGGTAACAAAATGGGCGTTAAAGTAGTAAAATTCGGTGGCTCGTCAGTTGCTGACGCCATCCAGCTCCAGAAGGTAAAAAGCATAGTAATGTCTGATCCGGACAGAAGGTACGTTGTAGTTTCAGCGCCGGGCAAGCGTTATTCAGATGATAACAAGATCACAGATCTTCTGTATCTTTGCAAGACTCATATCGACCACAACATTCCTGCGGATCATGTTTTCCAGGTAATTTGTGACAGATTCAGAATAATGGAACTCAATCTCGGTGTAAACATAGGCATCGACAAGGAGCTTGAAGAGATACGTCAGAGCCTCAAGCCGGGCGTTACAGCTGATTACATAGCAAGCCGCGGTGAATACCTCTGCGGTAAGCTCGCAGCAGCAGTGCTTGGTTTTGATTTTGTAGACCCTGCAGGTCTTATCCAGTTTGACGAAAAGGGCAGACATATGGCAGATGCTACTCATGAGGCGCTTTCTGCTGAGCTTGCAAAGCACGAGAATGCAGTTATTCCGGGCTTCTACGGCTCAAATCCTGACGGAACTGTACGTACCTTCTCACGCGGCGGCTCTGATATCACAGGCTCGCTCGTTGCAAAGGCTGTAGGCGCTGATATTTACGAAAACTGGACTGACGTTTCAGGCTTCCTGGTATCAGACCCGAGGATAGTAGACGACCCTAAGCCTATAAAGAACATTACATACAAGGAGCTCCGCGAGCTTTCATACATGGGCGCAAGCGTGCTTCACGAGGATGCGATATTCCCTGTAAGAGAAGTAAACATACCTATCAACATCAGAAATACGAATGAACCTGAAAATCCGGGAACTATAATATCAGACACCCCTGCAGAAAGTGACAATATAATCACAGGTATCGCGGGCAGAAAGGATTTCGTGGTGATCGCTCTGTACAAGAACATGATGAACTCGGAGATAGGCTTTGTGAAGCGTCTGCTCACTATCCTCGAAAACAACGAGATATCATTTGAGCATCTTCCGAGCGGTATCGACACTGTATGTATAGTAATATCAAAGCAGCAGCTCGAAGGAAAGCTTCAGGACCTGCTCGAGGATATAGAGAAGAGGCTTAAGCCTGATTCAGTTGAAATATATCAGGATATGGCGCTCATCGCTACTGTCGGTCTTGGTATGAACCGCAGACCGGGAGTTTGCGCGACATTATTCGGCGCGTTAAACGATGCAGGCGTAAATGTACGTATGATAGACCAGGGTTCAAGTGAAATGAATATCATTGTAGGTGTTGAAAATGACAACTTTGAGGATGCCATAAGAGCTATCTACAATGCATTTATTAATAAATAATTCAAAAGGAAAGTAAAGGATACGAGGGTGTAAAGCATGGGTATTATGGAAATGGTCTTTGGGGACCTTAACAAGAAGGAAGTAAAGAAGCTTGAAAAAATAGCTGACAAGGTAATGGCTCTTGAGGAAGAGATGGAGAAGCTCACAGATGATGAGCTGAGAGCCAGGACAGAAGAATTTAAGGACAGATGCCAGAACAAGGGCGAATCTCTTGATTCGCTCCTGCCCGAAGCCTTCGCTGTATGCCGTGAGGGCGCGTCAAGAACTCTCGGCATGAAGCACTTTAAAGTCCAGGTAATAGGCGGTATCGCACTGCACCAGGGCAGGATAGCCGAGATGCGTACAGGTGAAGGTAAGACTCTCGTAGCTACTCTCCCTGCTTATCTGAATGCGCTTGAAGGAAAAGGCGTTTACGTAGTAACTGTAAACGATTATCTGGCAAAGCGAGACATGGAATGGATGGGCAAGCTCTATACATTCCTGGGACTTACTGTCGGAGGAATATTCCACAGCGTTCCTGCTGAAAAGAGAAAGCACGAATATCTCTGCGACATAACTTACGGTACTAACAACGAATTCGGTTTCGATTATCTGCGTGACAACATGGTTTCTTACAAAGAGCAGATGGTACAGCGTGACCTGAATTACGCAATAGTCGACGAAGTCGATTCCATCCTCATCGATGAAGCGCGTACTCCGCTCATCATTTCGGGAATGGGTGAAAAATCAACAGACCTTTATACAAAGGCAGACAGATTTGTAAAGAACTTCAAGCTTGACGAAGACTTTACCATGGATGAAAAGGACAAGACGGTATCGCTCACTGAGAAAGGTGTAGAGCGCTGCGAGGATTACTTCGGCGTTGAAAACTTTTCAGACCCTGAAAACATGGAACTAAACCACCACGTTATACAGGCTCTGAAGGCTAACTTCCTCATGAAGAGAGATGTTGACTACGTTGCTCAGGACGGTGAGATACTTATCGTAGATGAATTCACCGGACGTATCATGCAGGGACGTCGTTACAGCAACGGTCTGCACCAGGCTATCGAAGCAAAGGAAGGCATGAATGTAAGGAGCGAGTCAAAGACTCTCGCGACTATCACTCTGCAGAACTACTTCAGAATGTTCAACAAGCTGTCAGGCATGACAGGTACAGCCAAGACAGAAGAGGATGAATTCCGTGACATCTACAATATGGACGTTGTAGTTATCCCTACAAACAAGCCTGTCAGACGTACAGATCTCAACGACGCTGTATATCTGAATGAGCCTGCGAAGTTCCGCGCTATCGTAAATGAAATAGCTGAGATACATGAGACAGGCAGACCTGTCCTCGTAGGTACTATTTCTATCGAAAAGTCAGAGGCGATAAGCGATCTGCTCAAAAAGCGCGGAATAAAGCACAACGTACTGAACGCAAAGCACCACGAGCGTGAAGCTGAGATAGTAGCAGAAGCAGGTCGTCTCGGAGCGGTAACTATCGCGACAAACATGGCAGGCCGTGGTACAGATATCATACTCGGCGGCAACCCTGAGTTCGAAGCAAAGAAGGAAATGAGAAAGCTCGGCTATGACGAGAATACTATCTCATACGCTTCAAGCCGTATACCTCTGGAGGACGAAGAGCTCCTCGCTGCAAGAAAGGTATTTGACGAGCTTCATGACAAATACAAGGAAGAGAGAGCAGAGGAGCAGGAAAAGGTTCGCGAGCTCGGCGGCCTTCATATTATAGGTACTGAACGCCACGAGTCAAGACGTATAGATAACCAGTTAAGAGGTCGTGCCGGAAGACAGGGCGACCCTGGTTCAACAAAGTTCTTTATCGGTCTTGATGACGACCTCATGCGTCTTTTCGGAGGCGAAAGGATACAGGCTATGATGGCGAGATTCAACGGCTCTGAAGACGATCCGATAGAAGCGAAGCCGCTCACGAGAGCTATAGAAAACGCTCAGAAGAAGGTAGAAGGCAGAAACTTCACTTCACGTAAGTACGTACTCCAATACGATAACGTAATGAATAAGCAGCGTGAGATAATCTACGGAGAGCGCCGCAGAGTACTCGACGGCGAAGATCTCAAGAGCCATATCCTTTCAATGGCTGACGAATTTGCTGACGCATACATCGATACATGCACAGCAGAATCAAAGTTCTCAGAGGAATGGAACCTGCCTGAGCTCGAAAAGTCTATAAAGAAGCTCTGCAACGCGTTCACTCTGCCTGATTACGGCGACAACCCTGATGTAACGCCTGAACAGCTCCACGAGGACGTTCACAACGAGATAGCAAAGCTTTACGATGAAAAGGAAGCTGAGATCGGCGAAGAGCGTATGAGAGAGCTCGAAAGAATGATACTCATCAGAGTTGTAGACAACAAGTGGATGGATCACATCGATGCTATGGATCAGCTCCGTACAGGTATCGGCCTGAGAGGTCTCGGACATCAGGATCCTGCACAGGCTTACGCGCAGGAAGGCTTCGACATGTTCGAAGAAATGATAAGCAATATCAAGGAAGATACTGTAAAGTTCTGCTTCAACGTAACTATACAGACTAATACTGAACGTGTACAGGTAATGGAAGCAGGTAACGCACAGAAAGAGGATGTTGCTCCGTCAGTAGGCGGCGGCGCTCTTCAGCATCAGCAGCGTCCTGCAGGACAGGCAATGCCTTCAGCAGCTCCAAAGGAATCAAAGGAAGCGCCGAAGGTCCCTGTCAAGCGCGATGCTCCTAAGGTAGGCAGAAACGACCCTTGCCCTTGCGGTTCAGGAAAGAAATACAAGAACTGCTGCGGAAAGAATGAACAGTAGGAATTAACAGTAAAATAAAACGCAACGAAAAAATAAATAAAGCATCAGAAATACAACGGGGATCGGGCCGAGCAAAAATAAAGTCCGGTCCCGGATGCTTTAAGCAGATATTTTTACAGCGTAAATGCTGAACGGTTATAACTTTTAAAAAGTCAAATAAAAAGGATGTGATGAAAGTGCTGGAGCTCGACAACATCAAGTACGAGATGAATACGGTCTGCGACAACTTAAAAGAACTGGGTGAGTCCCTTTGACGTCGCTTCATTAAAGGATCAGCTTGATGAAGTAATAAACTATGACTTACAGAGGACAGACCTTTGGGATGATCCTGAAGCAGCAGGCAAGGTGCTTCAGAAGAAAAAATCTCTTGAAAAGAAGATAGGCTCTTATGAAAAGCTTGAGAACGATTATGAGGATATAAACGTCCTTATAGAAATGGCAGAGGAAGCTGACGATGCATCGCTCGTTCCTGAGATAGAGGAATCGTTTAAATCGCTCAAGGAAAGCATAGAGGACCTCAGGATAGAAACGCTTCTCGATGGCGAATACGACAAAAATAACGCGATACTTTCCATACACGCAGGCTCAGGCGGCGTAGATGCGCAGGACTGGGCAGAGATGCTTTACAGGATGTACAGCAGATGGATAGAGAGAAAAGGCTTCACTTATACGCTGCTCGATTTCCAGAAGGACGATGCGGGCGGAATAAAGAACGCTACACTTCTGGTGAAGGGCGAAAACGCATACGGTTATCTGAAAAACGAGAGAGGCGTTCATAGACTCGTAAGGATATCTCCGTTCGATTCTCAGGCGCGTAGGCATACATCGTTTGCAGCGGTGGATGTATCGCCCGAGATAGACGAGGATACAGATGTCGATATATCGCCTGACGATATAAGGATAGACACATATCGCTCAAGCGGCGCAGGCGGTCAGCACGTAAACACGACTGATTCCGCCATCAGGATAACGCATATACCTACAAATATAGTAGTTACATGCCAGAATGAGCGCTCGCAGCACCAGAACAAGGAAATGGCGATGCGCGTCCTCAAGGGCCGTCTGATAGAGCTCAAGGAGCGCGAGCATAAAGACCGCATAGATGAGCTCAAGGGCGATTACGGCCAGATAACATGGGGGAATCAGATACGCTCATACGTGTTCCAGCCATATACCATGGTCAAGGATCACAGGACAGGCGCCGAGGTAAGTGACGTTCAGAAGGTAATGGACGGCGACCTCGATTATTTTATAAATGAAAAGCTCAAACAGCGTTAATACGTAAATACGGTCATAAAGACCGCGTCTGCCCGGCAGACCGGCAGATGATAGTAAAGCAGGAGAATATTAATGATGAACATTACGGAAAAGCTTGCTCAGGAATTTGGGATAAGACTTGCTCAGGTCGAACAGACAGTGGCACTTATAGATGAAGGAAATACTATTCCGTTCATTGCGCGTTATCGTAAGGAAGTCACAGGAGGACTGACTGACGTGCTGCTACGCGACCTCGACGAAAGGCTGTCATACCTCAGAGGACTTGAGGAACGAAAAGCAGAAGTAATAAAGAGCATCGAGGAACAGGGCAAGCTCACAGAAGAACTTAAAAATGAAATAGAGCAGGCAGAGATACTCCAGAGAGTAGAAGACCTCTACAAGCCGTTCAAGCAGAAGAAGAGCACGCGCGCGACAAAGGCAAAAGAACGCGGACTCGGACCTTTGGCTGACATAATATGGGCGCAGGAGGCGCAGGAAGGTGATATACTCGCGATCGCAGCCGGATATATCGATGCCGATAAGGAAGTGGAAACTGCAGATGCAGCACTTGCAGGCGCATGCGATATAATTGCCGAAATGATATCCGATAATGCAGAAATTACCGAAATGGTAAGAAACTATAGCAGAGAAAACGGCGTGATCAACTCAGAGGCTGCAGATCCTGAGGAAAAGACTGTATACGACATGTATTACGAATACGCCGAATCGGTGTCAAAGATCCCTAACCATAGAGTACTCGCGGTAAACCGAGGTGAAAAGGAAAAGAAGCTCAAGGTAAAGGTAAAAGTAGAGCCTGAAAAGATACATGAGCTCATAGCCGATAAGGTAATAACAAATGAAGCATCTATCTGGACAGAAAGCTTAAAAGCTACGATAGAGGACGCATACAAGCGTCTTATAGCACCATCTATAGAGCGCGAGCTCAGAAACGAGCTGACAGAACGCGCTGAAAAGGACGCTGTAAAGGTATTCGCTAAAAATACAGAGAAGCTCCTCATGGTTCCTCCTGTAAAGGGCGCAAGGGTACTTGCAATAGACCCGGGCTACAGGACAGGCTGCAAGGTAGCAGCACTTGCAGATACAGGAAAGCTGCTCGCATATGCGACTATATATCCTACAGAGCCTAAAAACGACATCGCAGGTTCAGAAAAGATAATCACAAAGCTCATAGACAGATTCAAGCTCAACACGGTAGTTATAGGAAACGGTACAGGCTCGCGCGAGACTGAAAAGTTCATAGCTGACTATATAGCAAAGACAGGCCGAGACTTAAAGTATACTATCGTAAGCGAAGCAGGAGCGTCTGTATATTCTGCTTCAAAGCTCGCTACTGAGGAATATCCTGACCTCGATGTAACTACGAGAGGTGCGATGTCCATAGGACGCCGCCTGCAGGACCCGCTGGCAGAGCTCGTAAAGATATCGCCTAAGAGTATAGGCGTTGGCCAGTATCAGCACGACATAAATCAGGGAATGCTCGACACAGCGCTTACAAATGTAGTAGAAGACTGCGTAAACAAGGTAGGCGTTGACCTGAACACAGCATCGCCATCGCTCCTTTCATATATTTCAGGAATCAATTCTTCAATAGCGAAGAATATTGTAAAATACCGTGAGGAAAACGGCGCGTTTACAGACAGAAAGCAGCTCATGAAGGTCTCAAAGCTGGGCGAAAAGACATTTAAGCAGTGCGCCGGATTTATGAGGATAACAGGCGGAGACAACCCGCTTGATGCGACTGCTGTACATCCTGAGTCATATGAGACTACTAAGGTAATGCTTGAAAGCCTCGGAATAACGGGTGAGATGATCGCCGCCGGCGGCGTAGCAGACATAGAAGAGCGTATATGCGCTAAGTATCCCGTAGAGCCAAAGAGAAAGAAAGCTCCTGAGAAAAAGAAAAAGCAGCAGGAGCTTCCTGCAAACGGTCTCGCAGCGCTGGCAGCGCTCCTCGATGACGAGGATTTCAATCCTAAGAAAAAGAAGAGGGACAGCAAGAAGCCGGAGGCTAAGAATCAGAATATAAAGCGCAGCATAGAAATGATGGCGGACGATCTCGGGATGGGCATAATGACGCTGACTGATATAGTTGATGAGATCAAGAAGCCTGCGCGCGATCCGCGTGAATCGATGCCGGGCGTTATTTTCAGAAGCGACATTCTGAGCTTTGATGACCTTAAGGTCGGCATGGAGCTTGAAGGAACTGTCAGGAATGTTGTAGATTTCGGCGCTTTCGTCGATATAGGCGTAAAGACTGACGGACTCGTTCACGTTTCTGAGCTCAGCAGCCGTTTTATAAAGCATCCTATGGACGCTGTAAGTATCGGTGATAATGTTAAGGTCAGGATACTTGATATAGACAAAGACAGACATAAGATATCGCTTACTATGAAGCTGTAGCTTTGCGGTATAAAATAGAGGGGGCGCGGCCGTAAGGCCACGCCCCCTCCTGTGTTAAATAAATGTTGTGTATGTTAAGAATATTATTGTAATGGTCATGGATATATGATAAAATATGTGTACAAATTATTGTTTTACGGCCATGAGAATGAATAAGGTTTTGTTAGGATAAATAAATGGTTTTGGTAAACATTATTTGTACACAAACTAATTGATATACTACAAGGAGGTATGCGTTATGGAAGTTTATAACAGCGAAAAGATTCGGAATGTTGCGCTCATTGGGCACGGCGGGTGCGGTAAAACATCACTGATGGAGCTCGCGCTTCTTGAGACCGGCGTTATAAAAAGAGTCGGCACTATTGAAGCAGGAACTACCGTTTCTGACTACGACCGCATGGAAATCGAGACTAAACACTCTATAAACATGTCAATAATTCCTATTGAATATAAGGACGTAAAGATCAATTTTATCGATACTCCGGGACTTATGGACTTTTCTAACGAAATGTATACCGCTATACAGGCTGCCGCTGTTGCGCTGCTCGTTATCGACGCAGGCTCAGGTATCCAGGTAGGTACGGAAAAAGCATGGCAGTTCTGTAAGGAATTGAAAAAACCTGTATTTATAATGATAAAGCGCAAGGACCGCGATACATACGTGTTTGATGACCTTGTAGCCGAAATAAGAGAAAAGCTGGGCGCTGTATGCGTACCTGCAAGCTATCCGCTCAAGCCGGAAATGCTTGAAGCCTTCAACGAGCTTATCGCTGAAACTGATGAAGAGCTCATGAACAAATACTTTGACACGGGCGTATTTGAACCGTGGGAATTCAATACAGGCCTTAGAAACGGCGTTGCAAACGCTGAGATCGTTCCTGTATTCGCTTTTGACCCTGAAAACGGTCAGGGCGTTGACATGATGCTCGATGTAATTAGAAAATACGCGCCGTCTCCTCTAAGACATGCACCTTACAAATATATAGATGCCAGCGGCGGTGAAGACTATGCTTTACCTGAAGTTGACGGTCCTGTTACTACATGGACTTTCAAGACTCTGGCAGATCCGTTCGTAGGCAAGATCTCTATAATGAAGGTCATAACAGGTACACTGAAGGCCGGTATGGAGCTTGTAAATACGCGTACAGGTAAGCCTGAAAAGCTCAATAAGCTTGTAGTCCTCAGAGGTAAGACTCAGATAGAGGTACCTCAGGCTAACTCAGGCGATATCGTAGCTGTTTCAAAGCTTACATATACTGAAACAGGCGATACTCTGTGCGACAAGAGCAAGTCAAGAACTTATGTAAATATAGCTATCCCGACACCTACGCTCTTTACAGCTATCGCTGCGCAGGACAAGAACGATGAAGAAAAGATGGGCTCAGCGCTTGCAAGACTGCGTGAGGAAGACCCTTCATTCGTTATCAGACTCGATAAGGAAACGAAGCAGACTCTTATCGGCACTCAGGGCGACATGCAGATGAACGTTATCAAGTCAAAGCTGCAGGAACGCTTCGGCGTAAAGGCTGTTACGAGCCCGAGAAAGGTTGCTTACCGCGAGACTATCAAGGGTCATTCGGATGTACAGGGCAAGTACAAGAAGCAGTCAGGCGGAGCAGGTCAGTACGGTGATGTACGCGTCAGATTCTCACCTTCAACTGAACCGGGACTTGAATTCTCTGAACAGCTCTTCGGTGGATCTATTCCAAAGAATTATGTTCCTGCAATAGAAAAGGGACTTGTAGAAAGTATGGAAAAGGGTCCTCTGGCAGGATACCCTGTAGTAGGTATAAAGGCAGTCCTGTACGATGGTTCATATCATGATGTTGACTCTAACGATATGGCATTTAAGGTAGCTGCTTCCATGGCATTCAAGGCTGGTATCACGAAGGCTCATCCTGTTCTTCTCGAGCCTATCATGCGTCTCGAGATAAGCATCCCTGACGAGTTCATGGGCGATGTAATGGGCGACATGAACAGACGCCGTGCGCGCATACTTGGTATGGAGCCTGATGACAAAGGACTGCAGAAGCTCATAGCAGAAGCTCCGATGGCTGAAATACTTGATTATACAATAACGCTCCGCGCCATGACTCAGGCAAAGGGCTCATTTACTCAGGAATTCGTTCGTTATGACGAAGTTCCTCAGAAGCTTGCAGAAAAGATAATAGCTGAGGCTGAACAGAAATAGAAATAAGGGCAGACTACCTGCTTAATTAATAATAATATTGGTTTAAATTGAAAGAGACAGAATGGATGGCCGCATCAGGCGACCGTCCAT
>CAVGAH010000017.1:0-11128 GCA_963627215.1 bacterium | reverse complement strand
GAGAAAAAATCTGAAATTTTCTTAAAAAAGCAGCAGATATTCAATTTTGATATTTTCATATCATTAAAAAAAGTATATTATAGATTAATCGGGGATTTTTACGGGGAAATTTCTCTGATGATTTTAAATTCTGTAAGCAGTATTGTTAGAGATTAAATTTTATTAAGGAAATTTGAAGTATGAAAGCAAAAACATTTATTAAATTTTTTCTGAGCTTTTTAGTTCTGTTTACACTTATTTTCATACCTGTAGTAAAGGGTGTTTCCAATATCAACCTTTTTAAAGCTTCAGACGGTACCGGAGACGGAACTCTGGAGGATCAGATGGATGTAGGTGTTCTCGTATCACCGGATAGTGAATTTTTCAGCGCATTTACGGATGTTAATCGTGTAAATCTCCTCATGGTCGGTGTAAATCAGAACATGACAGATACTATAATGCTCGTAAGCTGGAATATGGATGATAATAAGATCGATATAATATCAGTTCCTCGTGATACTTATTATGAACGTAAAGGCTACAGCAGCCCGGCTCAGAAAAAGATCAACGCGGCATACGGCGCAGAAGGAATAATCGGAACAGCAAATTCTGTAAGTGATGTGCTTTACGGTATCCCTATCAATTATTACGCTGTAGTCGACTATGACGCAGTAAGGACTATAGTTGACGGTATAGGCGGTGTTCCTGTAAATGTAGAAAAGGCCATGAAATATGACGACCCTACAGATACACCTCCGCTGCATATCAATATACCTGCAGGTGAACAGGTGCTTGACGGCGACCATGCAGTCCAGTATCTGCGGTACAGAAAGGGTAATCACGGCGGCGGCTATGCGGAAGGCGATATAGGCAGAGTAAAGGCTCAGCAGGAGTTCGTAAAATCAGCATTTAAGCAGGCTCTCGACCACGGACTTATCGATTCTGTAAAGCTTATAACTAAAAATGTAGAATCCGACATCACTGTAGGAGCTGCTACAAAGTTTGCTCTCAAGGCTGTAGGTCTGGACGGTGATTCTATATCTACTTATACTCTTCCTGGTGTAGGTCAGTACATCGGTAACGTATCTTACTTTATCCAGGATAAGGACGCAACAAAGGATATGCTCAGAGAGATATACGACCCTCAGCCGACAACAGATGATGGAGCATTAAGCAGCGACGAAGGCAGCGATGCTTCACAGTAGCGCAGGCCTGCCTGCGTGAGGGCGAAACAGGCAGCTAAAGCTCTGCGTGCGCGGTGACGCGCGTACCGGTAACATTTGATAATTAAAATTTATTAATTAATTTTTATTATGACTATTTATGTAATTGTGTAATTTCGGAGGAAGAAATGTCAAACGAAGGAAAGATCATGGACAGAGACCTTTGTCTCGAGCTCGCTCGTGTAACTGAAACTGCAGCTATAGGCTGCGCAAAATGGATGGGCCGCGGCGATAAGAATTCTGCAGACCAGGCCGCTGTTACAGGCATGAGAAAAATGTTTGAAACTGTTAATATCGACGGTGTTGTAGTTATCGGTGAAGGTGAAAAGGACGAGGCTCCTATGCTTTACATAGGCGAAAAGATCGGTATCGGCGGTCCTGACGCTGACGCAGTAGACATCGCGGTAGATCCTCTGGATGGAACTACATCAACTGCCAAGGGTATCGCAAACGCTATTTCTGTAATCGCTATCGCGAAGAGAAATCACCTTTTCCACACTAAGAATTATTACATGGAAAAAATCGTTGTAGGTCCTAAGGCAAAGGGTACTATAGATATTACAAAGCCTCTTAAGGAAAACCTTGCAAGCGTTGCAAAGGCTCTCGACAAGAGCGTTGAAGAACTAACTGTAACTATTCTGGAAAGAGACCGTCATAAGGATATAATCGCTCAGTGCCGTGAAGCAGGCTGCAGAGTAAAGCTCTTCAGAGACGGCGATGTAGGCGCTGCTATCTCAACATGCTATGAGGACAGCGGCGTTGATATGATGGTAGGTATCGGCGGATGCCCTGAGGGCGTTCTTGCTGCTGCTGCTCTCAAGTGTCTCGGAGGCGAGATACAGGGAAGACTGTACGCTCATACTGCTGCAGAGATCAAGCAGGCACAGACTGACCCTGAATACTACAGAGTTCTCACTACTGATGACCTCGCTGCAGGCGATGATGTATTATTTATCGCTACAGGCGTTTCAGACGGCGATATGCTCAAGGGCGTGCGTTTCCTCGGAAACAACAGAGTAAAGACTGATACTGTAGTAATGAGAAGCGCTTCAGGCACTATCAGATTTATTGAAGCTATCCACGATATGAACAAGAAGCCTTCTTACGGCCAAAATGACGGCAAGGAAGTAAAGTAGTGCACTAAGTAATAAAGTAATATCTCATTCATTTCTATCTATTGATTCATTTTCTTAAAAATTGAAAATATGTTGTATCACTCTATGAAAATGAATATTCAGAAAGGTGTTTAATGAAAAAAATAACAAGCGCTGAGCTCGACGGCATGAAGATCGCCGAGCTCAGAGTGCTTGGCGCCGAGCTGAAGCTCGAGGGCGCCGACACTCTGAAAAAACCGGTGCTGCGACAGGCGATAAAGGATCATCTGGCATCGCTTGAAGAACAGAAAGCCGGAAGGAAAAAGACAGCTGCGGGCGGAGAAAAACGGACGGCAGCAAGAAAAACTAAAAAAACTAACAATAATGTAAAAAAATCCAAGACAGAAAAAGCACTGAAAAAAGAAGAACAGGCAAATAATGCTGATGCTCAGACCGGAGCGGATACCGCTGCAGAAGCAGGCAATACTGCAGAAAGCAATGATATCCGGGGCAGTGCTGTTGCGGCTGCCGGGAAAAAAACTGACGATACAGCTCAGAAAGCATCGGAGGAAGCTGAGAACAGAAAAGAAAGCAGCGATGAGCAGCAGACTGAACGCAGTGGGCATGAGCACAGGCATGACGCTGAAGCATTGCAAAGACACGAAAAGCACGAACACAGAACGGAGCACAGATCTGAAAAAAACGAACAGAAATATTCTGACGAAGA
Source organism: bacterium (assembly GCA_963627215.1). GTDB lineage: Bacteria > Bacillota > Clostridia > Peptostreptococcales > Anaerovoracaceae > CAKQOE01. The sequence continues at coordinate 8,105 of CAVGAH010000017.1, read as the reverse complement.
AAGACCTGTAGTTACAGGGATCCTGGATATTGCTGAAGCCGGATTCGGATTTCTAAGATTTGATAATTTTCTGACCAGTGATAAAGACATTTATGTATCTCCGACGCAGATCAGGCGTTTTAATCTCAAAAAAGGCGATAAAATAAAAGGAATAACGAGAAGACCGAATGAAGGCGAGCGATTCGGCGCTTTATTGTATGTAAATACAGTAAACGGCGATGAACCGGGTGTTTCCATGCGCAGACCGAATTTCGAGGATCTCACTCCTATATTTCCGTATGAGAGGATACGTCTCGAGCATTCGAGAACAGATCTGACCACAAGGATAATAGATCTGGTAGCGCCTGTAGGAAAGGGTCAGAGAGGCCTTATAGTAGCGCCTCCTAAGACAGGTAAAACAGTTCTCCTGAAAAAGATAGCGACCACTATAGAGCAGAAATATCCTGATATAAAGGTAATAGTCCTTCTCGTTGATGAACGACCTGAGGAAGTTACCGACATGAAGGAATCGATAAACGGCGACGTTCTGTATTCTACATTTGATGAGCAGGCGGAGCATCACGTAAAGGTAGCAGAAATGGTACTTGCTCATGCTGAAAGACTTGCGGAGCACAAGAAGGATGTAGTAATACTTCTGGATAGCATAACGCGCCTGGCGCGTGCATACAATATGGTCGTTCCTTCTTCGGGAAAGACGCTTTCCGGAGGTATCGACCCGGGAGCACTTCATAAGCCTAAGAAATTTTTCGGAGCAGCCCGCAAGCTGCGCGAGGGCGGAAGCATTACTATACTGGCTACTGCGCTCATAGAGACAGGAAGCCGTATGGATGATGTAATATTCGAGGAATTCAAGGGTACGGGCAACATGGAGCTCCACCTTGACAGAAGACTTTCGGAAAAGCGGATATTCCCTGCTGTTAGCCTTAACAAGTCGGGTACGAGAAGAGAAGACCTGCTTCTTGATCAGCAGGAGATGGAAGCTATCTGGAAGATACGACGCGCCATGGCGAACCAGAACTCGCAGGAAGTCACTGAAAGCATAATAGAAAATCTTTCCAGAACAAGATGTAATGCTGATTTTATAGAAATTATTCTGAAAACTAAGGTACTGGGGTAAAAAATCTGTTATCATAGCATCAGATTTTAAAAAGCTGCCGGACAGCTGTGCAGCAAGGTTATGTATATTCGAAAAGGAATTAGTAAAAAATGGATTTCAGCAAAATATTTATAAAGGACGCAAATCCTACGAAGATGGGCGGTCAGGCTGTCATGGAAGGTATCATGATGAAGGGGGCCGACCGTACCGCAATAGCAGTCCGCCGGGCAGACGGAACTATAAACGTAAAAGAGCAGCCGCTTAAGCCTAAAAGCAACTGGATGAAAATTCCAATAATACGCGGCGTTGTTGTATTTGTCGATTCGCTGGTGACGGGCGTGAGCACGCTTATGTATTCGGCGGAGGTGCTTGAGGAGGATATCCCTGATGAAGAGGACTATACTCCGGGCAAATTCGAGTCATGGCTTCAGAAAAAGTACGGCGACAAGGGAGTTTTCAATTTCCTGCTGTATTCGTCTGTGTTTATAGCGCTGGCTGTGTCTATCGGACTTTTTGTACTGCTGCCGACGTGGCTCGTCGGACTTTGCGGTCATATCGTAAAGAACCCAATAGCGCTGAATCTCATCGAAGGCGTTATGCGAATAATAATGTTTATTATTTACATAGCTGCCATATCGCAAATGAACGATATAAAGCGAGTGTTCCAGTACCACGGTGCGGAGCACCAGACAATACACTGTTATGAAAACGGACTCGAGTTGACGCCTGAAAACTGCGCGTCGTTCGAAACGCTGCATCCGAGATGCGGAACGAGCTTCCTGATGTTCGTAATGATAATCAGCCTGCTCCTGTTCTCATTACTCGGCTGGCCTAATGTATGGATACGACTTCTTTCGAGACTCGTACTCATACCTGTAGTAGCGGGTCTGTCGTATGAGCTGCTCAGATGGGCGGGCAGCAGCGAGTCTATGGTAGTCAAGGTACTGAGCGTGCCGGGTCTGCTCTTACAGAAGCTTACGACAAAGGTCCCTGACAAGTCGATGCTGGAGGTCGCTATCGTAGCTGTAAACGTCTGCCTTAGTGACAACGAGCCGGCAGAAAGAATATATGACGTCGACTCACACGGAAATGTGATAACGCGTGAGGATGCGCCCGGCGCATCAGAGGGCGGCGAAGCCGCCGAGACTGAAGCTGTTGCGGAAGCCGCTGCTGCTGAGGATATAAAGCAGGCGGACGGCGATAAGGCAGGTGAGCAGTAATGCTTATAACATTCGGTCAGATACTTGAGATAGGCATAAGGACGCTTAAGCAGGCAAACATAGCTGACGCTGAACGCGACGCAAACCTGCTCCTTCAGTACATGATGCATGAGGACAACAGGTTTATATTCCTGCATCGCAATGACGGAACTGACGAGTCACATTCAGACGAGTATTTTGCGCTTATAGACCGCAGAGCTACAGGCGAGCCGCTGCAGTATATAATCGGCTCGCAGGAGTTCATGGGTCATGAGTTTGAGGTCAACGAGTCTGTACTCATACCGCGCCAGGATACTGAGACTGTAGTTGAGTTTGCTATAGAGCAGGCAGGGAAGATGAAGAGATGCGGTTCAGTTCTTGACATGTGCTGCGGCAGCGGCGCGATAGCCGTATCCATGGCGAAGGCGCTGCCTAAGGCTGACGTGACTGCATGCGACTGCAGTGCAGAGGCGCTTGAAACAGCTAAACGCAACGCTGTTAAGAACGGCGTTGAAAAGCATATAGATTTTAAGCAGACTGATATGTTTGAGATCGAAAAGCGCGGGAAAATAACTCATATCAAAGGAAAATTTGATATGATAATCAGCAATCCGCCTTACATACCGAGGGCTGTCATAGAAACTCTCCAGCCTGAGGTGAGAGACCACGAGCCGATGCTGGCTCTTGACGGCGGTGAGGACGGACTTGATTTTTACAGGATAATAGCGCGTGACGCTTGCGGTCATCTGAAAAAGAGAGGGATGCTCATAATGGAGATAGGCCACGATCAGGGCGAGGCTGTAACAGGTCTGCTGCGTGACATGTGTGCTTATGCTGATATAGAGGTACATAAGGACCTGACCGGACACGACAGGATAATGAGCTGCTCACTGGCATAGTCGTTGGCGTAAGCCTGTGGGGCCGCGGGCGGCCGCTCGTGTGAGGTCTTATTACTGATGGAAATGTATTTTGTATTCATCAAAAAACATAATTTTCAAAAAAACTGTTGATGCTTTAAAAAGACTGTGTTATTATAGTTAGGCTAATTAACGTATATCTAAAATAAAACGTGGGTTCAATATATACTTCACGCGGAAAGAGGTGCAACATGAGACAGGGAATACATCCTGATTACAAAGTATGCAAGGTAACATGCGCTTGCGGAAATACTTTTGAAACTAAATCTACGAAAGAAGAAATGAGACTTGACATCTGCTCAGCATGCCATCCATTCTTTACTGGCCAGCAGAAGTTTATCAACCGCGGCGGTCGTGTTGAAAAGTTCAAGAAAAAGTTCAATCTCGAATAGAAAATTCAGAAAACTCAACAAATCTAAAGCCGGAATACTATATTCCGGTTTTTTTAATATGAAATTTAGAATAATCAGAAAAATCAACATGTTAAAGACGATCAGCGATTTTCTTATACGTTGTTTCGTGTTATACTGTTAATGTATGTTCAGCGCAGGGCGCTGCAGAGAAGGAATAATTATTATAGATTCAGGAGCAGATTATTATGTATGATAAACTCGATTTTATTCAGGAGAAATACGAAGAGCTGAGTCTCAAGGTATCTGATCCGGATGTGATTGCAGACCAGGCAAACTGGCAGAAATATGCAAGAGAGCTCGGCGAGATGGAGCCGATAGTTCAGAAATATACGGAATACAAGAAAGCTGTAGAGGGTATACAGGAAGCTAAGGAAATACTTGCAGACGGCAGCTCTGACGAGGAGATGCGTGAGCTTGCAAAGATGGAGCTCTCTGACCTTGAGGACAGCAAGGAAAAGCTTGAAGAGGAGCTCAGGATACTTCTTATCCCGAAGGATCCTAACGACCAGAAGAACGTAATACTTGAAATAAGAGCAGGTACAGGCGGTGACGAGGCTGCGCTTTTCGGCGCGGACCTTCTGAGAATGTACATGCGCTATGCTGAAAGACGCGGCTGGAAGACAGAAATGATGGATTCAAACTCTACTGGCATAGGCGGTATAAAGGAAGCTGTAGTGCTTATAAAGGGTAAGGGCGCGTACTCTCGCCTGAAGTACGAGAGCGGCGTTCATCGTGTACAGAGAGTGCCGGAGACGGAATCAAGCGGAAGGATACACACTTCGGCTGCTACTGTAGCTGTGCTTCCTGAGGTCGATGACGTTGAAGTCGATCTTAATCCTAACGATGTAAGGGTCGATGTTTACCGCGCGTCAGGCAACGGCGGTCAGTGCGTAAATACTACAGACTCTGCCGTAAGACTTACTCATATACCTACCGGACTGGTAGTTACATGCCAGGATGAGAAGTCACAGCTCAAGAACAAGGATAAGGCTTTCAAGGTACTGAAGGCAAAGCTGTACGATATGAAGCTGCAGGCTCAGCACGATGAGCAGGCAGAGGCTCGTAAGAGTCAGGTCGGAAGCGGAGACAGAAGTGAACGTATAAGAACGTACAACTTCCCGCAGGGTCGTGTTTCTGACCACCGTATCGGTCTTACGATATATAAGCTCGACTATTTCCTTGACGGCGATATGGATGAGGTAATAGACGCGCTTATCACTTCTGACCAGGCAGAAAAGATGAAGAACTTCTAAAAAGTAAAGCGGTGACAGCCGGTGGAGAAAGATCGCTATCCCCTGCTGTCATGGTATAAAACACAGTCGGTATGATGTGCGATATGTAAAATTCTGTGAAAATATACTGCCTGTGTATGAAAAAAGAGGGAGAAAAATGGAAACTAAAATTTACACGATCACTGATCCGGAAAGGGATCATGAAAAAATCGTAGAAGCGGCTGAAATCATCCGTAACGGCGGTCTTGTCGCATTTCCAACTGATACTGTCTACGCCCTTGGGGCGTCATTAGAAAATGAAGAGGCGATACTGAAGCTTTTCGAAGTGAAGAACAGACCAAAGGAAAATCCTATGAATATCCTGGTCTCAAGAGATCTGGACATGCATCTCTGTATCGACATCACAGCGCCTAACGGTCAGTTTGCGTCAAGACTCATAGAAGAGTTCTGGCCGGGTCCTCTGACTGTTATCATGCCGCGCATCATCGGTCGCGTACCGAGCGAGGTAACAGGCGGTCTTTTAGGTATAGGAGTGCGCCAGCCTGACGATGATATAGCAAGAGCAATCATCGATGAAGTCGGAACTCCGGTCGTAGCGCCAAGCGCTAATCTCTCAGGTCATCCGAGTCCTACGACGGGACAGCACGTTATAGACGACCTCAACGGCAAGGTAGACATGATACTTGTTGGCCCTGACTGCAAGACAGGCATTGAGTCAACTGTAGTTGACCTTACACGTGACTATCCTGTTATCGTAAGACCTGGAACTATTACAAGAGAACAGATTCAGGAAGTTATTCCGAGAAAGGTATTCGAGGTCCCCGGGGATCTCTCACTGTAGACGGGGGAAACGGTGAGATCGCAGAGGAAGAAATATCTCCCGGCTTGAAATATCCACATTACAGACCATCTGCTGAAATGTTTCTCTATGAGGGCGAGCCTGCCGCCGCAACAGAAGCGGTAAAGGCAGCTGCTGCCGCAGCTGAGGCCGAAGGCAGAAAAGTCGGTATAATTGATTTTAACGGTGACGTTGAAAAGGCTGCAAAGCTTTTCTTTAAGGAGCTCCGCGCGTGCGATACCGAAAAGGTAGATGTTATATACGCTGCGGGCGTTTCTGATGAGGGTATCGGCGACGCTGTTATGAACCGGATGCGTAATGCAGCCGGAGAAAATATTATTATTCTTGATTAAAAGATCATTGGAGGAAAAAATGATTGCATTAGCAAGTGACCATGCGGGTTTTGAACTTAAGGAAGCTATAAAGAAGCATCTTATTGAAAATAATTACGACATTATCGATTACGGAACTGATTCTGACGCTTCTGTCGATTATCCTATCTATGCTCGCAAGGCTGCGAAGGCTGTAGCCTCAGGTCAGTGCGATAAGGGCATAGTATGCTGCGGAACAGGTATAGGAGTATCTATTACAGCAAATAAGGAAAAGGGCATCAGATGCGCACTCTGCACTAATGAATTTATGGCAGAAATGGCTAAGCGCCACAACAACGCCAACATGCTCGCTTTCGGCGCTCGTATAACTCCTGTAGAGGATGTTCTGAAAATGGTGGATAAATGGATGAATGCTTCTTTTGAGGAAGGCAGACACCAGAGAAGAATAGATCTGATTGAATTATAAAATATTATAGGTAGGAAGATATGAAGATATATGACGAACTTGTTGCGCGCGGCCTTATAGCGCAGGTTACAGACGAGGCAGAGATAAGAGAGCTTGTTGACAACGGCAAGGCTGTATTCTACATCGGCTTTGACCCGACAGCTGACAGTCTGCATGTAGGTCACTTCATGGCGCTCATGCTTATGAAGAGACTTCAGCAGGCGGGAAATAAGCCTATCGCTCTCGTAGGCGGCGGCACAGGCATGATCGGCGACCCTTCAGGTCGTACAGACATGCGTAAGATGATGACGCCTGAGACTATCCAGCATAACTGCGACTGCTTCAGGAAGCAGATGAGCCGTTTCATCGATTTCTCTGATGACAAGGCGCTCATGGTAAACAACGCAGACTGGCTGCTCGATAAGAATTACGTAGAGTTCCTGCGCGAGGTAGGCCCTCACTTCTCTGTAAATAACATGCTCAGAGCAGAATGCTACAAGCAGAGGATGGAAAAGGGACTGAGCTTCCTGGAATTCAACTACATGATAATGCAGAGCTACGATTTCTATGAGCTTTACCGGAGATACGGCTGCAACATGCAGTTCGGCGGCAACGACCAGTGGAGCAATATGCTCGGCGGTACTGAGCTTATCAGACGTAAGCTCGGCAAGGACGCTTACGCTATGACTATAACTCTTCTGATGAATTCAGAGGGTAAAAAGATGGGTAAGACAGCAAACGGCGCTGTATGGCTCGATGCTGAAAAGACTTCGCCTTACGATTTCTACCAGTACTGGAGAAATGTTGATGACGCTGATGTTGTAAGATTTATGAAGATGCTCACATTCCGTTCTCTCGATGAGATCGCTGAGATGGAAAAGTGGGAAGGCAGCCAGCTCAACACTGCAAAGGAAATGCTCGCTTACGACCTTACTGAAATGGTTCACGGCAAGGAAGAAGCTGATAAGGCGCAGGAGGCTGCAAAGGCACTCTTCGCAGGAGGCGCTGACCTCGCTAACGTTCCTTCTACAGAGATGGAAAAGTCAGCCTTTGAAGGCGAGGGCATGGGTCTTGTTTCTCTTATAAAGGATCTCGGACTCGTATCGTCAAACGGCGATGGCTTCAGAACTATCGAGCAGGGCGGTCTGACTGTAAACGATGTAAAGATCGAGGACAAAAAGACTAAGGTAACTCTCGATATGTTCAAGGATAATGCACTTCTTATAAAGAAGGGCAAGAAGAAGTTCCACAGAGTAGTTTTAAAGTAATTGATTTAAATTTATATTAATATTGGCAGATAAGCAGACGCCCCTTCCACTCTCGGAGGGGGCGTTTTGTTATATCATATAAATGATAATATATTCAATATATCTGTTTATTAAATTAAACCACCGGACAAAAAAGCCGCAGACCTTACGAAAAGGCTGCGGCTTTTGCAGTTACAGTATCCGGTTCTTAAAACGCAGGCTACTTCTGCATTTCTTCGATAACGCAGGTATGCGTTTTGTTCGCTTTATCATAGTTGATACCGACAAGCAGGATGTCACCGGTGTACTGCATCAGTGAGTCGGTATATCTGCGTTCTTTTATCTGCTGAAGTGCGGTCGATGCTTTTTCGTTCCATTTCAGCTCG
>CAVGAH010000016.1:0-27526 GCA_963627215.1 bacterium | reverse complement strand
ATTTTATACCGGGTAAAGGTGAAAGAAATGAAATAGAGCAGTCGCTGACAGGCGCTTATGAACTTATGGGTTCAATAGGTCAGTTCGTTTCTGAGAATGGAAAAACTGATAGTCTGTCAGATAAAGAAATCGCAGAACTGACAGAAATCTATAACGCAAAGGTAGATCGATTTATGTCAGATGAATTTGCAGCTAAAAACAATTATAAATGGCTGAATGAAAACATGCTTTCAGAGACATACAAAGAAACTGTTGACTATACGGTAAAATCCGGAATCGTAGGCATTGATACTGTATATACGTTTTATTACCCCGGACGGGATCATGTAAAAACATCAGCACGTTTGATTGGATGCAGCGTATGGATAGAGTATGACGAAAACAGCGAATCGTATAAAATACGTTATTCATGTGATAAAATGAATGTCAAAGCAGATCTGAAGACAGAGGATGGTTCTTGGAAAATAACAGCTTTAAAGGGGCAGCAAGGTGAAGAAGAAACGACTGATGATGAAAATATCATAAAAAATGCTGAAAACAAACTGAAAGAGGGAAGATTGCCGGAAGATAAGGAAAAATTATTACAGGAAATCCATAATATACAGGAAATTTGTGCAAAAGATCATGATACATTTTCTGAGGCATATAAAGCTGCATCGATCATAGAACTTGATAGTCTGAATGAATATAGGTTGAAATAATATATCGTATGAAAATGCCGGGGCGTAAAGCCCCGGTGTTTTGTTTTGAATTTAATGGAATAATAAGAGATACGAAACAGACGCGCCGGGCGCGTGGGCATTGAATGCATTGGGAACAAGGCAAGGCAGCGATCATATTGTCTGTATCGTGCTTCCGATGTAATGCATATATGCTGCTTCCGTTTCTTTCTGTTTATTGCGGCTTACGGGAATGTCGATCGAATTATCAAGTATCACGACGCCTTTTTTGACAGCGGTTATGTGCTTGCAGTTTATAAGAAACGAGGCGTGGCATCTTACAAAAAAATACGGCTCGGTCGCAGCGGCTGCGTTTGCGATGGTCTGACGCTGGATATAAGTTTTTTCTGCAGTATATATATTGAGCTCGTGGTTACGGCTTTCAAAGTAGATTATGTCTGAAAGAGGCAGTGAATGATTTACGCCGCCAAGCTCAAATGCATAAGTACGATCGCGCGTCTCCGCGCGCACAGCAAGCTTTTTGATCAATTCAGGAAGCTTGCCCATATCTGATTTACGCAAAAACCAGAACGGCTGATATGCAAATGATTCGTATACCATGTCGTCCATATTTGAAACAAATATTATAGCCGGTCTGTCAGGTATGCTGTTTATAAACGATGCGATGTCAAATCCGGAAAATTCAGGCATCTCAAGGTCAAGGAACACAGCGTCAGACGAGTGGAGCTGCCCGCTTTTCATATGCTCGATAAGGTCAGCGCTGCGGTTGTAGCCGACAAGCCGCGCCTTTTTATCAATATCCTTAAGAATATTCTGAATATTATTCATAAAGAATTCTAAAAATATTTTATTGTCATCGCAGAAAACAAATGTCATGACCGGTCTCCTATGATCTCATTTCATTAATGAACAAAAAATCTATCTAAAATATATTTTACCATATCAGTAACCGGTTACGACAAAAAACGTGTTAATTACGACAAGTGTATTGAATTATGAACAAATTTTGTTATGATTCAGGTATTAAAAATATTTCAGAGTAAAAGGAGGAAATGAAATTGAGATTGGTATCAGGTGTATTGTTAAGTATTTTTTCTGCGATTTTGATATTGATACAGGGATGCTTTATAACATGGGACAAGACTTATCCTGAAATTCTATTTTATATTGTTACGATAATATCGATCATATGTGCGGTAATTATGTTTATTACGCAATCTAAAGATCATAGAGAGTAACGTTGAAATATGAAGAAAGTGAAAGTGTAACCATGAGAAACCCAAATGAATTCAGGGAAGCTGCCACGCGCGTATTTGTGAGTGTAGAATTAATAAGTATAGTGATCATCAGCTTTACGGAGATAATTGCTTTCAGCATTTTGAGCATTGGAGCTATGGTAGTGTATTTTGCTTTAATTGTAAAGTATTGGACTTGCCCTGAATGTAAAAAAATGCTTCCATTACACGGTGGTAAGATCTATGTATGCCCTTATTGCGGATACCGAATTGAAGAAAAAAAGGATGATTAGTTTGACTGCAGAGAATTTTCGAATAATACGTTAAAATCAATGCCCGATCGTGATAAAATGTACGTGAATAAGAACAAGATGCTGCCGTCACCGGCATAGTTGGAGGGAGGCTCTTATGGAACGTAGGCGTTTGTCATTGAAAATTGCATGTATAACGATCGTAATAGTCGTATGCGTGGCAGCGGGCGCGCTGTTTATGCCGCATAAGTTTATAAAGGAAGATGCGGAGATAGAATAAGTGAAAATGCCGGGGCGTGATGCTCCGGCATTTTGTGTATCATGATGTTGTATATCAAAACGGTGTCGGTACTGTATGATAATATTCACATGTAGGGGGTGAGGCCGGTATGTACCGTTTGACTTAACAAGAGAGATCTCCTATTAGCCGATGAATACCTGAACCCAGTACAGCGTCCCGCTGCTGTCGGCTGCGCAGCCTACGCCTACTGACTTATACGAGCTGCTGAGTATGTTGGCGCGGTGGCCTGATGAGTTCATCCAGGCTTTCATTACTGAAGAGGATGAGGTCTGGCCTTTTGCGATGTTCTCTCCGGCGCTGCTGTATGAAACGCCGTTAGCTTTCAGCATGTCGAAGGCTGAGCCGTATGTAGGAGACGTGTGCGAGAAATAATTGTTGGCAGCCATGTCCTCTGCTTTTGCCTGCGCTACCTTTGCGGCTTCGGCGCTGTATGTGAGCTCTGACTGACCGTTTGCGGAGCGCTGCTGGTTTACGAGGTCAAATACTTCTGAAGCGTAGCCTGATGGCGCGGTGGATGTCTGACCGTTGTTTGACGAGCTGTTAGAAGAGCCGTCTTCTGATGGCTTTGAAGTGATGTCGCCGTTTCCTGAACCGCTGCTTCCCGTATCGCTGTCGGAGCCGTTGTCAGGCGTTTCTGACGGTGTATCTGACGGCTTTTCAGCGCTGCTGTCATCGTCTGCAGAACCGCTTCCGTCAGCACTGCCATTACTGCCGTTATTGCCATTGCCCCAGCTCCACGTACAGTTATTTCCGTCGAACGGTCTGTGTACGAGCCCGCTGTCGGCTCCCGTGCAAGGATGCGTCGGGCGGTCAAATTCAGGGTACCAGTTATGGTATGTGCTGCATATATTATACCAGTGCTGTCTGTCGAGCGAGCCGTATACGCCACTGCCTGACCCTGCCGTGAAGTCAGTTCCCGTGCCGCTTGAAGCGAAGGCTGACGCCGGAGCGATACCGACTGCAGCTACAGCGCAGCACACTGCAGTGGCTCGCAGCGTCTTTTTGATACTGCCCTTATTCATTTTTATCAGTTTCATTTGATCTGTCCTCCTTGTGTTAAAAAATCAATATTTTAAAAATTAATATCAGATCGACCTGAATATACGATCGACCCGATATCACAAGGTCCCGGGACCGGATGAAATGCTCAAGCACGTATAAATTGTATCGTATGGCATGGGCTGTGTCATCCATCAATAGTTGGGCGTGATGGCAAAAATAGCTATGGATGCGCCGGGCGCATGCAAGGATCGGATCCTTTGTTAATTCGTGCATTAGAAATTTACTGTTAGAATTAGTTTGGTATAACTTTAAAAAATTAGCTGCGATTAACCGAATGTAATTATTGACTAACCGGAAGAACATGGATTAAAGTAATGGAAAATGTATTTCAGGTACATTATTTCATACATATGACAGTAACAGCTTTAATGTGACGTGCCGGCCGGAATGAGGCAGAGGTGTCAGGACGGAGGAACATCATGGGAAAATTAAGTGAGAGCATAACAGTAAACAAAGGCGGCGGGGCGAACGTGAGCACAGCCGTAATGATGAAGGTCTCAAAGATCAGCGTAGTGTCAAACGTTGCATTGACAGCGTTTAAGTTCGCAGCGGGAATAGTCGGAAGGTCAAGCGCGATGGTAGCCGACGCAGTGCATTCGCTTTCGGATGTAGCGGGCTCGGCGCTCGTAATGCTCGGGGCGAAGCTGTCGGGAAAGGGCTCTGACGCGGAGCACCCTTACGGCCACGAAAGACTCGAATGCGTAGTTTCATTAATATTAGCAAATATTCTTCTTCTTGTAGGTGCGGGAATAGGCTATAATGGTATAAAAGATCTGACAGATCCGTCGTCGCTCGCAGTACCGGGAGCGCTGGCGCTCGCAGCGGCGGTCGTTTCACTCGTGTCAAAAGAAGCGCTTTTCTGGTACACGCGCAGAGCCGCCAAAAGCATTAATTCGGTATCGCTCATGGCGGAAGCGTGGCATCACAGGTCTGACGCGCTCTCGTCTATAGGCAGCTTCGTCGGCATACTGGGCGGCATACTCGGCGTTCCGGTGCTTCAGCCGATCGCCTGCATGGTGATAGCGGTCATGATCCTCAAGGTCGCGGTCGATATATACAAGGATACGTTCAACAGGCTCGTTGACAGGTCGGCAGAGCAGAAGACGGTCGAAGAGCTGAGTCGCATAGCGGGCAATGTAAAGGGCGTTATCGGCGTTGACGACATAAAAACGAGACTTTTCGGCTCAAAAATATACGTAGACCTTGAGATCGCTTGCGACAGCAGGCTGACACTCGAGGACGCGCATGCGATAGCGGAGTCGGTACACCATGCGGTCGAAAGGTGCAGAGGTGACATAAAGCACTGTACGGTGCATGTCAACCCGCGCAAAGTGGATGATAAGTAATAAGTAATAAGTAATAAGTAATAAGGGCAGAAAGGGTGCGCGCGTCACCGCGCCGACGTGATGCAGGGAAATGCTGACAAATTATATAATGAGGAGTCAGCAAAGGAGCTTTGAGTGATAGATGCTGACAAAAATAAAAATGAGAAGTCAGCAAAGACGTTTTTAATGATAAATGCTGACTCGATATATTAATAGAAAATTTATGAAATGTGAGGAATGATATATGTTTTTACCCGTAACAGAAAAGGAAATGTATGACCGGGGCTGGGAAGCCCCGGATTTTGTGATAGTTACGGGTGACGCCTATGTAGATCACCCGTCGTTCGGACATGCTATCATAAGCCGCCTGCTTGAGAGCCGCGGCTACAAGGTCGCTGTCCTGGCGCAGCCGAACTGGAAAACAACGGATGATTTTAAGCGTTTCGGCAGACCGAGACTGGGATTTTTGGTAAATTCAGGAAATGTAGACTCCATGGTAAACCATTATTCTGTTTTCAAGCACAGAAGGAAGAACGATTTTTATTCGCCGGGCGGACAGGCGGGCCATCGCCCCGACAGGGCAGTCATCGTCTACAGTAATAAGATACGTGAGGCATTCGGTGATGTGCCTGTCATAATCGGCGGCATAGAGGCGAGCTTGCGCCGTATGGGGCATTACGATTACTGGGACGACCGCGTGAGAAATTCCATTCTCATAGACTCTCAGGCTGACCTGCTGATATACGGCATGGGTGAGCACCCTGTTGTTGAAATCGCTGAAGCGCTTGATTCCGGCATAGACGTGAAGGATATAACCTGGGTGCGAGGAACTGCTTATCGCGCCGTAGATAAGGAATTTGAGGAAAATAATTACTGGGATGACGGGCTGGAGATACTTCCGACATTTGCGGAGATACGCGATTCAAAGGAAAAGTACGCTGAAAGCTTTCTGACTCAGTACAGAAATACAGATTCGACTACAGGAAAAAGGCTTGCGGAGTCATACGGAAACGGAATATATGTCGTCCAGAACCCGCCTGCCGAGCCGCTTACAACGATGGAGCTCGATGACATTTACGAGCTGCCCTACGAGCGCTCGGCGCACCCGATGTACGACGAGGCGGGCGGCGTGCCTGCCATAAAGGAAGTAAAGTTCAGCCTGACATCTACGCGAGGCTGCTTCGGCGGCTGCAGCTTCTGCGCGCTTACGTTCCACCAGGGCAGGAGGATACAGACGCGCAGCAAGGACTCGCTCGTGCGAGAGGCAAAGCTGCTCATAGAAGAACCTGATTTTAAGGGATATATCCACGACGTCGGAGGGCCGACCGCCAATTTCCAGAAGCCTGCGTGCGAAAAGCAGCTAAAGCACGGCGTATGTACGCACAAGGACTGCCTTTATCCGAAGGTCTGCGGGAATATAGAGCCTGATCATACGGCTTACATGGAAATACTGCGCGAGCTCCGCTCGCTTCCGGGCGTTAAAAAGGTTTTTATAAGGTCGGGAATAAGATACGATTATCTGATGGCCGACCGCACGAGCGGTCACGAGTTCCTGCATGAGCTCTGCGAGCACCACGTCAGCGGGACTTTAAAAGTCGCTCCGGAGCATATTTCAGACAACGTGCTCCGCAGGATGCACAAGCCGCCGCGTCATGTTTTTGAGAAGTTCTGGGCGGCCTACGAGCAGGAAAACAAGCGCATAGGCAAGAAGCAGTATCTCATACCGTATTTTATTTCGTCGCATCCGGGCTCTACGCTCGAAGATGCGTGCGAGCTTTCTGTTTTCCTTAAAAAGCACGGTTTTGTGCCTGATCAGGTACAGGATTTTTATCCTACGCCTGCTACGCTTTCTACGTGTATGTATTATACGGGGTACGATCCTGTGGCTAAGGAAAGCGTTTATGTAGCGCGCGATCCTGAGGAAAAGCACATGCAGCGCGCCATGCTGCATTTTAACAAGCCTGAGAACGCGGAGCTTGTGCGTAAGGCGCTGCGGCTTATCGGGCGCGAGGATCTTATAGGACAAGGGCCGGAGGCGCTTGTCAGGCCGGGAGGCTCGGGACCGCGCGGTTCGGAGAACGGCGCGAGGGGCGGCCGCGGGCGCGGCCCCGGCAGGGACCGCGCCGGTGCAGCAGGCGGCCGTTCTGATAACTATGATGTAAAAAACAGGAAGAACGGCGGCAGAGACAGTAATAAAAATAGCAGTAATAAAAATAGCAATAGAAATAATAGCGGCAGAAATAACAGTAATGGAAGGAAAAGTAAACGATGAGCTTCATAGGAGAACTCGCTCAGATAGTAACAGACGCTGAAAAAGAATACAAACGCCTGCTTGAGAGCGGTACTCATGGCTGCTACGTCATGGAGACGGAAAACGCAGGCTCGGAAAATGATGATGATACGGCGGAAAAATCGTCGGGCCGTATATATCATGCAGACAACCTTCAACTGCTTGCGGACGGCATAAGAAACGGGTCGTTCAGAGAAAAGCTCGATATGATCTACTGCGACCCGCCGTTTTTCACGAAAACGAAGCAGGAGGTAAACGTAGAAGTATATTGCAGCGAAAAAGCGGCAAAGCGCGCAGAGGCCGCGAAGAGCGTCAAGTCCGGCAGCGCTCAGAATGAGGGTGACGGACCCGCGTTCCATACGATAAAGCTCAGACAGCGCGCCTACTGCGACATGTGGAATCGTGATATAAAGGATTATCTGCGAATGATAACAGTACGCCTGTATTTCATGCGCGATGCCCTCAAGCCGGAGGGCAGCATATTCATCCACCTCGACTGGCACGCTGTACATGCCGTAAAGCTGATAATGGACGAGATATTCGGCGCTGAAAATTTTGTAAATGAGATAATATGGACGTATAAATCAGGCGGCGCCGCAAAGCGTCATTTTTCGCGCAAGCATGATACGATATTATTTTACGGAAAGACAGAAAATTACAAATTTAACAAACAAGAAAAGGAAAAATCTTACAATAGAGGCTTCAGACCGTATCATTTCAAAGGTGTGGAGGAATATCAGGACGATGTAGGCTGGTACACACTTGTAAATCCTCGTGACGTCTGGCAGATAGACATGGTAGGCAGGAGCTCAGGCGAGCGCCTGAACTATGCAACTCAGAAGCCTGAGGCGCTTCTTGAAAAAATAATAAAGTCAGTAACAGATCCGGGCGACCTGTGCGCCGACTTTTTCTGCGGTTCGGGAACTCTCGCGGGAGCAGCAGCAAAGCTGGGAAGAAATTTCATATGCGCAGACGCGGGCGAGCTTGCGATAAGCAATACGGTAAAGCGCCTTTTAAAGCGCGACAGCGCTTTTCAGCTGTGGAGCCTGTCCGAAAACGAATATAAAAATGAAGGTGCGCGCCAGGCGCGCGAGCTGCCGTTAAGGCCCTCGGATATGGAAAAGGGTCAGCAGCTTTTAGCCGCCGACCCGGATTCATTTACAGATTATAAAATAGTAGGAACGCTAAACGCCGATGGATGCCTTACGCCGCACCGCGTAGTATTCAGAACTGCCGACGGTATGCGCGAGCAGCAGCTCAAAGCCGCCGGAGACTTGGACGATGCCGGCGGCAGTGACAACAGTAATGCAGGCGACTGCAAGGCCGCGATAACGTTCGACGTATTCGGCCGCAGAACGTTGAATATACTGAATATTGATGATAAAAAGTAAAAACAGGGCATCATCATATACAACTGCAGCATACTGCTCAGCGGGCGACCGCTGCAATTATTAAATATTAATTTGTAATATTAATTCGTACTATCACTGTTTATCACGCAGTCAAGCGCATTGTCCATATTTACTGAAAAACGCGTAAGCTCATGCAGACCGTGGCTCAGGTCAGCTGTTTTGGACGCAGTTACGACTGTTACAGGAAAATAATGATGTACATAAAGCAGGGCGACTTTGTCGGAAATGCCGTAAGGATAAGCGAGCATTGACGGCGGCTGCCCTGTTTCCTGTTTTATACGGTCGCAGCTTTTTATGATGTCGTCTATGACACGCGCTTTGTAGCTGCACAGCCCTTCCCAGCGGTGACGCTGGATGCCGTTGTAGCCTTTATTCTTGTAAACTCCGTAAGTATCGGGATTGTGAAGGTCGTATGTATGGGAATCTATCTCAACAAGCCCCGAATCAGTCATCTCACGACACATGTCCCATGTGAGCACGCACGTTGAGCCGTTGTCGACAGCCGAAACGACGACCGATATAGCAGCCTTCATATCGTACTTTTTTAAAAGCGGAAAAAGTATGTCGTAATTGCTCCTGTAGCCATCGTCAAACGTTATCATGACAGGCTTGTCCGGCAATGGCACGCCTGCAGCAAGCTCGCGAGGGAGCACGGTAGTGTATCCGTTGTCGCTGAGCCATTTCAGGTCCGATTCCATGCGCACAGCAGTTACGGTCATAGAATTACAGGGCTGCGTTCCGTCGTTCAGGTCGTGATACATGAGTATCGGCATGTCTGCATCATACGACGGCGAAGCCGGAGACTGCGACGTCCATTTCAGAAATGCACAGGCTGTTACGACGGCTGCGATAAGGATGATCTCGCATATTAAGATCAGGATCCTTTTCAATATTCTTTTTTCCATTTTAATCTCTTTTTAATACTCCTTTTGAAATACCCTTTTGAATTTTTTTATATTTTTAACCCTTTTTGAATCATACTACTATAATAGTATATATGCACCACTATTACAATAGTATGTTGAAATAATACCACACAAATTTTCGCATATGCAGATATTTAAGAATTGTTAAGAAAGTTGTATATGACTAACGAATAGCGCAGACAATATTTCATTATGGCAGAATAACTGATATAATAGAAAGAAATGGCACTTGATAGACATTTGCAGGAAAGTGGAATATGAAAATACCTGAGAATGCAGAAAAAATAATAAAACGTCTGAGTGAGAACGGCTACAGCGCTTACGTAGTAGGCGGATGCGTCCGCGACACGCTGCAGGGAAAGCAGCCTCACGACTGGGATATATGCACATCAGCGCTTCCCGATGAGGTCATGCGTATTTTTGCGGATAAGCGCGTAATACCGACCGGTCTGAAGCACGGCACTGTCACGCTTATGATGAAATGCGGCGCTGACGGCGCATCGGCTGATGATGTCGGCAACGAATATATCAATGACGATAAGGCTAATGATAATGAAATAAAGTATGAAAGCTTTGAAATAACAACGTTTCGCAGGGAAGGCAGCTACAGTGACGGACGCCATCCAGATAACGTATCGTTTGTAAACGATATAAATAAAGACCTTGCAAGACGTGATTTCACAGTAAATGCAATGGCATACAGCCCCGGCGTCGGCCTGGCCGACCCATTCGAAGGGCAAAAGGACCTGAAAGCAGGTATACTGCGCTGCGTCGGCGACCCCGACGCGCGTTTTCACGAGGATGCGCTGCGCATACTCAGAGCGCTGCGCTTCATGTCGGAAAAGGGCTTAAAGCCTGAGCCTGCGACGGAAGCAGCGATACGCAGCAATTATCCTCTGCTGACGCACGTTTCACAGGAGCGTATAACAGAAGAATTCGTAAAGTTCATGTGCGGCAGCGGAGCAGCCGCGCTGCTCGATGATTATAAGGAAATATTCTGCTTCATCATACCTGAGCTTCAGGCAATGATAGGATTTGACCAGCGCAGCCCTTATCATAACCGTGACGTATGGCACCATACGCTGTGCGCTGTGGCAGACATACCGCCGAGACCAGTGTTCAGGCTCACCATGCTGTTTCATGACATAGCAAAGCCTGTAGTTTGCGTCATAGACGACAACGGGCGCGGACGCTTTCAGGGACACCCGGCAAAAGGCGCTGAAATGGCAGAAATCATACTGCGAAGGATGAAGCTGCCTAAAAAGATGATAGAACATATAGTTGAACTTATCAAATATCATGACCTTAAAATAAAGCCGGAGCGCGCCGATGTGCGCCGCTGGCTCGGAAGATTGGGAATACAGATATTTGATGAGCTCATGTATGTAAGGCACGCAGACGCGTCAGGAAAATACGAAAAATATATCGGCGAAGCAGAGTCAAAAAATGCAGCCCTCGCGAATTTGCGTGATGACATTATCTCATCAGGAGATTGTATCGATCTCAGCGGACTCGCAGTGAACGGTCGTGATGTGGCTTCGGCAGGAATTACAGGAGCACAAGTGGGAGATGTTCTTAATGCGCTGCTCGAGGCTGTAATAACAGAACACATCCCAAACGAGCGCCAGGCGCTCATGACGGAGATAAATAAAATTAAAATAAAGAAAAATTAAATTATTTTTTATTATAATTTTTATTAATACAAAAAGACAACATATAATGCCTAATGCCGGAGAATATACGGATAAGCGTAGTTGAAGTTCCCTGTACACGGAGCGTTACGTATATTTCGTAGGCAACAGCAGGTGTCCTGTATTTATTAAAATATGATACTGAGGAAGTGATAAAATGTCAAAATTCTGTCTTATAATATCAGGAGCCCCGGAATGCTGTTTCCCTGTGAGCTTTAAAAAGGCAGATCTCGTAATAGCATGCGATGCAGGCTATGTACACGCCCGGCGTGCGGAGATAGTCCCGGATGTGCTGATAGGAGATTTTGATTCATATACGGGCGAGCTTCCGGGCGGACCCGAAACAGAAATAATACGCACAAAGCCTGAAAAGGACGATACAGATACGATGATGGCGCTGAAGCTCGCCATAAAGCGCGGTTATCGCAGGATAATGCTCGTGGGCGCGCTTGGCGGGCGGGTAGACCACATGCTTGCAAATATTTCACTTGTTGCGTATGCTGCCGAGAGGGATACAGACCTGCAGATAGTTGACGGTCACCACCAGATATTTGCAGTCAGAAACGGAAAACGCCGCGTACCGCGCAGCTCATGGCGAAATCTTTCTGTATTTGCATTTGATACGGAATGTACAGGAGTAACGCTGAGAGGCGTTAAATATCCGCTTGAGGGCGCTATACTCACAAATACGTTCGCGCTCGGCGTGAGCAATGAATTCACAGAAGACGTCGCTGAGATCAGCGTTGAGTCAGGAATACTTATAGTCGTACTTTCAGATATCGTATAGCATTGTGCGTATAATGCAGAAAGTCCGCTGCTGCCCGGGGCAGCTGAAGGAATCACACAAATGATCGATTTTCACACTCACATACTGCCTGACATAGATGACGGATCTCATAACGTTCAGGAATCGATAACGATGCTGAAGCAGAGCTTCGCACAGGGCATAGATACGGTCGTCCTTACATCGCATTTCAGGCGCGGCGAGCATAAGATAGGCACATGGCTGCGCGACAGACAGGAACGCCTTGACTGGATACGCGAGGCTCTTACAGACGAAGACCGCCTTATGGTCCCGAAGGTCGTGCTGGGAGCAGAGGTAGAATACATTCCCGGAATGAACAAATGGGATTATATTGACGAGCTTCAAATAAAAGGAACCGGGTATATCCTGACAGAAATGCCGTTCATACCGTGGTCGGATTCCGTTGTAAAGACTATAGACGATATAGCGCTTAATTCGCCGCTTACGCCTATGCTTCCGCATATAGACAGATATTTCCTGAATTTTACGCCGAAAAAATACATACAGCATTATTACGATATGGACGAAGTACTTATACAAATGAATGCAATATATATAAATAATTACAGCAATATCCAGTTTTTTAAGCCACTGCTCGAGGAAGGAAAGATACATGTGCTCGGCTCTGACTGCCACAGCTGCGAGTGGCGGCCGCCCGATCTCGGACGCGCCATACGGATGATACGTGAAGTGTGCGGGCAGGAGATGCTTGATAAGATCGACGCGACAGGCCGCGAGATACTGAAAAACGCTGAAATAATAACGCTTTAATGTTCCAACTAAATAACGTAATGCAGTAAAAATACAAAATGCCATATTAAGTTTTCATTAATAAGGCTGTTTTGGCAAAATAGTGTAGTATAATCATTACCACGTACTTCCATTGAGGTACGTGGTTTATTTATTTAAATATATTAAATTTAAAAATGTATCTATTAGAAAAATAAAGAGGGTCAAGGAGAAAAGAATGGTACAAAACAACACAAAGGATAATAAAAATGCTGACAGTAAAAACAGCTACGCAAGAAAGCGCAAGAGATGGCTGTCGGTTACAGCACTCGTTATTGCTGTAATATTTGTAGTATGGACAGTAGCGACATCACTGATGTCCGTATGGGCTGCTGACGGCAGCTCATCATCTGCCTCAGGCACTGTAACAAAGACAAGTGCTGACGATATGCGCGGCATATGGGTATCAACGGTGATGAACCTCGATTATCCGTCTGTAAAAACTACTGACGCAGCAACGCTAAAGGCTGAAGCAGACAAGATACTTGATAATATAAAGGCTATGAATATGAATACGGTATTCCTGCAGGTCAGACCATGCGGCGACGCATTTTACAAGTCTGATATATTCCCGTGGAGCAGCTACATTTCAGGAACTCAGGGAGTAGCTCCTGCTGGCGGCTTCGACCCGCTCGAGTACTGGGTGAGTGCGGCTCATGCGCGCGGTCTTGAGCTTCATGCATGGATAAACCCTTACAGGATAACGCGTGGCGGCGACACGGAATGGAACAGCCTTTCTGCTGATAACCCGGCAAAGGGAGATTACGCTGACTGCGTAGTAAAATACAGCGACGGAAACTATTACTACGACCCGGGAAACCCAAAGTCTGTAGACCTTATAGTAAAGGGCGCACTTGAGATAGTGAATAATTACGATGTTGACGGCATACATATGGACGATTATTTTTATCCTGGTACATCGTTCAATGACGATGCTTCATGGAACGCATACGGCAGCGGATATTCAGACAAGAGCGCGTGGAGACGCGACAACGTAAACAAGCTCGTTGCGGAGCTCGATACAAAGCTCCATCAGGCAGACAGCAGCCTGCGCTTCGGCATAAGCCCTCAGGGCATCTGGGCGAATTCTACTACTATGCCGAACGGCTCAGCAACAAAGGGCAGCGAAGCGTACACTCAGAAATTTGCCGACTGCCTGGCCTGGATAAACGCAGGAACTATAGATTACATAGTGCCGCAGATCTACTGGAACATAGGATATACTGTAGCTGACTACAGTGTGCTCGCTAAATGGTGGAGCGATGCGGTCAAGGGCAGCGATGTAGACCTTTACATAGGCATGGCAGACTATCGTTCATCAAACGTGACTGACAAAAACAGCGTATGGTACGGAACGTCAGAGCTGCAGCGCCAGCTTGCCATAAACAAGGCAGACAGCAACATAAAGGGCGAGATCCACTTCAGATACAAGCTGATGGCGAACGATTCCAATATCGTAAACCTTTACACGACGTATTATGCGAACGGAGGCAACGGCGGCAGCAGTGCAGCGACACCCAACGATCCCGACGCCGGTAAAAATAATAGCAGCAATAATACTGACAGCGGCAATAATAACAACAATACGGCGACGGCTCCGTCGTCAGACCCGAACGCGATAAATATCACTGTGAACGGAAAATACATACAGTACACAGATGCAGCTCCGTTTATAGATAAAAATAATCGAACACTCTGCCCGCTCAGAGTCGTAGGCGATGCGCTCGGCATGGACGTGGAATGGGAGAACGAAAACCGTCAGGCGATATTTACCAGGGATTCCCTGAAAGTGGTATTTACCATAGACTCAAACAATTACAGAGTCATGAAAGAGGATGCATCAGGAAATTTCACAGTGTTTGAAAATAAGACTATGGATACTGAAGCAATAATTAAAAATTCAAGAACTTACGCACCTGTGCGTTACCTTGCAGAAGCAGCAGGCTATAAAGTAGACTGGGATAACAGTACGAGAACGGTAATAATAGAAAGTAATTAATAAATAAACGGAGGAATACCATCCATGGAACTTATATCAACAGAAGGAGCGGCAGCAGTAAGCCCGCTTTTCATAACAGCGCTGGCATTCGGCGCGGGTCTGGGCATCGCGCTCATATGCTTTTCGATATTCAACAGAAAAAAGCTCCCTAAAGGCATGTGCATAGCATTCGCAGCAGTAGGCGTCCTCGCCTGCGTTTCAGTGGCGCTCATGCTCGTAGGACTGCTGTCCTGATAAGTGCGGTATGAAAATAAAGCAATAATTATGAACTGGCCTGTTTGTATTCGGAATGGGTCAGTTCGTTTGTTTTTTGAATAGTTGACAGGCTGTGGGTCCGCCGGGCGGACGCAAAGTGTTGATATTCTTAACAAAATATAGAATATTATATATATGCATACGAATCACACGTTAAAGCGGTAAAATATTCAGTTTGTATACAATTATACGAAATAATTTACGCAATAAACAGCTATGACAAAATATATTACTGAAAATAAATTACGTATTGAAAAATAACAGCTATAGTGGTAACATTTCTATTGCGTTCACATAGGACACCGCCGCTGCGGATGCCGTGTGGACAGCGACTCTGGAGAGTCTTTCGTCTGACGGACGAAGGAGTTCCGTATCCGGATACAGAACTTCAGCATCGTAAGTCAGGCAGTAAAGCGCCGAAGGTGTAATGCACAGCCAGTGCTAATCTCTCAGGCAAAAGGACAGAGCTAATGTTTTATAGCTTAATCCTTTCTCTCAGCGTCGGAAATCTGAAATAACGAAACAGATTCCGGCTTTTTTATTTGCAGGGAAAGAAAACAAAAGAAATATACGTATTTTTTCGGAATTATTGATTATTCGATTTTTTAATGTCTATTTTTCCACGGATCGGTCTTTTCCCTGTAAGCACATGTTTTTCAGGAGAGGACAGGTAATTATGGAAACTTTCAACAACATTTTAGGCGCCATAGACGATTTTGTCTGGGGCGTTCCACTGATGGTACTCATCATCGCAGGAGGCATCCTCCTCACAGTAAGACTTGGTTTACTTCAGGTTCGCCATCTCGGCAAGGCACTCAAGTTCATGATAAAAAATGAAGAAGGCGCACACGGCGAAGTTACAAGCTTCGGCGCACTCTGTACAGCACTCAGCGCGACTATCGGTACAGGAAACATAGTCGGCGTTGCTACAGCAGTATGTACAGGCGGTCCGGGCGCGCTTTTCTGGATGGTAGTAGCTGCATTCTTCGGTATGGCTACAAAGTATTCGGAAGGACTTTTGGCTGTTAAATACAGAACGGTAGATCCTGATGGACATTCTCTCGGCGGACCTTTCTATTATATTGAAAAAGGTATGGGCAAAAACTGGAAGTGGCTTGCAAAGATATTCGCATTCTTCGGAGTTTGCGTAGGTCTTATGGGTATCGGTACATTTACACAGGTAAACGGTATCGCCAGCGCAGTAAAGAACTTCTTTGACCCTGATTCACAGATGATGGTCAACCTCCCTGTAGTAGGCGAATATTCCATCGCAGTAGTTATATCAAGCTTCGTTCTTGCTATCTGCGTAGCACTCGTAGTTATCGGCGGCATCAAGCGTATAGCTGATGTATCACAGATAATAGTTCCGTTCATGTCAGTTATCTACATTGTATTCTGCCTCGCGCTTATAATCCTGAATATAACTCACATTCCTGAAGCTATCGCAGTTATCGTAAAGGGAGCATTCAACCCGCAGTCAGTAACGGGCGGCGTAGTGGGTACGCTCTTCATCGCAATGCAGAAGGGTGTTGCAAGAGGTATCTTCTCAAACGAAGCCGGCCTCGGTTCAGCTCCTATAGCGGCAGCTGCAGCTAAGACAAAGGAGCCTGTACGTCAGGGTCTCGTATCAATGACAGGTACATTTATCGATACTATCATCATTTGTACTATGACAGGCCTTTCTATCGTAGTAACAGGCGCATGGCAGGTAGAAGGCATCGAAGGCGTTCAGGTAACTACTTACGCATTCCAGAACGGACTTCCTATCTCACCGACGATATCAGCATTCATTCTCATGATCTGCCTGATATTCTTCGCATTCACAACTATACTCGGATGGGATTACTACAGCGAGCGCTGCCTCGAGTACCTTTCAAACAGAAACATGAAGGTAGTAAAGGCTTACCGCTGGCTCTACATACTCGCAGTATTCATCGGACCTTACATGACACTCTCAGCAGTATGGACTATCGCCGACATATTCAACGGCCTCATGGCTCTGCCAAATATGATAGCCCTCATAGCCCTCAGCGGTGTCGTAGTAAAAGAAACGAAGGATTACTTCGAGCGTCACAGACATGATCTTAAGTAATATATATTGATAAAAGTATAGATATTTGAAAATATAGGCGGCTCAGCGGGGCCGCCTATTGTATTTATGAGAATGTTCCTGTATAATACTTTAGCTGATTAAAAAATAAAACAGGGAGAAATTATATGGCAGATTATTTACAGGGTATAAAAATCGCGGCATATGGTATCGGAACAACGCTTTACGTTACTGCCGGAGCTCTTATCATAGGACTTGTCATAGGACTTATAATGGCGCTCGGAAAGATGTCGCAGCATAAGGTCCTCAAGTGGCCTGCTTCAATATATGTTGAGATAATACGAGGAACACCGCTCTTCGTACAGGTCCTGATACTCGCATACGGTGTACCGCAGATCATCAACTCGATGTCAGGCGGAAGCATGTCATTTACATGGAAGCCTATAGTAATAGTAGGTATCATAGCATGCGGACTGAACAGCGGTGCGTATCTCGCAGAGATAATACGAAGCGGTATCCAGGCGGTCAACAAAGGTCAGACTGAGGCGGCTCGTTCACTCGGCATGTCAAAGTCTAAGACGATGACAAACATCATACTGCCGCAGGCGTTCAGAGTGATACTTCCGGCCATGGCTAACGAATTTGTTACGCTTATAAAGGAAACATCCATACTCTCATATGTCGGCATCGTTGAAATAACAAGAGAGGGTATGCTGTGGGCGTCAAGAGACTTTAAATCATTCCCGGCTTACATCGGTGTAGCTGTGATATACATGTGCATGACGATCCCTCTGTCAAGAGTTGTAGCTTACCTTGAAAAGCGTATGGCAAGCTCAAACGGAGCACCAACGACAAAGAAGAGAAAGGCAGGATTTTAGATCATGATAGAAATAAAAAATCTTGTTAAGCGTTTCGGTCACAACGAAGTCCTCAAGGGCATAACCGAAACTATACACGATAATGAGGTGGTATGCATTATCGGACCGTCAGGCTCAGGCAAATCGACATTTATCAGATGTCTGAATCTTCTCGAGGAGCCTACTGAAGGTGAGATATACCTTGACGGCAAAAGAGTAGAAGAAAAGACTATCAACGAAACGAGGACTCATATGGGAATGGTATTCCAGCAGTTCAATCTGTTCCCTCACAAGTCAGTTCTTGAAAATATAATGATCGCACCGATAAAGGTCAAGAAGGTATCGAAGGCTGAAGCGGAGGCAGAAGGCAGAAAGCTGCTCGCAAAGGTCGGTCTTGCCGATAAAGCGGACGCATATCCTGCGGAACTCTCAGGCGGACAGCAGCAGAGAGTAGCTATAGCCAGAGCGCTTGCAATGAATCCTGAAGTCATGCTGTTTGATGAGCCGACGTCGGCTCTTGACCCTGAGATGGTAGGAGAGGTCCTTGAAATAATGAAGGAGCTTGCGGCAAACGGAATGACTATGGTAATAGTCACTCACGAAATGGGCTTCGCCCGCGAAGCAGCTGACAGAGTATTTTTCATGGATCAGGGTATAATCATGGAGCAGGGAACTCCTGATAAAATATTTAACCATCCCGAAAATGAAAGAACTAAATCATTTTTAAGTAAAGTATTATAGATGTATATATCCGCACAGAACGGGCAGGTCACGAATATTAACGGTTCTGCTTGTATTTGTAATATGCTTGTGGTAAAATGATGCGGAAAATTGCTCTTTTTTTGGCAGACATACGAGAGCAGGACAGGAGAGTTCAATGGAAATTGAATTTAAATATCTGATTCCGAACGAAGAAATCATCGAAGAGCTATGGCAGGAAACCGTTTTTAAAAAGTACGGTGATGTGGACTCCCGCCAGGCACTCCAGATGAAGGCGGTATATTATGATACGCCTGACGGAATGCTGAGCAGCGTAGATGCAGCATTCAGGATCAGACATGAGGGCCCGCACGTTGTTGCAACCATTAAATGGGGTGGAAGACAGACTGAAGGTCTTCATGAACGTGAAGAGCTGAACATACAGCTTTCTGATTCATTTGATGACAGCAAGCCGACACTTGATGTTTTTGCTGAAAGTGAAAAAGGACGGGAACTGATAGAACTTATAGGGGACAGACCGCTTGAGAAAAGGCTTGAAACAGATTTTCTGCGCAGGATAATGCGCATAGATACAGGTTCGACGATATGCGAGGCCGCGCTTGATGTCGGAAATATAGTAACGACTGCAGGTGATCTGGACATAAGAGAGCTTGAACTTGAGCTTTATTCAGGCGATATCCATGAAATAGAACATATAGGCGAGGATCTCGCCGCAAGGTTCGGTCTTATACCGGGCGTTGAGTCGAAATACGGACGCGGTATGGAGCTGCTTCGCAGCAGCAGTGATAAAGACTGATGTGAATTCGCCCGATCCACCTGACGGGCAGTCATCACCCTTTACAAATTTTGATAAAAAGGGTATAATTTTTTGAATATGGATGCAAATCACTTGTAGGAGGAAAAATTTTTAAAATGAAGGCAGAGTTTTTAAACAGAGAAATAAACACTGTAAGCATGAAGATGGAGATCACTGCAGAGGAATTCGACAGTGCCATCGACAAAGTATATAAGGAAAACAGAAAGCGTTTCACAGTGCCTGGTTTCAGAAAAGGCAAGGCAACAAGAAAGATGATCGAAAACTTCTATGGCGCAGATATCTTTATTGAAGATGCAGTTTCAAAGATCTTCAACGAAAAGTATCCTGAAGCTCTTGAAGAGATAGGTTATGAGCCTGTAGATTATCCTGATGTTGACCTCAGCGATCAGGAACTCAAGGCAGGCAGCGGATTCACTTTCAATGTAAAGTTCCTCACAGAGCCTGAAGTAACAGTACTTCCTGGCGACTATATGGGAGTTGAAGTTTCAGTTCCTACAACTAAGGTAACTGAAAAGGATGTTAATGCTCAGCTCAGAAGCTATGCTATGAGAAACGCAAGACTTGTAACTGTTGACAGACCTGCAGCAATGATGGATACAGTAGTTCTTGATTACAAGGGATTCAGACCTGACGGTGTTCAGTTCGAAGGCGGTACTGCTGAGAACCATAAGCTCAAGTTAGGTTCAAACGAATTCGTTCCTGGTTTTGAAGATCAGCTCGTAGGAGTTAAGGCAGGCGAAGAAAAGGAGATCGAAGTTAAATTCCCATTCGATTATCCTGAAAAGTCACTCGCTGACCAGGTGATCACCTTCAAGTGCACTATCCATGAAGTAAAGGAAGAAGAACCACCTGAAATAAATGACGATCTCGCTAAGGAATGCAGCGAATTCGACACTATCGACGAGTGGAAGGAAGATATCGAAAAGAAGCTGACTGCAAACAAGGAAATGCAGAATCAGAATAATATAAAGAACGAAGCTATGAAGGAGATCTATGAGGACATCATCGTAGATATCCCTGAAGTAATGATCGAGCACGAGATCGACGAGCTCCTCAGACAGTTCGAGGAACAGCTCAGCTACACAGGAGCTAACCTCCAGATGTATCTCCAGGAAACTCACACTGATATCGAAGAGTTCAGAGAACAGATCAGATACGATGCTGAGAGAAAGGTCAAGTCACGTCTTATCGTTCAGGCTATCGCTAAGAACGAGGGTATCGAAGTTACTGAAGAAGAACTCACTGAGGAACTCAGAAGAATGGGCGTTCAGTATGGTGTAGATGCTGAAAGAATGAGAGAACTCGTAGGAAACGACATCAAGTACATCAAGAATGATGTTGCTTCAAAGAAGGCTCTCGATATCATCGCTGCAAACGCTGTAGTTCATGAGATCGACTATGATCAGGTAGAAGCTCAGAAGTCTGACCAGCAGAAGCTCGAAGACAAGGTAGCTGCTGCTTTAGGCGGAGATCCACAGTAGTTCGGAGCTCGCCGAACGAGCGATATGCTGCCGCGGTGACGCGGTCGGTAAACAGATAAATAATTCGGATTTTTACTGGAATAGGATCTGTTTTTGCGGGTCCTATTCCGTGTATTCTAAAAAGAAGGGGGAACCCAGATGGCGTTAGTACCTGTAGTTGTTGAACAGACAGCGCGCGGAGAGCGCTCTTACGACATATATTCAAGACTTCTTAAGGACAGGATCATTTTTCTCGGAGAAGAGGTCAATGACTATACTTCAAGCCTTATAGTGGCGCAGTTGCTTTTCCTTGAGTCAGAGGATCCGGATGCGGATATAAATTTCTATATAAACAGTCCGGGCGGATCTATAACTGCCGGAATGGCTATATATGATACTATGCAGTACATTAAGCCGGATGTAAGCACTATATGTATAGGTATGGCTGCGAGCATGGGTGCATTTTTACTTTCGTCAGGTGCAAAGGGAAAGAGAATGGCGCTTCCTAATGCAGAGATCATGATCCATCAGCCACTCGGAGGTATGCAGGGTCAGGTAACTGATATAAAGATACATGCGGACCGCATGCTCAAGATAAAGGAACGCATGAATAAGATACTCGCTGCAAATACAGGTCAGAGACTTTCTGTAATAGAAAATGACACTGAGCGCGATAATTTCCTTGATCCTGAGGAAGCACTGAAATACGGTCTTATTGACAAGGTGATAACTAAGCGCGCGTAAGCGTCTTGGTGACATAAATTTAATCTAATGAAATATTTGTTCGGAATTGAATGACAGCGTGTAAGTTGGAATATCGATGGAGCATCTGTCAACTGTATTTCCGGAGAAAGGGGATAGTAGGATATGGCAAAATTCGACGATACAAAGCAGTTGAAGTGCTCATTCTGCGGCAAGACGCAGGAACAGGTGCGTCGCCTCGTGGCAGGCCCGGGAGTATATATCTGTGATGAATGTATCGCTTTATGTGAAGATATCCTTCATGAGGAGTTTGATGCTGCCGAGCCGGCTCTCGAGGACGGTTCTGAGCTGCCTAAGCCTAAAGAAATCGCAGATCATCTTTCTGATTATGTAATAGGTCAGGATGATGCAAAGAAAAATCTCGCAGTGGCTGTATACAACCATTACAAGAGGATAGAGAGCCAGAAATATACTACGGAAGATGGTATAGAGATCCAAAAGAGCAATATTCTTATGATAGGCCCTACAGGATCAGGTAAGACTCTGCTGGCGCAGACTCTGGCAAAAATACTTCAGGTTCCTTTTGCTATAGCCGACGCTACTGCGCTTACTGAAGCAGGTTATGTCGGAGAAGATGTAGAAAATATACTTCTGAAATTAATTCAGGCTGCTGATTATGATATAGAACGCGCTCAGCAGGGTATAATATACATTGATGAAATAGACAAGATAGCGCGCAAGTCTGAAAACGTTTCAATTACAAGGGATGTAAGCGGTGAAGGTGTACAGCAGGCACTCCTCAAGATACTGGAGGGTACTGTTGCCAGTGTTCCTCCTCAGGGCGGCAGAAAGCATCCTCATCAGGAATTCCTTCAGATAGACACGACTAACATCCTGTTTATCTGCGGAGGCGCTTTTGATGGAATGGATCAGGTCATCCAGAGAAGGATAGGCGAAAAGACTATCGGCTTCAATGCTGATATAAAGCCGGCAAAGGGAAATGATTCTGAGCTGCTTTCAAGGATACAGCCTGAGGATCTTCTTAAGTACGGTCTTATTCCTGAGTTCGTAGGCAGACTTCCTGTACTTGTTACGCTTAAGGAGCTTGACGCTGATGCGCTTGTCAGAATAATCAATGAACCTAAGAACGCACTTTTGAAGCAGTACAAGAAGTTATTCTCAATGGATAATGTAGAGCTTGAAATAGAGGATGACGCGATAGTAAGGATCGCTGAAAAAGCAATAGAGCGCAAGACCGGTGCAAGAGGTCTCAGAAGTATCATGGAAAACCTGATGACAGACATCATGTTTGAGATACCGTCACGACAGGATATACGCAAATGTATAATCACTAAGGATACGGTAGATGATAAGGCTGATCCGGCACTCGTGCTTGACGGCGAAGATACAGAAGCTGATTCAAAAGGGGCATAGCATTATGCCCCTTTTTTCGATGTGCGGCTTTGACGCTGCAGATTAACGCCATGCGCAGCTGCGCGAGCGGCAGTCTGCGATATGCACTGACTCAGTGCGGGGCATAATTTAAAGACAGGAGGCGGAAACTATGGCAGATGAAAAAAAGACATTTGAAGGCATAGACGAAACCACGCTAGAAAATGAAGTTGAAAGAACGATCGATGATGACGTCTTTCAGAATGATGAGATAGAGGATCTCATTCATACAGTTGGTACAGAAAGGGCAGGAATGCCTGTGATACCTCTCAGAGGAATTACAGTATTTCCTACTATGCTGCTCCACTTTGATGTAGGCAGAGAAAAATCAATAAGCGCTTTAGAAAACGCTATGATGTCGAATCAAATGGTATTTCTCGTAACACAGAGGAATCCTGATACAGATCTTCCTACACCTGATGATTTCTTTGAGGTGGGTACTACGGCAAGGATAAAGCAGATGCTCAGACTTCCGGGCAATGCTATAAGAGTCCTTGTGGAAGGAATTTCCAGAGGAAGGATAACTGCAATGCTGCAGGAGGTACCTTACTTCCGTGCCGAAATAGAGACTCTCGGAGAAGATGAATCTCAGAAGGATACACCGAGAGCGCAGGCACTCTTGCGTACAGTCCTTACGCAGTTTGGGGAATACCTGGACAATACGCAGAAGGTATCAAAGGAAATATTCCCAGGTATCGAGGCGATAGAAGAGCCGGGCAGACTCGCTGATATCATAACCTCGCATATGGATATCAGGACAGAGGACAAACAGGAGATACTCGCTATAACAGATGTTGTAGAGCGTCTGGAAAAGTTAAGCAGCTTTATCGCTCGTGAGATCGAGATAATGAAGATAGAGAACGATATCAACCAGAAGGTAAAGCAGAGGCTTACTGAAAACCAGAAGGAATACTATCTGAGAGAGCAGATAAAGACTATACAGCACGAGCTCGGTCAGGACGAGAGCCTTGACGAGGAAGTAGAAAAGTGGCTGAAGCGTCTTGATGAGCTCAAGCTCGAGCCAAAGATACATGAAAAGATAGAGAAAGAAATAAAGAGGATGCTCAGACTGCAGGCGTCATCGCCTGACGTATCTGTCCTCAGAAATTATATCGAATGTATACTTGAGCTTCCGTGGAACACTTCAACAAAGGACAAGATAGACCTTACAAAGACAAAGATGGTACTCGACAACGAGCATTATGGTCTTGATAAGGTCAAGGACAGGATAATAGAATATCTTGCGGTAATGAGCCTTTCAAAGGATTTCAAGGGTCCGATATTATGTCTGGTAGGTCCTCCGGGAGTAGGTAAGACATCTATAGCGAAATCTATAGCAAAATCGCTCAACAGGAAATTCGTAAGAATGTCGCTCGGCGGCGTTCGCGACGAGGCTGAGATAAGAGGTCACAGACGTACTTATGTCGGCGCTATACCTGGCAGGATAATCACTTCCATACGCGATTGCGGTGTAAACAACCCTGTATTCCTTTTCGATGAGATAGACAAGGTAGGCTCTGATTACAGAGGCGACCCTGCGTCTGCATTGCTTGAGGTGCTCGACCCTGAACAGAACAAGGACTTCAAGGATCACTTCCTTGACGTTCCGTTCGACCTTTCAAAGGTACTGTTCATAACGACTGCGAATACTACGGATACTATTCCGAGACCGCTGCTCGACCGTATGGAGCTCATAAGCCTTTCAAGCTACACAGAAGAAGAAAAGGTCGAGATAGCAAGGCAGCATCTCGTTCCTAAGCAGATAAAGGAAAACGGACTTAAGCCGGAAGAGATAAATATTTCAGAAGGCGCAATACGTTCAATAGTAAACTATTATACTCGTGAGGCCGGAGTAAGAAATCTGGAACGTGAGATAGGAAGCGTATGCCGTAAGGTAGCCCGCAAGGTAGTTGAGAGCGGAGAATTAAGGACAAGAAAGTCTAAAAAGGCTGATGCGAAGTTAAAGACATATCGTATAACTGCCGGAAACATCGAGTCATATCTCGGCAAGAAGAAGGCTCATTACGATATAGTTGAAGGAGACAACGAAGTCGGCGTTACTACAGGTCTTGCGTGGACATCTGTCGGCGGCGATACGCTGTTTATAGAGACTACAGTAATGGACGGTTCAGGTAAGCTCGTTCTTACCGGTCAGCTCGGCGATGTAATGCAGGAATCAGCAAAGGCAGGCCTGAGCGTCATACGCTCAAGAAGCAAGCAGCTCGGCATCGACGAGAATTTCTACAAGGAAAAGGATATCCATATCCATATTCCTGAAGGCGCTACACCTAAGGACGGTCCTTCAGCAGGCGTTACCATGTGTACATCAATGGTATCAGCCCTTACAGGCATACCTGTAAGGAAAGACCTTGCAATGACAGGGGAGATAACGCTGCGCGGAAATGTGCTCCCTGTAGGCGGCATAAAGGAAAAGATGATAGCCGCGCACAGAGCGGGCGTAAAGGTAGTTCTCCTGCCGGAGGAAAATCTCAAGGATCTCGACGAGCTTCCTGCAAACGTAAGGAATGCAATGACATTCAAGGGCATGAAGGTAATAGACCAGGTGCTTGAAGAAGCACTTGTAAAGTAGTATATTAAAAACAGAATTATTTTAGAATAATAAGCGGACGGACGCGGAAAAGCCGTATTACAACAGCGGCATGTCCGTCCGTAAAGTTTTTGCAAAG
The DNA here is from genome assembly GCA_963627215.1 of bacterium. Classification (GTDB taxonomy): domain Bacteria; phylum Bacillota; class Clostridia; order Peptostreptococcales; family Anaerovoracaceae; genus CAKQOE01. Next base: position 1,760 of record CAVGAH010000016.1, on the reverse strand, counting down.
AAGATCACAGAAGGGAATATCTATATCCTATGAAGATCAAAAAAGCAGAGCTGACGGCTGTAGCTGTCAGAGAAAACCAGTATCCGGCTGAGGACATGCCGGAAATAGCGTTTGCCGGACGTTCAAACGTAGGAAAATCCTCACTGTTCAACACACTCGTGAACCGCAGAAATTTTGCGAGAGTCAGCGGAAGTCCCGGTAAAACGAGGACTATAAACTTTTTTGAAATTAACGGCGAGTTTCGTATAGTAGACCTGCCGGGCTACGGTTATGCTAAGGTATCTAAATCTCAGAGCAGAGAATGGGGTCCGATGATGGAAAATTATCTGGAAAACCGTCAGAAGCTGCTCAAGGTAGTCCAGCTTGTAGACGTAAGACACGCGCCGAGCACTCAGGATATCCAGATGTACGAATATCTGCGTTATCACGGTCTTGACGGCATAGTCGTAGCTACAAAGGCTGATAAAGTCTCGCGCAACGAGCTTAACAAGAATATAAGCGTTATAAAAAAGACGCTGAAGCTCGGAGCCGACGATGTGGTAGTTCCTGTATCGTCTCTTAAGAAAACAGGCGTGGAGGCGCTCCTTGACGTGATAGAGGATATTATTTCAGGCGCTGCTGCTGCGGAAGAAGCTCTGACAGAGGAATAATATGAGATATTTATCGTTTGCTGTTCTTGGAAAGCGTATAAGATCTATAAAAAAATTTCTTTTGGATCCTTCTGTGCCAAAAAGAAAGAAATTATTAATTATTTTTGGTATAATATATTTAATAGCGCCTATAGATATCATACCTGAGCCGGTGCTCGGCTTCGGGCTTATAGACGACATAATATTATGGCTTTTTATCCTGACATATCTTTCTGATGAGCTCGATAAATACTGGAAGGAGTCTGACGAGGGGCAGGAAAAGGCGTCGCATGTCGATCCCGAAAAAGCGTTTAAGGGAAAGACTATAATAGACGGCACGGGCGTTGAGGTGGACGACAGTACTTCAGGCGAGGCAGAGGAAAAAAGCAGCGAAAATAATCGATAAGCTAATGATAAAAGCAGATGCAGCCGGGAGGCTGCGGAAGGAGTAGATATATTGGATATTAATGTACCCGGTTACGATGTCGGCGGCGTGCTGCTGACAGAAGAAGAAATAAAGGAAAGAGTAAAAGAGCTCGGAAAGCAGATCTCTGCAGATTATGAGGGCGAAGACATATTTGTTGTAGGCGTACTCAAGGGCTCTTTCGTATTTATGTCAGATCTTGTAAGAGCTATAGATGGCGATGTTTCTATGGACTTCCTCGTAGCTTCAAGCTATGGTGACGCTACTGAAACAAGCGGATCAGTGCAGATAAAAAAGGATCTCGACCGCTCGCCTTCAGGAAAGAACGTCCTTATAGTAGAAGACATAATCGACTCAGGCGTTACGCTCAAGTACCTGAAGGATCACTATTTTGCAGGCAAGGGCGCAAAGTCGGTAAAGATATGTACATTACTGGACAAGCCGGCAAGAAGAAAGACAGACGTTGTTCCTGACTACTCAGGCTTCACTGTTGATGACAAATTTATAATAGGCTATGGACTGGATTATGCCGAACAGTTCAGACAGCTTCCTCATATCACATATCTCGTTCCTAAGGAACAGTAGCTTAGATCGGGAATATTTTCAATTAGAAGCAGTTCCGATTGAAAATAGTTTTGATCGAAAGTAGTTCCTGGCGGGATATCAAGCGTTAATTTTGATATAATTATTTGTTAATTATATATATG
>CAVGAH010000015.1:26964-27686 GCA_963627215.1 bacterium | reverse complement strand
GTATTAAATCCCATATTGATGTCCTTACTGGTTTTAGCAAGAAACTCTCGCTCGTAGGCTACTGCCTCTTTCTTAGTCGCAAAACCGCGTTTGTCATGCTTCTTGCGTTCCCCCTTCCAATTTTTGTAGTAGCAAGCAACACGCCAGGTGTCGCCCTTATATCCATTCCATTTGTCTTTATAAACTGCCATTAAGCAACCCTCCCTCTGTACAGACGATAATTCAGTTCCTTGCCGCTGAAGACGATGATATACCCCCGGCACATTTCAATCAGCCTGCTGGCAATCGCTTCATCAAAGTTGATCAGATCATCCAGTGTCTTCTCCGTGCTGATAATTACTGGCAGATTATTGTTATATCTATAGTTCACGATTTCATAGACGATATTGACATCTGACTCCGTGATCTTTCCTTTTAGAAAATCATCTATGAAAAGTACCGGTGCCATCTTGTACCTGTCAATTTCTTTTCGGTAAGCCGACTCATCTAATATCTTAGATTTTAATGCTGTCATTTCGTCTCGATAACCCATATAGATAACGGCTGTCCCATGATCTATGAGACACACGCTGCTCGCAGTGCCAAGATACGTTTTCCCGGCTCCCACCTGTCCGCACAGCATCATAGACGGAAGATTTTCAGCATCCTTATTTTTTAATTCCTCTGTAAATCTCATTGCCGTATTTTTCGGTAAATCTCTTGAGCGCATCGTTCATGCTGTC
>CAVGAH010000015.1:26584-26954 GCA_963627215.1 bacterium | reverse complement strand
AGGTATCATAATTATCAAATGTTTTCGTTTTAAATTCTCTGGCAAGGCCGCTTCTTTCCAGTCTTTCTTTAGCTTTTCGTAATTCCTGGCACTTGCATGTTTTTGCATATTCATATCCGTCCTTGCCGGTATAGAATATGAATCCCCGATCCTTGCATTCAGGGCATTTGTATGTTATTTCGTTCATATTAGTCACCGATCCTTTCTGAGGCCAATCTCTTGAGTTGATCCGAGTGTCTGGATTCTTTGTTATCGTTTTTTCCTGTCGGTGCCATTACGGACTGTTCTGCGCACCAGGCTGATATCTTTGCCATATTCAGGCAGCCATGATAGGGTTTACTAAGAATCCTGCCAATCACACCGTCTACAA
>CAVGAH010000015.1:0-26574 GCA_963627215.1 bacterium | reverse complement strand
CTGTTATCTTCTTTTTCCTTGAATTATATCATCTAGCTATGACACATTCTGTCATTCTACTGAAAAATCTTATGCCATTCACAATTTTTTCTGTTAACCACTATCATGATAGGGTTTACTAAGAATCCTGCCAATCACACCGTCTACAACCGCCTTGGAATGCTTTTTAATCAAGGATTCATAATCGGCTACGGTAAGCACTTCAGTATCGAGCTGATATTTCGTGTGTGTGTTCTTATCAGATGCTGCACTACACTCTCCTATACTACCCTGACCTAAACTAACCTCTACTACACTACACTGTGCGGACATTTCGCCGTCCATGGACCGTCCAGATTTTTTCACAAGATCTGAACGGTCTTTTTTCTCCAGAAGATCAACATCCGGCTCCATCTGCAGGAGAAGATTTTTATACATGCTATCCTTCTTCCTGTCCGGTCTGATTTTGTTCTGCTCTCTCAAATCAGCAATATAAGTCACAAGATCTTCATTTAAGATTCTTACAAATCCCTTGCTGTAAAGAACTCTGAGGTCATCCTCGTGAGCTTTTACCAGATTTATGACCGAATATCCTTCCACCACACCGTCATCATATGCGTTATATAAAAGCATACGCGGATTTCCCAGTTACTCAACTGGATCTGTCAGGTATGTCTGAGGAAGAACGCATCGCTCGTAGAAATGAAAAGCTCAAAGCCGAATGGGAGGCTGAGCTGAAAAAGAAAGCCGAAAAGTAAAATTCGAAATAACGTAGACATTTTATAGACGTAAAAAGTGGGAAGCCGCATAAATACTGGCTTCCCACGATTTTTAGGTCATTCAAACTCTATTGTTCCAGGCGGTTTAGATGTACAGTCGTACATTACTCTGTTTACGCCTTTTACTTCGTTGACGATGCGGTTTGTTACTGTGTTGAGTACTTCCCATGGGATCTGAGCCGCATCTGCTGTCATGAAGTCTGATGTGTTTACTGCGCGGAGCGCTATCGCGTAATCGTATGTGCGGAAATCGCCCATAACGCCTACTGAGCGCATGTTTGTGAGCGCTGCGAAATACTGACCGAGACCCTTATCAAGACCGGCCTTTGCTATTTCTTCACGGTATATCGCGTCTGCGTCCTGAACGATCTTTACCTTTTCAGCCGTAACTTCGCCGATTATTCTGATACCGAGACCCGGACCAGGGAACGGCTGGCGACTTATGAGATAGTCAGGTATACCGAGCTCTCTGCCTGCGTTTCTTACTTCATCCTTGAAGAGCATTCTCAGCGGCTCGATTATTTCCTTAAAGTCAACATAATCAGGAAGTCCGCCTACATTATGATGCGACTTTATAGTTGCAGACTTTCCGAGGCCTGATTCTATAACGTCAGGATAGATAGTTCCCTGTACGAGGAAATCTACTGCTCCGATCTTTTTTGCTTCTTCTTCGAATACACGGATGAATTCTTCGCCTATTATCTTTCTCTTTGTTTCAGGCTCTGTAACGCCTGCAAGCTTTTCATAGAAACGATCCTGCGCGTTTACGCGTATGAAGTTCAGATCGTAAGGACCTTCAGGACCGAATACTGCTTCGACCTCGTCGCCTTCATTCTTTCTTAACAGACCGTGGTCTACGAATACGCATGTGAGCTGCTTTCCTATAGCCTTTGACATAAGGACAGCGGCAACTGAAGAATCTACGCCGCCTGAGAGCGCGCAAAGCGCGCGACCGCTGCCTACCTTTTCACGGATCTGCTCTATTGCGCTTTCAACGAATGAATCCATTTTCCAGTCGCCTGTGCAGCCGCATACATTATACACGAAGTTGCTGAGCATCTTCATTCCTTCTTCGGTATGCATTACCTCAGGATGGAACTGTGTAGCGTAGAACTTCTTTTCAGGGCATTCCATTGCAGCTACAGGGCATACAGGAGTATCCGCTGTTATCACAAAGCCTTCAGGCACCTGTGAAATATAATCTGTATGGCTCATCCAGCATACAGTTTCTTCGCTTACGCCTTCCATGAGAACAGAACCCGGCTTTACAGAAACGATAGTCTTGCCGTACTCGCTTACAGGCGCAGTTTCTACCTTTCCGCCGAGCATGTAAGCCATGAGCTGCGAGCCGTAGCATATACCCATTACTGGTATGCCGAGCTCAAACATTTCAGGCTCACAGTGCGGTGATTCAGGGTCATAAACGCTGTTAGGACCGCCTGTGAAAATGATGCCGCTCGGCTTCATTTCATTTATTTTTTTCATTGCGTCAGTGTAAGAAACGACTTCAGCATAGACGTTGCATTCTCTTACGCGCCTTGCTATAAGCTGGTTATACTGACCACCGAAATCAACTACAAAAATTGACTGATGTTCCATATATATGGTTCCTCCAAATACTTTAACAGTAAATTAATCGTCAAATGCAGATCACTGCAGACTAAATAGTAGCACCCTGGCCCTTATCTCTGAGGATAACGTCGTGCGCGCCGCCCTCAACGATAGATGTAGCTGATACGAGCGTAAGTCTTGCCTTCTGCTGGAGCTCAGGAATAGAGAGCGCGCCGCAGTTGCACATAGTAGCCTTTATCTTTGCGAGAGTGAGCTGGACATTGTCTTTGAGCGGACCTGCATAAGGAACGTATGAGTCAACGCCTTCCTCGAACTTCAGCTTGCTGCCCTCGCCGTCATCGTAACGAGCCCAGTTCCTCGCTCTGTTTGAACCTTCGCCCCAGTATTCCTTTACATATGAACCGTTGATGTTGAGTACAGGGTTTGGTGATTCATCGAATCTTGCGAAGTAACGACCCATCATGATGAAGTCAGCGCCCATAGCGAGAGCGAGAGTCATATGATAGTCGTAAACAGTACCGCCGTCTGAGCAGATAGGGATATAAATACCAGTTTCCTGGAAATATTCGTCTCTTGCTGCAGCTACTTCGATAACAGCAGTAGCCTGTCCGCGGCCGATACCCTTTGTTTCTCTTGTAATGCAGATAGAACCGCCACCGATACCGATCTTTATGAAGTCAGCGCCTGCTTCAGCAAGGAATCTGAAGCCTTCACGGTCTACTACGTTTCCTGCTCCTACCTTTACTTCTTCACCGAAGTTTTCCTTTACGTATCTGATAGTTCTGCGCTGGAACTCAGAAAAGCCTTCTGAAGAGTCTACGCAGAGAACGTCAACGCCTGCCTCGATAAGAGCAGGAACTCTTTCAGCGTAATCTCTTGTGTTTATGCCTGCGCCTACGATATATCTCTTGTGAGTGTCAAGGAGCTCGTCAGGATTGCTTTTATGAGCATCGTAGTCCTTTCTGAAAACGAATGACTTGAGACGTTGGTTGTTATCTATTACAGGAAGAGCGTTCAGCTTGTTGTCCCAGATAATATCATTTGCTTCCTTAAGAGTAACACCGTCCTTAGCGTATACGAGCTTGTCAAACGGAGTCATGAATTCTGAAACAGGAGTAGAAAGATCCATTCTTGAAACTCTGTAGTCTCTGCTTGCAACGATACCGAGTACCTTACCATCAGGAGTTCCATCTTCAGTTATAGCGATAGTTCCGTGACCTGTACGCTTTTTCAGCTCTATAACATCCTGGAGCGTGTCTGTCGGCTTGAGGTTTGAATCACTCTTTACAAAGCCTGCCTTAGTAGCTTTTACGGCTCTTACCATGTTAGCTTCGTCCTCGATAGACTGTGAACCGTAAAGGAAAGAAACGCCACCCTCTCTTGCGAGAGCTACAGCCATCTTTTCACCTGATACAGACTGCATGATAGCTGATACCATAGGAATATTCATAGTTATAGGGCATTCTTCTTCGCCCTTTCTGTATCTTACGAGAGGAGTCTTAAGACTTACGTTGCTTGGGATACAGTCAGCTGACGAATAACCCGGAACTAAAAGATACTCACTGAATGTACGTGATGGTTCTGAAAAATACTGTGCCATTTAAACCTCCTGATTTTACAAAATAAATTTTTCACAAAAATTTATTTACAATAATTAATAATTAAAGAATTCCTTCATCCTTGAGCTGTTCAACATATTCTTCAAATACGATGCCCTGCTCCGTTATCTCCTCTGCCGCTGTTTTTCCTACATAGCGCACATGCCACGGCTCAAAGCTGTAGCCTGTGAGATCTGTTTTATCAGCAGGATATCTGAGGATAAAGCCATACTCGGCAGCGTGAGCTGCCACCCACTTGCCTGCTTCTGTATTGCCGAAATTTTCAGTAAGCTGATAATTGTTTTCTGCTGATGAAATATCTACGGCAAGTCCTGACTGATGCTCGCTCTGTCCCGGCTTTGCGACGAGCGTATTTGCTGCTTCCTCGCTGCCGTAGCGGTTTATCGCGTTATTCCACAGAATGGACTGGAATCCGTAAGATCTGTACGCTGTCGTCATAACGAAATCTATACCGTCAGCGCGTGCAGCCTCGACCATCTGATGAAAATGATCTGCTGCCTCAGACCTCATGTATCTCCACTGCGGATCGCGATCCTCTGCATAATACTCTATAGGCGCCAGGTCATCAGCGCAATAATCCTCAGAAACAGAATTATCCTTGTTTATAAGGATAAACAGTCCGTTTTCTGCATCCTTCTTCAGCTGCTCAACACGAGCAGTCTCTTCTGCCGATGCTGCTGCAGGCGTGCTGTCAGCCGAGCTTCCGTTATCCGGCATACTGCCGCCGCAGCCTGTAAAAGCTGATGCTGCAAGCAGGACTGCCATTGTGACTGCTGTTACCTTCTTATTTAATAGCTTCAAGACCTGACCTCCCTATGTATTATTCTGTGAGTAAGATTCAGACAGCTTTGCTGTCCAAGCTGTAATTTAATAAATTATTATACAATCATTCAGAGTGTCAATCAACCCTTAAATCACTCGGATATTTACTTCGAAATATTATCCGCAGTTTTTCTTTTTTCAGGCAGCTGCGCAATAATAATTGCCGCAAACATCAGCACACAGCCGAATATCTCACGTCCGCTCATAGTTTCTCCGAGTATCGCCCATCCTGCTATAGCAGCTATTACTGATTCAAGGCTCATTATGAGAGACGCTACTGTCGGCTTCAGATCCTTCTGAGCAAGTATCTGGAGCGTATACGCAACACCGCATGACATTATGCCTGCATAGCATATAGGCTTCCACGCCATAACTATTATATCCCAGCTCGGATCTTCAAATATAAACATCATTATAAGACCAAGCACAGCAGCAGTCCAAAACTGTGCGCACGACAGTTTTACTCCGTCTACCTTGTCTGAGAAGTAGTCTATTACCAGTATATGGAATGTAAAACCTATCGCGCAGAGTATAAGCAGAAGGTCTCCCTTTTCTATTGTGAAGCTTTCCTTTCCCGCCATACTCAGGAAATAAAGTCCTACTGCTGACATGACAACGCTTACCCACAGCTTTATGCCTGCCTTTTTATGAAGGAAGATCGAAAAAAGCGGTACGAATATTATGTACATTGCAGTTATAAATCCTGCTTTTCCTACTGATGTATATTTGATGCCTATCTGCTGCAGGTTTGATGCTATAAAAAAGCATATTCCGCAGCTCACTCCGCCTTTAAGGAGTATGAGCCTGTCTGCTTTTATGCTCTCCGCAGAACGCTGAACATTTCCAGACGCGACGCCCTTTCTGCGCTGTATGAATGCGATCACAGGGAGCAGGAACAGACCTCCGAGTGCCGATCTGCTCATATTAAATGTAAACGAGCCCATGTAATCTGTTACTACGCTCTGCGCAACGAACGCCGTTCCCCATATCGTTACTGTTATAAAAAGTAAAATAAAACCTCTGACTGTATTCTTGCTACTCAACGTCTATTACCTTCTCATTGCTTCCTTCTTTATATGTATAAACTGTAAATCCATTGTAATGCAGCTCGCCGTCCTCGCCTTCTCCCATGCAGCTTGAAGCGTATGACTTAGATACAGGTGCGCCTATGGCTGCTACCAGAGAGGAAACGCTCTTTCCTACAAACGGCTTCGCGTCTTCCTTTGTCGACTCTTTCTTTTCAGAAGCCGGTGCATTACTGCTTCCTGATGCTGCAGTAGTTCCTGCTACTGTTGCTGAACCCGATCCTGATGCTGCAGGCTGTGTTGTTGAAGCAGGCTTCTGCTGTGATGATGAGGTATTGTCTGACGGAGTTTCGCTTATACCGTCTTTATTGTCATCTATAACACCTGAAGCTCCGTTATTTTCATCGGCTGCTCCGTTTGTCGTTTCTTCCGAAGGCTGTTCTTCATCTGTTGAAATATCATTTGATATTTCATTTCCTGCTGATGCAGAGCTGTTTCCGGCATCATTAGCGCCTCCTCCGCAGCCTGTGAATGAGAATGTAAGCATAACACTCATAGTTAGAGCTATTATCAATTTTCTTTTCATAACTTTTCCCTTTCAATTCTACAAATATTTCTACTATACAAAAACATATCTGCAAAGCGTTCTGACCGTTTTTCGGTGACAGCTTCACAGATATGTTTATCTACTGAATACAATTCTAATCAATTCAAAGTAAGAAATAAACATGTTTATTCATTTCGAAAATTATTTCTTAAATATATTTTTCAAGACAAATTTATACTGTGATTTTGTGATCTGCAATATATTTTTTGTTACATCAATATAAATGAAATATCACCGCCTGCTGCGATCTCCGCAGGGATAAAAGCAGTAAACACGCCTTCTGAATATTTGCCCTCTGTGTCTGTTCCGACAGGGCTTGCCTCATAATAAGCATTACCTGACTTTATCAGTACACGATATCCTGAGTCACGTCCTTCCAGAAGCTGCTTGCTGATCATTCCGCTGACTTTTATATATCCCGGCATTTCATAAGAATCCTCATATGATGCTTCCATCTTGTCGGCACTCACCTCAACACCGCCTGCCACAGCAGACAGATCACGCCGGAGCGCCGGCATTACAGGCGCTTTTACTGAAAGATCAGCGATATTGCGCTCTACTATCTCCAGCACGCAATAACTGTAGCTTTCTTCTGAAAGCCAATCGAGCTTGTACGGCATCTGTCTTGAAAATGTTGCGCGCTCAAATGTATCTGCCATAAACGGATATAATGCGTTTCCGAACGAATCACGGAACATAAGCAGTGAATACGACAGACTTGCTCCATTGCCATTATCTGACGCTGCACCATACGCATCCTTAAACGTGTCTATCCTTATCGAATCATACGGCGGTGCGCCATCATCGCCATATCTCAGACCTGACGGCTCATATATGCTTTCACCTGAATCATTTACATTTTCCTGCATATACCCGAAATCAAACTTTTTGTTAAAAACGGCATCAATGTCGAGCTTTTTTCCAGCAGGATACAGCATATCGTACAGGTCTCCGTGATGTATCCTTTCATAAGTATATTTTTCGTTGAACCAGTCATAAGGATCGATCCCCAAAGCTTCAGAAATAGTTTCATATCCTACAGCTGCGCCCAGCGCAGTCCAGTGCGAGTCCAGCCTGTGATAAAGCAGCTGACCGCCTCCTGCATCTGATATTTCTTTTAATGGTGATGTAATGTCCGCATAATTCACGCCATATTTTTCCAGTGCAGGTACAAGCTTATCGAGATTTTTTAATTCGCCCGACTTCTCGCCTATATCCGGCATATACTTCGGATACACAGAATTTTTATTCGGCGCTACGGTAAATACAAGCTTCGTTCCCTGGGATGCGGCGTATTCCTGCATGAGCGCCAGCGTATAAGCCGCATTATTTACCTGCATATCGCTCATAACGTTCCTTCGCAGCCAGTCATCCTCTGTTTTAGAATAATAAAGCCATCGGTCTGCGCCGTCACTTTTCCCGAGCAATACCTTATCAGACGCAGATTCGCCGAAAGCAGCAGCCTGAAGCTTCGCGTACGCAGTTATGAACTGCTGTCTGAACGCCGATCTGTCAGCTATATAATCAGTAATATCCTGTGTGATATTTTTATTTAATTTTCCGTTGTCATCTGTCAGCGCCGGGCGCTGCGCCAACATTTCATTTGCCGCAGGCTGTGATTCTCCGAATATCAGCATTCCGGCGGACGGGATGAGACATGCGGCTATTACTGCCGTTATAAAAATGTACCTTCCTGCTTTCTCGAACATTTATCATGCTCCTGTTCTTCTATATACAGATCTGCTTGCAGCGGTGACGCTGCGCCTTTGTTTTTCATTAGTTTTCCATTAGTATATCATGATTATTTATTCTAAACAAGCGTTTGTTTTAAATTTTAATCAATTCCCATTTTTGCTTGCAAAATTTCCAGGCAAACACGACATCAGAACCGGAAATATATGAATGGGTTGAAGCCCGACTGCGACAGGTCAAGCATGCAGTATATCAACAGCGCAAATGCTGCAGCGTATGAAAATACCGAAGCAGCGCTGCCTGCAGCATCGCGCTCTGCAAGGCTTCCGTCCTGCATGCTGCGCGTTGCGCCCGGTCCGTCATCGACGATGCGGTCGTCAAATATTCTGAGAAGCCTGCGAATACGCGGGAGCCAGTCTATCGAAAGCAGGACACCGACCATTATCCAGAAAATATTTGAGCGCGTCAGCAGCTCATGAATCAGCTGGCTTGTCTCAGGTGTAAACACGCAGCCTCCGAACATCGCAGCAAACATACCGCCCGCATCTGACAGCGTGTCTGCTCTGAAAAGGGTAAATCCAAGTATTACTACAAGTAATGTATAAATATGACCTGCAACCCTTCCCGTGCGGCTGCCGCGCAGCTTGTCTACAGGTATTATTCCTGAATTTTCAAATATAAGGAACATTCCGTGCCATAGTCCCCAGAGTACAAACGTCCAGTTTGCACCGTGCCACAGACCTGTAGTAAAGAAAACTATAAGCCTGTTGACGTTCGCACGCGCGCGGCTGCAATAGCTCCCGCCGAGCGGTATATAAAGGTAGTCTCTGAACCACGATGACAGAGAAATGTGCCACCTGCGCCAGAATTCCTGTATCGAGGTCGATATATAAGGATAATTGAAGTTTTCAAGGAATCTGAATCCGAATATGCGCCCCATACCGATCGCCATATCGCTGTATCCGCTGAAATCGAAATATATCTGAAGCGTGTAGCATATCGCTCCCAGCCATGCGATGCGCATGTCAAGGCTGCCCGCGTCAAGCGCAAATACTCTGTCCGCTACTGCGCCTGCGGCGTTCGCTATAAGCAGCTTTTTTGACAGACCTATGATGAACCTGCGCAGACCGTTAGCCGTCAGCTCAGGCGACGTTTGCCTGCTGTCTATCATCTGAGCTACGTCGTGATATTTCACTATCGGACCTGCGATGAGCTGTGGAAAGAACGATATGTAAAGCAGCAGCTTTGTAAAGCTTCGCGTACCCATCGACCTGTCGCGGTAGACGTCTATCACGTACGAAAGCCCCTGAAACGTGTAAAATGAAATGCCTATAGGCAGCACGATGCCCGGCAGCGCTATAGAAGTCCGGAACATCGTATTGATATTTTCCAATGCGAAATCAAGATACTTGAATACGGCAAGAATGCCGATATTAAGCACAACGGCTCCCGCCGTCACAAGCATGTCGCGCCTGCGGCGCAAACTGCCGACCCCGCCTCCGGCGGCGTCGGCTCCCGCAGCCTCACAGCGCGCCCCATTGCCACCGGCGCGCCCGCCAGCGCCCACACGCGGGCCGCTGCAAAGCAGCCGCCCTGCCGCATAATTCAAGCAAACCGATAACAGCAACAGGATCAGATACTGCGGCTGCCCAAACGAATAAAAAACAAGACTTGTAACTATCAACAGCCAGTTTTTACCCCTTATCCCCGGCACGACCCTGTAAAGCAGGAACACTGCCGGAAAAAATACAAACAAAAATATCGCCGAACTGAAGACCATAAAATTTCTCCCGTTTTACATTTTTTATATCATTAACAAATCATATATTTCTGACCCGCACCCCATACCTGAAATGCGGCAAACGTTAGCTCATTTGATCATCAACGCAGTTTCACCTCATCAGCCACCGACTCAACAGCATAAAGCGGTAAGTTCAGCAGCCATTCCTCTTTTTTATAATCTGCCATAGACGTACGTACCGATATCTCAGGTCTGAACTTTTCATAATATGTTCTCAGACTTTTTGCTTTTAGGTTAGTTTCTGCTTTCACCTCTGCAGGCACGATCTGCCCGCCTGTATCTATGACAAAATCTATCTCGCACGCCCCACGGTCATTCGTGTAGTAATACAGTCCCAGACCGTCTACATTTTTAAGCTGCTGGCACACATATTGTTCAGTAAGCGCGCCCTTGAATTCAGTAAATAAATCGTTTCCTTCAATAAGCTTCCTCTGGTTCAGGCCTGCCTGGCAGGCGAGCAGACCGACATCAAGCGAAAAGAGCTTAAATGCTTTCAGGTCTTCATAAGCTTTAAGCGGCATTCCTGCGCCGGTCACACGGCTTACCTTATGCACAAGTCCACAGTCGCTCAGCCACATGATAGCCGTTTCAAACTCTTTCGCACGTCCGCCCTCGCGCACAAGCCCATAAATAAACTTTCTGTTTTCCTTAGCAAGCTGCGACAGGATGCTGTTCCATACCATACGTATCCTGGGAACGATCGATGCAGGCGCATGCTTTGAAAAATCCTGCTCATACGCTGCCAGTATACGCTGCTGTATAAGCCTCACCTCATTGAAATTCCTTTCATCCGCAAAGCACTGCACTGCCTCAGGCATTCCGCCGACAAAATAATACTGCTTCAGCGCGTCAGTATAAACCTGCTTAAAAGACGTTATCATACTGTAATCATGACTTTTCAGCAGCTCCGCATAACGTTCCCCTACCGTTGCCATCAGAAATTCACTGAACGACAACGGATACAGCTTTAAAAAATCAGTCTTTCCAACCGGAAAAGATGTTCCCTCGCGGAGCGCTATACCAAGCAGCGAACCGGCGCACACTATATGATACTGCGGCGCGTCCTCACAGAAATATTTTAACGACGCCAGCGCTCTCGGCACTTCCTGCACTTCATCAAATATAAGCAGCGTATTTTCTGCGTTTATCTTATACCCGCAGTACATTTCAATGCCGAGTATAAGTCTGTCAGTGTTCAGATCAGCCGCAAACAGATCTGCCATTACTGAATTTGAATCAAAATTTATATAAACAGTGTTCGCATAAGCCGTCCGACCGAACTCTTTCATAAGCCATGTCTTTCCGACCTGTCTTGCACCTTCTATTATCAACGGCTTTCTGCGTTTGCTTTCCTTCCATTTATAAAGTTTTTCCATAGCTGTTCTATACATATTCCACACCTCCCGGGTAGTTTACATATAGTATATGGTCGTTTTACAGAAAATACAACGAATAATTGTAATCTTTCTACACTTTTTACGGCGAATAATAGTATTACAAATACATTTTCAGCAACGAATAATTTAAACCGTCGGCGTCACCGCCGGCTATCATTTTAGCATAATTACTAATTCATTGTAACAAAAACATCATATATACGCTGATAGCGATACCCTTTTTTAACGACTGCAGAATCAGGAACGATCACGTTAAGTTCGGGACCTTCACCCGTTAGAAACGTGCGCCGCCAGGCGCACCAAAAAACAGGCTGCTGCCCTTAAAATCAGAGCAACAGCCTGTTTAGATATTTAGATATTTAGATATATGTTACACCTACAGCCATGGAATGCTGCGCGGCGTGGCTGGCGCGTACTGTATCCCACGGATAGCGTATAACGCCGTTTCCGTCGTACGGATCGTTGAACCAGCAGCCTTTTTCGTCGTAGCCGACCAGGAGCATGCAGTGTTCGTTTGATACCCATGTAAATTTTTCATCAGTAAAATTTCCATATTCTGTCCGTCAAACATTGAGCGCATTCCACGGGTGGAATCCCGTATACATAAGCGCGCCTAGCGCGCCAACAGCCTGCCACAAGCAAAGAGGGCGGTCCTATCGCCCTCAATTAATTATCAACTATTATTTTCATTTGGCTGCCGGGCAGCCGTAAGGATATATTTGCATTCGTTGATTAATTTTTGCATTAATGCATCTTATATTAATGCATTTGGAAATAAATTTTACTTATCCTGCTTTGTCTTAACGACAGGTACTGGCTCGTCGGATATTTGATCGAGGTTGTTTATGTACTTCTTTGTTTCCTTGACGAGCACGCCACTCAGGAGCAGGATGCCTATTACGTTCGGAACCACCATGAGGCCGTTCAGGATGTCAGCGATGTTCCAGACAACGTCGAGCGATGCTATAGTGCCAACGAATGCGAATATTACGAACAGGACCTTGTAGGCCTTGATAACTCCCGGACCTGCGAGATATTCGGCAGCCCTCTCGCCGTAGTACGACCAGCCAAGTATAGTCGAGAACGCGAACATCGCAAGCGCGATAGTGATGATCGGCTTTCCTATAACAGGTATCTGATCGAAAACAGCGAATGTCAGCACGTTTTTGTCAGCCATCGCAGCAGCGATATCAGGGTTCTTGAGCACCGAGCTTACGAGCGTAAGGCCTGTAGCCAGACAGATGACTACCGTATCCCAGAATGTGCCTGTCATAGATACGAGCGACTGCCTCACAGGGTTCTTAGTCTTTGCAGCGGCAGCTACGAGCGGCGCAGAGCCGAGACCTGATTCATTCGAAAAAAGACCTCTGGCGCAGCCGTAACGAACAGCCTGAGCTACCATGAAGCCTGCAGTTCCGCCGAAGCCCGCCTGCGGGCTGAAAGCTGACTTTACGATAATAACGATTGCAGGGATTATGTAATCATAATTCATTATCATGATTATTATGCAGCCTGCTATGTATAAAACTGCCATAAAAGGGACGAGTCTCTCGCACACTCTTGATATCGATTTAACTCCGCCGAGTATTACGACCGCTACGAGTGCCGCGATTATTATACCCATGATCCACGCCGGTATGCCATAGTTCTGCTGGCATGCGGCCGCTATGGAATTCGACTGTGTCATGCAGCCGATACCGAACGCCGCGAAGGCGGCAAACAAAGCGAAAAGAACTGCGAGCCATTTCTGACCTAATCCGCGCTCAAGCGCGTACATAGCGCCGCCGAGCATTCTGCCGTCCTTTGACTGTACTCTGTACTTGAGCGACATGAGCGTTTCCGAGTATTTCGTCGCTATACCGAATATACCTATGAGCCACATCCACAGTATAGCGCCAGGACCGCCTGATATGATGGCAGTCGCAACGCCGACGATGTTACCTGTACCGATAGTGGCCGCCAAAGCGGTAGTGAGCGCGCCGTACTGAGATATCTCTCCCTCGCCGCCTTCATCCTTTGAAACTGAAAGCTTCACGCCCTTTATGAGGTGCTTCTGTATCACACCCGTTCTTATCGTCATAAAAATATGAGTTCCTACAAGAATGACGATCATAGCCCATCCCCAGACGATGCCGTCGATCTTTGATACAATGTCAGCAAATGTCATATGAATCTCTCCTTATTAATTAACAAACAACTAAAACGATAACTCGGCGGATCCGTGCCGTTTGAATTTTGTATACAAATATACAGAAATCTTTGCATACAGTTTTTAAATTAAGTACATTATGGTACAAATGAAATGAAGTGTCAACGTATTTTTTTTGTCGAAAAGATTTAAACAAGAATAATTTTTGTTTTTTAAAATTTTTCAGAATATTTTTCAAAAGGCAAAAAACAAGAGATCCCGCATGTAACTGAAACTAAATCAGCCGCATGCGGGATTTTCTTAAAAAATATGGTCGAGGTGACTGGATTCGAACCAGCGGCCCATACGTCCCGAACGTATTGCTCTACCAAACTGAGCCACACCTCGACAAGGTATTATGATATTATGCTGAAAAACAGCACTTAATTATTATAATACCTTACGCCCAAAAATCAACAGTTATTTTAACTTATTTTAAAAAAGATGCCATCACCTTTCCACATCTACTGCCCAGTAATTCTTTACATACATCATCACATCGCTCACAGGCACGCGCTGAAGCTCCTCATTCCTCAAATTCATAGGAGAAACGACTGCATTGCCGTTTTCTATACCGTACCATATCAGGTAATGGTCACGGTGCGGCCAGGCGCGACGCCCCATGCGGCAGATAAGCGGCTGCCCGCGGCGCAGCCTTGACAGCGCTTCCTCGTGAGCGTTTACAGCAGCACGGCTGCTGCGCATAAATATGCTCCCATTATTTATACGGTAAATCAGCTTATTTTCCATAAAAATTCACCTCGCAATTCAAATTATGCAAGATGACCGCAATATGTGCGAAGGATGACTGATTTTTACCTGATTTTTACGGTGTCACCCGAGTCAAGCAAGAAAAGTATTACCGACTCAGGCTTTTCGCCGAGAGAACGTTCTATTACCTCGCTGTAAAGCTCAAGCTGCCTCTTGTATTCCTCTTTAAGTCTATCGAGCTCAGTTTCCTTATTTTTCCTGTTTACCCAGTCTGTCTTGTAGTCAACTACAACTATTCCCTTTTCATCTCTGAAGCAGCAGTCGATTATACCCTGTATCAGGACGTTCTCTGCAAGCGAGCCCATTATTTCTTCCTTTATTTCATCAGATGCAGCCATAGCGGCTATCTCAGCCCTGCTCTTGCGCATCGTGAAAGGCCACTCACGCCGTACCCACTGCGCGCCGCACAGCCTGCTGCCGATGTCAGATGCCAGAAATGCGGCTACCTTTCGGCAGTCTACCGCCTCGGCTTCGCTTTCTGTCATGAATCCTGCTGCAGGCAGCCCTGCAACAAATTCTCTGACCTGCACTTCGTTCATCTGCTCGTCAAAAGGTATAAGCTCAAGCACCTTATGCGTCAACGTGCCGCGCGCCGCAGCCGTGATCGCAGTCTCGCCCTTCATGAATCTCGGCACGGCATAGTCTTCTTCCGCGTTATCGTTATCCTCCGCATCCGGCACTGTTTTCTGACGCATCTCAAGCTGTAAAAGATCAGGATATATCTGTTCATCCGAGTAATTCTGCGCGCCGACAGCTAAAGCCGGATGCGCGCCTGACATCTGCCCGGTGACGGGCGCAGCGCCTCGCAGTATTCTATTAAGCTCCGATACAGCGAATTTCGACTTAGACTCGACATCCTCTGCATAAGGATATTTATATGCAAAGCGTTCCGCAAGCATCGGCGCAAGATGCTCCGTGTCCCTAAATGAAGGAAATCCGTCCTTCATCTCCTGCAGGAGCGCGGACGCGCTCGCCGATTCTTCAGTCATTGCGGCAGAAAGCGTCCTTCTGCTGTGCTTTACGAGCTCCATGTCACCCTCTTTGTAATACGGAACTATCCAGTCGAGGTAGCATGCCGCGTCATCCGCGCCGCCGCGCGCTCCTGTGTAATATTTTTCCAGTTGTTCATCAAGATCTTTCATCGCTCCCGTCATTATCAGCTCGTCCATTGGACGCGTCATAGCAACGTAAAGTATCCTCATTTCCTCGGCAATACGCTCGCGCTCCTTCTGGCGCGATATCACTCGCTGTGTCACAGTTTTTGACATGCAGTGCCTGTCAGGGTCTGAATACTGCAGAGCAAGACCAAGGTCTTTATGCATTATCACGCGGCTCGTATTTCTGTCACGGTTAAAGCGGCTGCCCAGTCCCGCCAGTATCACTATCGGGAATTCCAACCCCTTGCTCTTGTGGATAGTCATTATCCTTATCATCTGCTCGCCGGTATCAGCCTGAAGCGACTGACCTATCTGGATGTTTCCTTCGTTCATCGCCTCCACATAGCGCAGGAACGCGAAGAGCCCCTTAGTCTGCGATGAAGAAAAATCTACGGCCTTATCGACAAGCGAGCGCAGATTTGCCGCGCGTCTGTCGCCGCCCGGAAGCGCCGTCACGTAATCAAGATAATAAGTCTCCTGCATAAGCTTCCACAGGAATGCTTCAAGCGGCATAAAGCGCGCCCACTCACGCCATCTGTCAAGCTTCACGCAAGCCTCTCTGCAGCGGTCGGCCACTCGCTGCAGCTCAGTCGGCATATCCGCGTAATCGACCGCCGCGCTGCCTCTGTAGTCAGCCCCATCCTGCTCCGCTACCGACCCTGTCGAATCATACGCGCCGTTCTCATGAGCCTCCGCCGCAGCCGCCAGCCTCATAAACGCTTCATTATATGCGACCGTCCTGTCAAAAAGCCTTATTGCTATCAGCTCGTCTGTACTGAACCCGAATATCGGCGAGTAGATCACGCTGAGCAGCGGTATATCGCTGCGCCTGTTGTCTATGACGCGCAGCAGGTTCATAAATACCTCTATCTCGACAGTCTCAAAATATCCTTCGCCGGCCTCTACATACGCAGGCAGTCCTGCCTCCTTAAGAGCAGACGCGTATACATCAGATCGACCCCTGACACCGCGCAGAAGTATTACTATATCGCTCAGGCTGACCTTTCTCACGCATCCCGCCTTATTGTCGTATATCTCCGTTCCTACACGCGATGCTGCAAGCTCCGCGACTACTCTCGCCTCAAGCTCAGTCTTCTGCATCTCAAGTATCTCAGCGTCTATTTCGCCGCTTTCGTAATTTCCATTATTTTCTAATAAAGCAGCATTAATACCTGATGCTCCGGGAGCTCCGCCGCCCGGCGGCGCAGTTATGTCATCATTATCTGCAGCACCATCCGGCTTGCTCGTGTCTATAAGATGCAGCGATGTCCTCCTGTCGAGCGGACCCTCGTAATCGCCGCCCATATGCAGCTCCGCGTCCTCATCGTAATCTATGCCGCCTGTATCACGATTCATTATATTCCTGAAAACAGCGTTTACAGACTTTATCACATTACCTTTGCTTCGGAAGTTCCTGTTGAGGTCTATCCTCATTCCCGGGCGCGTACCATTGCGAAAATCGTTGTATTTATCAATGAATATTTCAGGCTCCGCCAGACGGAATTTATATATACTCTGCTTCACGTCGCCTACCATGTAGACATTGTCGCCGCGGCTTATGCTCTGTATCAGCGTTTCCTGTATAATGCTGCTGTCCTGGTACTCGTCTACGAATATAACGTCAAAATGCTTTCTGTACTCGTCGGCTATTTCCCTATTTCCCAGTATTTCCAGGGCAACATGCTCTATATCGTTAAAATCGAGCATATTACGCTCGCGCTTTTTCTCAGTAAAGCGCTCATGGAAATCTCTTACAAGGTCCTCAAGATAGCGTGCAGCTTCATAAGTGTCGCGCACACGTTCAACAGCATCCTCGAGCGAAACAGAATACTGTTCGTTGTTAAGCTCCTTTATTATCTTCTTCACGGAATCACGCTTAGATGCAACGAGATCTTTCACTTCTGCGTAAGCTTCCTTATCGTCCTTCGATGCACGCAGCGTTTGAAATTTCATTGTCAGAGCCGCCTTAAGCTCTGTATCCGAGCCGTGCTCCGCAGCGTCGAGCATAGTCGAGAGCCCGTCCATATCGAGCTGTGCCTTTGGCGAAATGCTTGGCATATCAGCTATGATATCGCACACAGACTCGTATATCACTGCAGCGCGCTTCAGCGCCTTTATCGTCTCGCCGCGCATCGCTGCGTATACAGTCGATGCTTCAAACTCGTCTACATCGTTTTTTGTCGCGTCCACCGCTTCAGCCAGCCATCCGAACGGGTCAGGCATCGACATGATGAATCTGTACACCTCCTGTATCATCAGGCGCACGTTTTCCTCGCTCCTTACATCGGCGTACATCCTGAGGAATTCAGTAAATGTCAGCGATATCGCCGGTCGTCCGTCTTCTCCTGCAGCTTTTTTTCTGACTGCATTTTTTCCGTTTACAGCACCCTCGGCGGTGCCTCCGACCATATCAAACAGGCTAAGCTGAAGTTCATCCGACGCCTTTATTATTTCAGCATGTAAAGCATCGCTCTCACCGGAGCCTTCGCCGCCATCGCTTTCCTCAAATCTTGATTCCATAAGCTCGTCAAGCGCTTCCTCTATCATTACGGCGCGTCTGCTTTCATCACATATCCCGAAATTCTGGTCTATGTCAGTCAGGTAAAAATACCTGCGTATGATCCCCATGGAAAACTTGTGAAACGTACTTATATCAGCTACCCTCGCACGGCGTATCTGGGCGCGCAGGCGCGCGGCGTTCTCAGGCGATCCATTCGCAGCTTCATCGTTCAAAGCATTTCTCAGCGCCTTTATTATTTTTTCCTTCATTTCAGCTGCAGCTGCGTTACTGAACGTAACGATCAGCATATTATCTACCGATATTCCTTCATTTATAATGAGCCTTTTTATGCGCTCAGTCAGCACGGCTGTCTTGCCCGAGCCCGCGGCCGCCGACACCAGTATGTCGCTGCCTGCAGCGCTTATAGCCTGCTCCTGCTGTTCTGTCCATTTCATAGATCACACGAACCTCGCTTTCCTGTCTGAAAATTCCTTAGTTATTTTATCATATTCCCGCGACCTTTGCACACAGGCTCTCAGTCTGATATAATCGTAGTCATGGATAAATGCCGCACGGTCGCGGCAGCCTTATCACTCTGCCCGTTGCGGCAGATCTGTCTGTTAAATAATGTAATTATAGAATATTTAAAAAGGAACTAAAATGACAACAACATTAATGATCTTAGACGGCTTCGGCTTCAATCCCGAAACCGAGGGCAACGCCATAGCAGCAGCCAGAACACCGAATATAGACATGCTCATGGAAAAATACCCGCATACGCTGCTCGGGGCAAGCGGACTTTCTGTAGGTCTGCCTGACGGCCAGATGGGAAACTCAGAGGTCGGCCATATGAATATCGGCGCGGGTCGCATCATATACCAGGAGCTCACGCGCATCACAAAGGAAATAACAGACGGAACATTCAGCGATAACCGCGTTCTCAATGAAGCGATGAACCACGTCCTCGCGGCTCAGGCTGGCGGCGCAGCGCTTCACGTAATGGGCCTTCTGTCAGACGGCGGCGTACACAGCCATATAAATCACCTTTTCGCAGTCATCGACATGGCAAAGGAAAAAGGCATTGAGAATCTCTACGTCCACTGCTTCCTCGACGGTCGAGACGTTCCGCCGAGATGCGCCGAAAAGTACATAAAAGAGCTTGAAGAGCACATGCAGGAAACAGGTCTCGGCAAGATCGCCAGCATAGCGGGCCGCTACTACGCAATGGACCGCGACAACCGCTGGGATCGCGTTCAGAAGGCATACGACGCCCTCACGTCACCGCAGGCAGCAGGCACGCTCACGGCAGCCACAGCGCTCGAAGCTCTCAGCGCAGCATACGAGCGCGACGAAAACGATGAATTCGTAGTTCCGACGGTAATCCTGAACGTTTGTGGTGAAGCTACCGGCAGGGTGAGCGACCACGACGCTGCAGTAATGTTCAATTTCCGCCCGGACCGCGCCCGCGAGATAACTCGCGCCTTCTGCGCCCCTGATTTCACAGGCTTTGAGCGCACAGCGCACCCGGAAGACCTGTATTATGTATGCATGACGCAGTACGATGCAGCCATGCCAAACGCCAAAGTGGCATTCCCGCCGCAGCACCATAAAAACACGCTCGGCGAATACGTCGCAGCGCTCGGCAAAAAACAGCTCCGCCTTGCAGAAACTGAAAAGTACGCCCACGTAACGTTCTTCTTCAACGGCGGCGTAGAAGAGCCTAACCCAAATGAGGACAGAAGGCTCATAGCATCCCCGTCTGTAGCCACTTACGACCTGCAGCCTGAGATGAGCGCCCCTGAGGTCCGCGACGCCGCGATCGAGGCGATAAACTCAGAAAAGTACGACCTCCTAATAATGAACTTCGCCAATCCCGACATGGTCGGCCACACAGGAGTTTTCGACGCCGCGGTAAAGGCGGTCGAGACTGTAGACAGCTGCGCAGGCGACATCTACAGGGCTATCACGGAACACAACGGCTCGCTCTTCATCACAGCCGACCACGGAAACGCCGACACGATGTTCGATGCTGACGGCAATATCATAACAGCTCACTCTACAAACCCCGTTCCTGCCATACTCATAATGCCTGACGGCGCAGACGGCATAGAGCTCCGCGACGACGGCATCCTCGCCGACATAGCTCCAACGCTGCTCTATCTGATGGGGCTCGACCAGCCTGCAGAAATGACAGGCAGAAGCCTTATAAAGAACGCAGTTAAATAACAAACGAATAATTGCATCAGCAATAGATTTCATACATTCCATGCGCCCGGCGCATTAGTTGTTGCGCGCTCGGGGGCGCGCCTCATCCAAAAAATACAAAAAGACCGCAGCAAACGTTACTTATATACAAACATCCGCTGCGGTCTTTTTTATATTTACTTACCCATATGCTCCGCGAGCCTTACAAGCACAGCCGCGCCCTCCGCGCGCGTCAGCGTCCTTTTAGGCGCGAAATCTCCAATATCATTTCCGTGCATAAGCCCGGTCATCGAACAGTAAGCTATGCCCTCTATCGCCCAGTCATCGACCTGGTCGAGGTCATTATAATCCATCATGGCTGACCAATCCTCATTAAGCTCTATTCCCAGAACATCAGTCGTCCTGTGCATCATTACTGCCATAGTCTGGCGGTCTATGATAGCGTCCGGTCCAAAAGCTCCATCGCCCAGACCGTTCACGATACCCTTATCCACAGCCCATGCAGCTGCCTTTGCATATGAAGCATTTACATCAACATCGCTGAATGCTGCCGAAAGCGCATCAAGATCAGGCTCATACGACTCTTCCGCCTTCGTTCCCCATATTACGGAATCATCGTCAGTTACGCCTGCCATCGCAGCGAGTGCCTGCACAAACATAGCGCGCGTCATAGGCTCGTCAGGCGCGAAATATCCGCCTGTGACGGTCATATAGCCGTGCTCCGTAACAAAATCAATGTAATCGCGCGCCCAATGATCCTGATAATCAGTCCATTTCTGCGTAATTATCACATCGTCTGCGCTCTCATCTGCAAAAACATAAAGCGGTGCCGCTGCAGCAGCTGCAGTCATCAACAGCGCCATAAGCACCGTTGTAAATTTCTTAAATCTAAAAAGGCTCATAAAAAATCTTCCTCATATACATAAACCTATACTTTATTGTAATTTTTATTGATTCAAAAAGACGCCCCAAAAGCGGGCGGACATGCAGATGAGCGCAGCGTCGGAGCAGAATGGTGATGCTGCCAGCGAGGTGAGCATGGCGGTTTGCACTGCTGCCGCAGGCAGCAGATTCAAAAACTTGTCCGAAGCGGAACGCGCGGATGCGCATCAAATGGTTGAATTTTTCCGTTAGGAAAAATTCTTACTCTGCCGCGAGTTGTTTTTGAATCAAACCGCCGCGAACCGAGACTGCACGCAGCATCCCATTCTGTGACCGCGGAGCGACCTGCATGCCCGCCCGCCTGTATTGGCGTCCTGTATTTACGAAAAAGTATACATATATAAATGTACATAAAAGGTGAAATAGCAAGGAGAATATAAATGATGACAGGTGCTCAGGCTATGATAAAAGGCCTTAAAGAGCAGGGCGTGGACATAATCTTCGGTTATCCGGGGGCTACGATATGTCCTTTTTATGATGAACTGGCAAAATCAGAAAGCGACGGAGGCATAAGACATATACTAGTAAGGCAGGAACAGAATGCAGGACATATGGCTTCAGGGTATGCAAGAAAATCCGGCAGAGTAGGAGTATGCGTCGTAACATCTGGACCGGGGGCTACAAATCTTATAACAGGAATAGCAACTGCATATATGGATAGCATCCCTATAGTTGCAATAACAGGACAGGTGCCAACAGACGTTCTCGGCAGAGACGTTTTCCAGGAAGTAGATATTACGGGAGCATGCGCTCCGTTCGTAAAGCACAGCTATCTTGTAAAGGATGCTTCACAGCTTCCGAGAATAATGCGCGAAGCGTTCCATATAGCGTCTACAGGAAGACCGGGTCCTGTACTTATCGATGTTCCGAGCGACATTCAGAACGAAGAATTTGAATATGTCGATCCGGGCGAGGTAAATATAAGAGGATATAAACCGAGCGTTTCAGGCCATGTAAAGCAGATAAAGAAGGTAGCCGACGAGATACAGGGTACGAAAAAGCCTTTAATATGCGCCGGAGGCGGCGTATTCAGCTCAGGCGCGCAGGATCTTATAAAGAAGCTCAGCGAGAGCGCGCACATTCCTGTAGTTACTACTATGATGGGTCTCGGAGTTATGCCGTCAGACGATAAGATGAATCTCGGCATGATCGGACAGTTCGGAAACAGCGCTGCAAACTATGCACTCAATAACAACGACCTTCTTATAATAATCGGCGCAAGAGTAGGTGACCGCGCGGTCACGTCTCCTGACAAGATGGCAGAAAAGACAAGAACTATCCATATAGATATCGACCCTGCGGAAATAGGTAAAAATATGACGCCTACAGTTCCACTCGTAGGTGATGTCAGAAATATACTTGTAAAGCTTCTTGCTGAGAATCCTGTAGCTGACAGTGATGAATGGATAGCAGAGGTCACGGAGCGTTCAGAAAAGGAAAAGCATAAGATCTCTGAAAAGAGAGCAGCCGGAACTATCGGACCTAGAAACTTCATGCTTGAGCTCGGCAGACAGCTTAAAGATGACGCATATGTAGTTGCTGATGTAGGGCAAAACCAAATATGGGCAGGAAAGTATATTTCTGTTAAAAAAGGAAGATTCCTTACATCGGGCGGTCTCGGCACTATGGGATATTCTCTCCCGGCAGGTATAGGCGTAAAGTTTGCCGATCCGGACAGACAGACTGTAGTAGTATGTGGCGACGGCAGCTTCCAGATGATGCTAAACGAGCTCTCTACAGTTGTCGGAAACGGTCTCGACCTGAAGGTAGTGCTTTTTAACAACAGAAGGCTCGGTATGGTAAACGAGATACAGAAGAAGGCTTATTCAGAAGGTCCATTTGCCGTTTATATGCCTGAAACTCCTGATTTCTGCAAGCTTGCTGACGCTTACGGAGTTGCTCACAGATGTGTTGACAATGAAGATGACATGAGCGCAGCTATAGCTGAAATGCTCTCATTTGACGGATCGTTCCTGCTCGAATGCAGGATAGATCCTGATGAAAGCACTATGATACAGTAAGGGAGGACGTTGTTAAATGAAACAGATAATTTCAGTACTTGTTGAAAACCAGGCAGGTGTTCTGAACAAGATAACAGGCCTTTTTGCGAGACGCGCGTTCAATATCGACAGCCTTGCTGTAGGCGTTACAGAGGACAAAAGCGTATCCCGTATAACGATGATCGTAGACAGCGGTCATAATGCTCTCGAGCAGGTCGAAAAGCAGCTCAATAAGCTCGTGCCTGTTATAAAGGTAAGAAGCTTCAATATGAATGAGCTAGTAGGAAAAGAGCTTGCATTGATAAAAGTAGGCGCCTGCGCCAAGACAAGAAGCGAGCTTAAGGACCTTGCAGATATGATGGGAGCAAGGATAACAGACATGTCACCTACGACAGTTACATTTGAGATAAGCGATGCTCCCGACAGGATAGATACATTTGAGGAAATGCTGCGCGCTTACGGCATAAAGGAAGTAGCGCGTACAGGAATCGTAGCACTGCAGAAGGGAAGCAACTTTATAGCCTAAACGATTGCTTAAAAAGCAAATTATTAAAATATGAGCACAAAAATATCCGAGCTCCTGGCTGAAATACCGTCAGGCGATAAAATATCAGCAGACCTTCTGGATATGCTTCAGGAGGGCTGCAGTATACAGCAGATACTTGATTATTCATATAAAATACTCGGTAATCCTGTAATGCTGGTAGATGTGACATTTAATTACGAGGCTTCGGCGGGGACTGAGTTTCTCGATGATGAGCCTGTCTGGGAATATACGATAAAAAACGGTTTTATGCCAAATTACTATCTCAATCACATAGCTGGGACAGACAACTTTGATGCTGTTGAAACATCAGTGCTTGAGGAAAATGCAGGCGGACCGCTCAATAATCCGCAAATAACGGTAAAGGTAGTGCAGGCAGGCAGACTTATGGGCTACCTGATACTGCTGCAGAAAAATCACGAGATAACGCGGCAGGACAATATGTTCCTTCAGCTGATATCCGGCTTTCTGTCTATAAAAATGATGAGAAAGCTCGGAAACGATGACTTCCGTTTTTCGGTCATTGAAAATTTCCTTACATCTATAATACGCAATAAAATAACAAGTCCTGAGGAAATAGAATCGCGCTCCACGTTATAAATATAGAAGTAACTGATTTCCGCACGAGCGACGAGCGCAAATACAATATGCTCCGGAAGGTCAGAAAATTTTTCGACAGAAACAATGTTATCCAGCTGAATGACTATATAGTCGTTCTTTATGATACAAAAACACTGAGCGAAGCGTTTTTACCTGAAATGCTTCAGGAATTCGCCGAGCTGCTCGGCAGGTATAACTGTGTGGCCAATGTCAGCTATCCATTTAATAACCTCAAGGATTTCTATCGCTATTATGTCCAGACGGTATATTGCATGGATATAAGGGAAAAGATGGATCTCCATATACCGGTGCTGCATTATAAAGACATCATACAGTATCATATGCTGCTTAATTTTGCGGAGCAGGTAAATCTCGATCTGCTGCTCGACAACGCAGTAAAGGAGCTCCAGCAAACGGACAGCGATAACGATAGTGACTATACAAACACACTGTTTACGTATGTAAACTGTCAGCAGAACATATCAAAGGCAGCCGAGCAGATGCAGCTTCATTACAACACGCTGAAGTACAGGATAAACAGGATAATAAGCATGACGGGGATAGACCTGAATGATGAAAATACCGTGTTTTCGGTAATGATATCAGAGCGGATCCTGCGTATAAAGGAGCTGATGAGCCACAGAGGAAGTAATTCATTGGGCTTCTTTGACAGTGAATGGGTAAAGCATATTGCTTCACTTGGAAATTCTAATAACAGTTAATGTGGTGAACGGTACAGACTGCGAGCGCCCGGCGCTCCCACAGAAGAGCATTCATTGCATAATTAAAGCGTGATAACCGATATAACTGCAATTTAATAAAGATAAGAGGAGATTGATACCAATGTATGGGCGCGGCGACGCGCGGGCCTGCACAAAAGTTTTCAGTGTCCTCTTTTTTATTTATTTTTTTGTTGACATCCAATCTAATAAAGCGTATATTATGTGTAGGTTAGCACTCACCTATATTGAGTGCTAACAGAATGAAAGGTGATGAATATGGATCTTACTGAAAGAAAACTTAAGATTCTGCAGGCTATTGTAGGCGATTTCATTTATTCGGCTGAGCCGGTAGGTTCCAGAACCATTTCCAGAAAATATGATATGGGCGTAAGCGCAGCAACTATAAGAAATGAAATGTCAGACCTCGAGGATATGGGCTTTCTCACGCACCCTCATACGTCTGCAGGTCGTATACCGTCAGATAAAGCATACAGATTATATGTAAATTCGCTGATGAAGAAATACGAGCTTCCGGATGAGGAAAAGCTGGCGATAGAAAAAGAAATATCCGCAAACATGACAGAGCTTGACAAGACTATAAAGCATGCGTCAAATCTTCTGTCGAGACTGACAAATCTTACATCTTTTGCCATGACGCCTAATCAGGATGAGAATACACTGAAATACGTGAACATACTTCCTGTAGATGAAAGGACAGTAGTGCTCATGATAGTAGCAGAGAGCGGAAAGGTAACGAATACTGCGGTAAGACTTAAATCGCAGTATGATCCAAAGACACTCGAGCTTCTTTCGAAGGTACTGACTCACAATTATCGCGGACGTTCACTCAGCAGTATCCTCACTCTTGATATCATAAAGGATCTCGAGTCTGATATCGTATCGATGGGAAAGGTTGCCGAAAACATAATTCCATCGTTCATATCTACGCTTGAAAATATGCTTGATGTTGATCTTTATATAGACGGTCTTGAGAATATATTCTCCATTCCTGAATATAACGACATAAACAAAGCGAAAGTATTCATGAATATGGTCAGCAGAAAACAGGAACTGACAAAATTGCTTATGAACCGCGAAAGCGGGGTAATAGTTACGATAGGAAACGAAAATGATGACGACATCATGAAGGACTGCAGCCTGATAACCGCTACGTACTGCGTAGACGGTCACTGCGTCGGAAAGCTGGGAGTCGTAGGACCTACCAGAATGAAATATGATGAAGTAACATCGGTAGTCGAATTCCTGACACAGAACCTGAACAGCGCATTCAAACTGACAGAGGGAGAAGAAAATGACTGATAAAGATATAAACAAGGACATTACTGAGGAAGCGGAGCTCACAGAAGAACAGGCTGCAGAAGAAACAGCAGAGACTGCGGCGGAAGAGGAAGCTTCAAAGGAACAGGGCGATGACGAAAATAAAGAAGCGCCTGAAGAAAAGAAGGAGCCGGAAGAAGATAACGATACACGTTATATGAGACTGGCAGCAGATTTCCAGAACTTTAAGCGCCGCGTCGAAAAGGAAAAATCAGACATATATCAGTACGCAAACGAAAAGATAGCGTTAGATATAATAGAAGTAATGGATAATTTCGAGAGAGCTCTCACTCACAGCGCTGACTGTGTAGATA
>CAVGAH010000014.1:0-27762 GCA_963627215.1 bacterium | reverse complement strand
ATATCTGTACTATGTTGTTTTCAATGTGCTGTCCGATGCTTTTCAGCAGCGAACTTTTATATATTAGCATAACCGGTAGGTTATGTCAATAACAAATTTTTATTTTTATTCTTTTTCTGCAAGGCGTTTGCCTTTCAGAAGCGAACTCATTAATACTAACAAAACCGTAAAGGTTTGTCAACATATTTTTTTTACTTTCACGCAAATGTTTTTCAACAGAGGCTTGTCTCTATTTCCTAACGTCGCGTGGATTTATAATATACCGTATTTACCACTGCTTGTCAATATATTTTTTACATATTTTTTACACAGTCACGTAAATGGTATGCATTACCTCTTGTATTACTTAAGATCTGCTTTTGCCCAGTCGTCCTTAAACTGCCGGATGCCATTATCTGTCAGCGGATGCTTGAACATCTTCTTGAGTATGCCGTAAGGGATAGTTGCTATATCCGAACCGCTCTTTGCGCAGTCGAGAACATCCATAGGAGTACGTATGCTTGCAGCTATTATTTCTGTCTTGATGTCAAATATGCTGAATACTTCTGCTATGTCAGCTACGAGTGTAACGCCGTCATTAGCTATATCATCCATTCTGCCTACGAATGGGCTTACGTAGCTTGCGCCTGCTCTTGCTGCGAGGAGCGCCTGATTTGCTGAGAATATCAGCGTAACGTTTGTCTTTATGCCTTCCTTTGAAAGAACACTTACCACTTTAAGACCTTCTTCTGTCACAGGGATCTTTATGGTTATTACGTCATGTATCTTTACAAGCTCATGAGCTTCTGCGATCATGCCTTCTGCATCGTCTGAAAGAACTTCAGCGCTTACTGATACTATATTGCTTGATGACTTCTCTGAGATCTCTGTTATTTCCTTTACTACAGTTTTAAAATCGCGGCCTTCCTTTGCGATAAGGCTCGGATTTGTAGTAACTCCTGAAAGCACGCCCCATGATGCTGCTTCGCGTATTTCATCAACATTGGCTGTATCTATGAATATCTTCATAATTATTATGTAGCTTCCTTTCCTTTTATCTTCATTTATATATTTGATTGATTTCATCGGAGACTTCTTCCGAATATCCCGACTTTTCGTAATTATACATTATCAACTTTTATTTATCAATCATTCCCCACTTTATATAAGGAACGTTGATATTTTTTGTTGTATCCATATGCTCTTGAATATATATTTAGAATTCAGATGAGCCTGCATCGTTATCATTATCTTCAGAGTTCTGCACTTCATTGTCTGATGTTGAGCTGCTTCCTGCACCTGCTGCGTTTATTTCTGTCTGGATGACTGTCCTTGCAGCTGATGTCTGCATCGTGTTGTCCTGCGCCGCTACTGCTGTACCTGCTGATGCGAATATCATTGCTGCGGCCATGAAGCCTGCAAGTGGTCCTCTTATTTCATCTATGTTCATGTTCATTTTATCTTACCTCTTTTCAGTCTGCCTTACTGCGCATATGCGCCCTGCCATGAAAATTTTAATATATATGAAGGGATCATTTCCCGTTATTTTCTTTTCTTCCTTTTATGTGTATCATTATGCACTGCAAAGTTGACGGCAGATTGTGGGTAATGTGAATTCTAAGTGAATAAGGTCATGTATGCTGTATACAATGAATGCGTACTGCCTTCGCTGTGCGCGGGCCAGGCCCGCCCGAGAATCAAACGGGTCGATAAATTCTTTCCTGCTTATCTGGTCATTTGCTATATCTTCCTGCAATTGATTCCTTATATAGTTAGAAATTAGTTTAAAAGATTTAAAGATTTATCGTCAAAAAAACAGACTGCATTTTTTATTCTGCAGTCTGTTTTGTATTAGTGCCTTATTTATTTCGGATATTAGAGGCCCTGTGCGATCATAGCGTCAGCTACCTTCTTAAAGCCTGCTACGTTTGCTCCTACTACGAGGTTGCCAGGCATGCCTACTTCTTCAGCGGCTTCTGCGCAGCTCTTGTAGATGTTTCTCATGATATCATGGAGCTTTTCGTCAACTTCTTCGAAAGTCCATGAAAGTCTGATGCTGTTCTGGCTCATTTCGAGGCCTGATGTAGCAACGCCGCCTGCGTTTGAAGCCTTTGCAGGAGCGAAGAGTACGCCTGCCTTCTGGAATGCGATAACTGCTTCAGGAGTTGACGGCATGTTTGCACCTTCTGCTACTGCGATAACGCCGTTCTTGATAAGTGTTTCAGCATCTTCGCCGTTAAGCTCGTTCTGAGTAGCGCATGGAAGAGCGATGTCAGCAGGAACTGTCCAGATGCCCTTGCCTTTAACATACTTAGCTGTAGGAACGTAATCGAGGTAAGCCTTGATCCTGTCTCTCTTTACTTCCTTTATTTCCTGGATGATCTTGTAGTCGATACCGTTTTCATCAACGATGTAACCGTTTGAGTCGCACATTGCGATTACCTTTGCGCCGAGCTCAGTAGCCTTCTGGTTAGCATAGATAGCAACGTTTCCTGAACCTGAAACAATGACCTTCTTGCCTTCGAAGGACTTGCCGTTTGCCTTGAGCATCTCATCTGTGTAGTAGCAGAGACCAAAGCCTGTAGCTTCTGTTCTTGCGAGAGAACCGCCCCAGTTGAGACCCTTGCCTGTGAGCACGCCTGTGAATTCATTTCTGAGCTTCTTGTACTGCCCGAACAGATAGCCGATCTCACGTCCGCCTACACCGATGTCGCCTGCAGGAACGTCTGTGTCAGCGCCGATGTGCTTAGATAATTCTGTCATGAAAGCCTGGCAGAAACGCATAACTTCAGCATCAGACTTGCCCTTAGGATCGAAGTCTGAACCACCCTTGCCGCCGCCCATTGGGAGACCTGTAAGAGAATTCTTGAAGATCTGTTCAAAGCCGAGGAACTTAAGTACAGACTGGTTTACTGTAGGGTGGAAACGCAGACCGCCCTTGTAAGGTCCGATAGCAGAGTTGAACTGTACTCTGTATCCTCTGTTTACCTGAACTTTGCCGTTGTCGTCTTCCCAGGCAACTCTGAATTCTATAAGTCTTTCAGGATATACGATCCTCTCTACTACAGCGTTATCCTGATACTTTGAATCTTTTTTAATAAGTGGTTCGAGAGATTCGAGGACTTCGTACACTGCCTGGAGGTATTCCGGCTGGTATGAGTAACGGCCTTCGAGTTCTTCATAGATGCCTTTGAGATATGCATTATTAAGTGCCATTCTTCTTCTCCTTTTTTATCCGTTTATATTCCATTTTATGTCAGGTGCTTTTACCCTTTAGTGGAGTGAACCTGATTTATCTAAGAGTATAAAACCAAAAATACGATTTGAACAGTACCAATTTGTGTCTTTAGATACAAAAAAACAATTTTATTCGTAAATTGTAGGTATTTCCATAAATGAATGTATTTTATTCGGTACAAATGCAGTAATGTTCTCATACAGTGCGTGCGCCCGGCGCACCGGCAGTATGTGATACCGGCGCGCCGGGCGCGCGTAATTAACGTTATTTTGACAGTAAAGCCTTGTCATTGGCGAATTCTTCGCCGCTTACTTCTTCGAATTTCTGAAGCAGGTCTTCTACTGTAAGTTTTTTCTTGTCTTCGCCCTTTATATCTATTACGATACGACCCTCGTTCATCATTACGAGACGGTTTCCGTATGTTATGGCGTCGCGCATGTTGTGAGTTACCATCATTGCAGTAAGATGTTCTTCTGCTATGATCTTCTGCGAGAGCTCAAGTACCTTTGCAGCAGTCTTTGGGTCGAGAGCTGCAGTGTGCTCATCGAGCAGCAGGAGTCTAGGCTTCTGGAGCGTAGCCATGAGCAGCGTCAGCGCCTGACGCTGGCCGCCTGAAAGAAGGCCTACCTTTGCAGTCATACGATCCTCAAGACCGAGGTCGAACTGCTTGAGCATTTCATAGTACTGCTCTCTCTCGGCTTTTTTGATGCCCCATTTGAGAGAGCGGTGCTTGCCTCTTCTGTAAGCCATGGCGAGGTTTTCGTCTATCTGCATAGTTGCGGCTGTGCCTGTCATAGGGTCCTGGAAAACGCGGCCGAGGAATTTCGCGCGCTTGTGCTCCGGCATACCTGTAACATCTATGCCGTCGATAACGATACTTCCTGAGTCTACAGGCCATACGCCTGCTACTGCATTCAGCATAGTTGATTTGCCGGCGCCGTTGCCGCCTATTACAGTGACGAAATCGCCGTCCTCCAGCTTAAGCGAAACGCCCTGAAGGGCTTTTCTTTCATTTATTGTTCCCACGTTGAATGTCTTGCGGATGTCTTTTAATTCCAGCATTATTTTGCATCTCCTTTCTCTGCGCAGCGTTTTGAATTCTTGGCAGCTTTAGCGAAAGAAGCGTTGTATTTGCCCTTCAGATAAGGTACAGCGAGGAATATCGCTACTACGATAGCTGAGAAGAGCTTCATGTCGTCTGACGGCAGACCGAGCCACAGAACGAACGTGATAACGATATAGTAAATGATAGCGCCGACAGCTGCGAATATCAGTCTGAGGGCGAAATTCATGTGCTTTCCGAATACAGCGTCACCGATAACTTCGCCGATGATAACAGCGGCAAGACCGATAACGATAGCGCCTCTGCCCATGTTTACGTCTGCACTGCCCTGATACTGAGCAATGAGAGCGCCTGAGAGGCCTACGAGAGCGTTTGAGAGAGCGAGAGCGAGTACTTTTGCTATATTAGTATTGATACCCTGTGCTCTTGCCATAGCCTGGTTGCAGCCTGTCGCACGTACAGTGAAGCCGCGCTCCGTACCGAAGAACCAGTACAGCACTGCAACAAGTACAAGTATGAATACAATGCCTACGAACATAGTGTGTGAAATGTTTCTTAATGAAACTATAAGATTGTATTTATCGACACTGACGGCCTGGTTTGATTTACCCATGACGTTCAGGTTTATCGAGTACAGCGCGAGCTGCGTCAGGATACCTGCAAGTATGTCAGGAATACCAAGTACAGTGTTGAGAATACCTGTTATAAAGCCTGCGAGAAGGCCGCTGAGAGTTGCGATGCATATCGCAAGTGCAGGCGGCATGCCGCCTCTTATAAGCATTACAGCGACTGCTCCGCCCAGTGCGAGCGAACCGTCTACTGTCAGATCTGCGAAGTCAAGGATTTTGAATGTGATGTACACACCGATAGCCATAATGCCCCACAGCATACCCTGCGCTACAGAAGCCGGAAGAGCTCTGAAAAGCGCCATGATGTCGAGACTCATCATAAAGTTTATCCTCCAATAACCTATAATAGTAAAATAGTAAAATAGTAAAATAGTAAAATAATAAAATAATAAATATTCCTGCTTCCGCCGTGCGGAAGGAACGCGGGCCCGGCCCGCCCTGATAAACACATTTAAGGGCGACTTATTCAGCCGCCCTGTTTACGTTTTTTTAATCAAGGTCTTTAAGTAATTTTATTGAAGTCCGTGAGGACTCGTCTGCTTATCGATTCTTTACCTGTGAATTATTTTTGTTGCAGCTATTCAGCAGTTATAGCTTCGTAACCGTCAGGAACCGTGATACCAAGCTGTGCGCATCTGTCTGCGTCGTAGAGCTTTGTAACGTTAGGAGCGTAAGCGATCTCCATAGTTGAAGGATCAGCGCCGTTTACGAGAATATCATAAGCCATTTCAGCAGACTTTACGCCGAGGTCATAATAGCTGATAGAAAGTGTTGCGATACCGCAGCCTTCGCAGATACCCTGTTCGCCTGCGATGATAGGAACACCTGCAGGAAGAGCGATGTTGTTTACAGTTTCAGTGTTGCCTGCCATTGTGTTGTCTGTAGGGATGTAGAGAACGTCGCATTCTGAAACTGCCTTAGTTACTACAGACTGGATCTCGTTTGAGTCAGCTGCTGAGTAAGACTTGTGAGCGATGCCTGCTGCGTCGAGGCATTCACCTACTTTTTCTACCTGGTAAACTGAGTTTGGCTCAGCTGAGCAGTAAACGAGGCCTACCTGCTTAACGTCAGGAACGAGTTCCTTTATCATGTCAGCCTGCTGATCGAGAGGAGCGAGGTCTGAAGTACCTGTTACGTTAGTACCTGTTGCGCCTGTCCAGTCGTCGATCTCAAGAGCTGTAGCGTAATCTGTTACTGAAGTACCTACTACAGGGATGTCAGCGCTTGCTGCTGCGCATGCCTGAAGTGATGTAGTAGCGTTTGCGAACATCAGGTCAACACCTGAAGCTACGAAGCCTGAAGCGATAGTTGAGCAATTTGCTGCCTCGCCCTGAGCGTTCTGATATTCAAATTTAACATTTCCCTCACCGAGGAGCTCTGTGAGCTTGTCCTCGAAGCCCTGAGTTGCCTGGTCGAGAGCCGGGTGCTCGAGCTGCTGGTTTATACCGATAGTGTAAACCTTGCCGCCGTTTGAATCTGCTGCGCTGCCGCCTCCGTTATTTGAATTGCCGCATCCTGCCATAGTCATCATTACGAGTGAAGCCACTGTAACGAGAGCGATGATCTTCTTTTTCATTTTTCATTTTCCTCCAATTAATACGATTCTGATCCTGCATTGCTGTTATGCTGTGACACCGTTGTGCTATATCACCATACTGCTATATTGCCATATTGCATCAATGCCATATCGCACCTACGCACTAAAGTGCTGAGCTAAAATAAAAAAGCCTTCCAACGTCGGACAGGCGTTTTTGAAATGCATTATCATTTAATACAAGTTCAATTATAATGACCTTGCGGCGTTAAGTCAATAATTAAATTGTCTTGCCGTTAAGATATTACGATGTATGTTAAGATATTACGATGTATAACGTAGCGCCGGATGTTCCCTTATATAAAAAGGAGTACATTTTAGAATTTCAGCGGTGTATTATTATTTTATAATGTATGGTAAATTATCAGTAATGGGCGCGTGGAACGCGCCTGATGATAATGCGGGGCGGCCTGCCGCCTATGCGTTGCGCGCTGTGGTGCGCGCTATTCATTGTTGCGATATATCTCTTATTGTATATAGTTAATAGACTATATACCAGTGCAAATATATTATCATGAAGGAAGGTGTATTGGATGCTGGTTAAAATATGCGGGCTTACTAAGCCTGAGGAGGCTGAATATCTTAATGAAAACGGAGCGGACCTTGCAGGGTTCGTGCTGTTTTTTCCTAAGAGCAAGAGGAACATAACTGTGAACCGCGCGCGAGAGATCATGGCGCGGCTGGATAAGGGGATAAAGACTGTGGCTGTTGTGGTCGCGCCGGGCGCGACGGAGATTAAAGTCATTGCTGAAGCAGGGTTTGATTACGTGCAGATACACGGTGATGTTTCAGGGGAGCTGCTGCAGCTTGCGGCTGAGCGCGGACTTAAGGTGCTGAAAGCGTTTAATGTTTCTGATATGGATAAATATGAGTATTTTCACAGCAGGCCTGAGATAGCCGGATATGTATTTGACGCGGCTGTGCCGGGAAGCGGGCAGACGTTTGACTGGTCGCTCGTGCATGATATACCGCGCGATGAAAAGCTGCTTATACTCGCGGGCGGGCTTCACCCGGGGAATGTTGTTGAGGCTGTGACCGCGCTGAAGCCTGACGGAGTGGATGTTTCTTCCGGGGTCGAGTTTGACGGGGATGCTTTTAGCGGAAAAGATCCTTATAAGGTCGCTGCGTTTACTGCGGCGGCTAAAGAAAGCGAATAAAGATAACTAAAAGCCGACGCATCGGAGAATGTACAAATGTATGTACAGGATGCGTCGGCTTTCAGCCGTCAGCCGCAGGCGGCTGCAAGTATTCTGCTGTTAATTATCAATTAACTTTTCATTTAATATTAAGAACTCATTATTTCTACCCAAAGTGAGTCATACAGCTCGCGGATGTTTGCCGGGAGGTTTACGTATGTCTCGCATGAGGCTATGACGTCGTGTGAAGGGTACATTTCTTCGTTATCCTTCATGTCGTCGTCGAGGAGGTTTCTTGCTGCTGTCTCTGCTGTAGAGTAGCTTACATATTCTGTGTTCTGCGCCATGTTTTCAGGGTCGAGGATGAAGTTTATGAATGCTTCCGCGCCTGATTTGTTCTGGCAGTCCTTAGGGATGCACATCGCGTCTACATAGAGGTTCGTGCCTTCGTCAGGGATGTAGAATCCGAGATCTATGTCGTCATCGCCTTCGAGCTCATCGAGCATGAGGAAGTAGTCGCCTACGTAGTAAGGTGCGATGGCTGCCTCTCCGCTTTCCATCTTGTCGAATATCTGATCCATTACGTAAGCCTGAACGAGCGGCTTCTGCTCTTTTAAGAGGTCTGCCGCCTGTCTGAGCGTAGCTTCGTCTGTTGTGTTGTATGATGCTCCGAGGCGCTTGAGTGCGATACCCATTGCGTCGCGCGAGTTATCGAACATGAGTATCTCGCCTGAGTATTTTTTGTTCCAGAGGAGGTCCCAGCTTCCTATGTCTTTTTCGTCTACCATATCCTTATTATATATGATGGCTACTCGACCCCACTGGTAAGGAACTGAATATTCGCCTGTCGGGTCGTACTCAGGATTCCGGAAATCTTCGTCTATATATTCGGCGTTAGGAACGTTGTTGAAGTCGATAGGTGTTACCATATCTTCTTCTATCATTCTTGATACCATGTAGTCTGAAGGTACTACTACGTCGTAGTTTACGCCGCCGTTCTTCATCTTTGCGTACATTTCTTCGCATGTAGCGGCTGTGTTGTAATTTACTTTTATGCCTGTTTCGGCTTCAAACTCGCTTATGAGGTCTTCGTCGATGTACTCGCCCCAGTTGAATACGTTTATAGACTCGCCTGAGCCGCCTGAGCCGCAGCCTGTGAGGCCAACGATAGTTGCTGCCGATACAAGCATCGCAGCGACAATTAGGTAGATCACTCTTTTCTTCATTTCGTTTTTCCTTTTCTTTTATTATCAGTACTATTATCTTTAATATCTATTCCGCCGGTGACGGCGGCTATTTTTGTTATTTATTAATGCGTCAGCGTATTACCGCATTAGTGCATTATTCATTTATCGCCGTGTTAAGCTTTGCGTTTTTTTGATTCTCTCAGTTCTCTGAAGTTTATTATCAGGAGCAGCGCGAGTACGACTACGAACATTATCGTACAGAGAGCGTTTATCTCAGGGCTTATGCGTTTTTTCGTCATGCTGAAGATTATTACGCCGAGCGTCTGCGATGTTGCGCCTGAAGTGAAGTAGCTTACTACTACATCGTCTATCGACATTGTAAATGAGAGTATCATTCCTGTGGTAATGCCCGGCATTATCTGCGGGAGCACTACCTTGAAAAACGCCTGTATGTTTGTAGCGCCCAGGTCTCTGGCTGCCTCGTACTGTCGTTTATCCATCTGCCTGAGCTTAGGCAGGACTGAAAGCACTACATATGGTGTGTCGAACGTTATGTGCGCTATGAGCAGCGTTCCGAAGCCGAGCTTGAAGAACGGCAGGTGCATGGTCTGATACAGGAATATGAACAGGAGCATGAGCGATACGCCCATGATGATATCAGGGTTCATCATAGGGATGTTATTGAGCGAGTTCATAAGCCTTCTCGGTGTTTTTTTCATGCTGAATATGCCGAGTGCTGCTGCTGTGCCGAGTATCGTTGATATTATCGCTGCGCAGATCGAGACTGTGAGCGTTACTTTTATGGCATCGAGTATCGTGCTGTCACGCAGGAGCTTTTCATACCATCTGAGTGAGAATCCGTTCCATACTGAACGGCTCTTTGAGTCGTTGAACGAGAATATCATCAGAAGTATTATCGGCGCGTACATGAAGAGAAATACTATTGCCATGTATATCTTTGAAATGTATCCTTTTTTTCTCATCATGCGAGAAGCACGCTCCCTTCTCCGTCATCTGAGTCGATCTTGCCTGTCAGCCATGTGAATACCATTATTATTATCATCATTACGAGCGATATCGCTGCTCCCATGTTGGCGTTATACGTACCGCCGAGGAACTGCATGTCGATGAGGTCACCGACGAGCATGTTTGCTCCGCCGCCGAGTATCTTTGATATTACGAATGTGCTGACTGCAGGAACGAATACCATGATTATTCCTGAAAGTGTACCCGGTATTGACAGCGGGAATACCACTTTTGTAAATATCTGTCTGCTATTGCATCCCATATCCTGCGCCGCTTCGATGAGCGAATGATCCATTCTCGTGAGCGTCGTGTAGATCGGGAGTATCATAAACGGCAGATAGTTGTATATCATGCCTATGGCTACTGCTGCCGGTGTGTTTATTATCGACAGTGTAGGCAGATGGACTGCTTTCAGGAATGCGTTGAGCAGTCCTTTGTTTTCAAGTATGGTGAGCCACGCGTATGTACGCAGCAGGAAGTTCATCCACATAGGCAGCATTATGAGCATCATGGCTATCGTCTGGCCTTTTTTTGTAAGGCGTGACATGGCATATGCCATCGGATATCCGAGGACAAGACATGCCGCTGTAGATATGATGGCGAGTCTGAAGGAACGCCAGAAAACTACTGCGTATGCAGCCATACCTGAGAAGTTGTCCAGCGTAAAATTGCCGTCTGCGTCAGTGAATGCAAACCATACTACTATTATCATCGGTATGATGGTGAATATCGCGAGCCACAGTGCATACGGGTACGCCTGGAATGTATTTCTGCGCATTACTCTTCTTCCTCCTCAGCCTCTTCAAGAGCTGTCGGATCATGCTCGAGTCTGTATTCCATGGCTGTCATGGTCTCGATGCTGCTCTTTTTCATGATATGTATGTTATCAGGATCAACATCAAGGTACATTTCTGCACCTATATTTTCTGCTATCGTTGAATGAGCCATAAATGTAAAGCTGCCGCCCTTTCCGTCAGGAACGTCTATGAGCATTTCATAGTGTACGCCCTTAAAGAGACATGACAGTACGCGGCCCTTCAGAAGATTTGAATGCTGCTGTATCGAAGTTTCGCCCTCTTCAAGCAGTACTATATCCTCCGGTCTTATAACTACATCTACTTTTTCATTTTTTGCGAATCCTACATCTACGCAGTCATATACTGTTCCAAGAAATTCTATTATCTTGTCCTGCTTCATGATGCCCGGGATTATGTTACTCTCGCCTATAAAGTCGGCTACGAATGCGTTTGCAGGCTCGTTGTAGATGTCTATAGGGGTACCCTTCTGGAGTATCTCGCCGTGGTTCATTACTACTACGGTGTCTGACATTGTAAGGGCTTCTTCCTGATCGTGTGTGACATACAGGA
This sequence comes from bacterium, assembly GCA_963627215.1. Lineage (GTDB taxonomy): Bacteria > Bacillota > Clostridia > Peptostreptococcales > Anaerovoracaceae > CAKQOE01. Next base: position 16,543 of record CAVGAH010000014.1, on the reverse strand, counting down.
ATGTCATGTCAAGTCTTTCGTGCAGCTTCTTGAGCTCTATCTGCATTTCCTTACGCAGCTTAAGATCCAGCGCTCCGAGTGGTTCGTCCAGGAGGAGCACCTTTGGCTCGTTTACTATGGCGCGGGCTATGGCTACACGCTGCTGCTGTCCGCCTGAAAGCGATGTAGTGCTTCTGTTGCCAAATCCTTTCAGATTTACCAGTTCCAGCATTTCTTCTACCTTGCGGTCTATCTCGCTCTGCGGTGTCTTTCTCAGTTTGAGACCGAACGCGATGTTGTCCTTTACGTTCAGATGCGGGAAGAGCGCGTAGCGCTGGAATACTGTGTTTATGTTTCTCTTGTTTGGAGGAACGTTGTTGATCTTCTTGCCTGCGAAAAGTACATCGCCTTCGTCCGGCGTTTCAAAGCCTGCGATTATACGCAGTGTAGTAGTTTTTCCGCAGCCTGAAGGGCCGAGCAGCGTCACGAATTCACCGTCCTTTATAGACAGGTCGAGTGACTTGAGTATTGTTTCGTCATCGAATCGTTTTACGATTCCCTTGAGCTCTATAAGCTCATTTCTTTTCATTTACCATCCACCTTTCAATCAAAAATTTGTCAGTTCATTGTCGGTGTGACTTCGATATCGAGCAGACTGCGTGATTCTGCAAGTCCCTTGAGCGATATCTCATAGTCTATAAAAATCTTTCCCTTGCCTTCTTCAGGCTCAAGATCGTTTATTATCTTATTTGTCAGTACTTCCATCGGAACTGCTCCGAACGGTGTTTCGTACAGGCTGTTGAAGCGGCGTCCTTTTGTGAACTCCATTACTGTGTCCATTATGACGCCCTTTCCGAAACGCTTCATTTTTACATCGCCTGATGCGTCATCTATGCGAAGTGTAGTCTTTACGCCCTCCAGCCCTGACATTTCCGATTCTTCATATACTATATATGTCGAGCCGTTTTTCTTGTAGAGCTTTCCTTCGGTCATAAACTCTACTGTATCTTCTTCTACTTCGTTATTTCTGTTTATCTGCTTTCCTGTTATTTTTAGCATTATATCTTTCATATCCAAGCCTTATGATCCTTTCTATAGTCTCACTGTAAGGCGATCCTGTGTTTTCCCACAGAAGCGGAAACATGCTGAATGCCGTAAATCCCGGAATCGTGTTTATTTCATTGATATAGATATTGCCGTTATCCTTGTCAAGAAAAAAGTCGCAGCGCGCGAAGCCTGCGCCGTCTATTGCTCCGAATGCCTTTACCGCGTATTCTCTGATCTTGTCAGATATCTCTGCCGGAAGGTCTGCCGGTATCTTCATTTTTGGTTTTCCGTCATCTATGTATTTTGAATCGTAGTCATAAAAGTCGTCAGTTGCAACTATCTCGCCCGTAACTGATGCTTCAATATTATAATTTCCAAGAACTGCTGTTTCAATCTCGCGGCAGAAGATTCCTTCCTCTGCAAGGACTCTTCTGTCGTACTTTGCTGCAAGCTTGAGTCCTTCTGTCAGGCTTTCTCTGTCTGTCGCTTTTGTAATGCCTACGCTTGATCCCATATTTGCAGGCTTTATATATACAGGATAACCAAGTTCGCTTTCTATATGCGCAGCAATGCCGTCAATATCTGCTGATATTTCTTCTGCTGATGTTGCAACGTATCCGCATACCGGGAGTCCTGCGCGGACAAATACGTCCTTTGCTATTATCTTATCCATTGCTACTGCTGAAGCTGTAACGCCGCAGCCGCCGTATGGGATATCTATCATTTCAAGAAGGCCCTGCAGGGTGCCGTCCTCGCAGTATGTGCCGTGAACTATCGGCAGTACGAAATCCACTATCTCGCGCAGCGATCTGCCGCCTGTGCCAAGAAGCGAAAATGCGTAATTTTCAGGGTCATCGAGAAGCTTTTCTCTTGCGATCTCTTCCCACTCTCCTGTAGCTATTTTTTCTACAGGGCCGTCATAAAGCATCCATTCGCCCTGCTTTGTGATGCCTATCATAATTATATCGTATTTTGAGCGGTCTATCGCTCCGATAACGGATACCGCTGAAAGGCGCGATACCTCGTGTTCCTCTGAGCGTCCTCCGAAAAGTATTCCAAGTCTTATCATTTTTAACAGGCCTCCTCGATTTGTACAAACTGTTTTTCAGTATATCATAGTTTAATCGGAAATAACACAGTATACATCATCAGAAGTATATGTTTTTTTCTTGACAACATTTATTTTTACAGGTTTTACAGATATTTTACGTGTAATTGATATACTATTAACATTTTAATCATCATATTGTTCCGGACCCGGCCCGGCAGTGGTTTTTCTATTACTTATTCAGAAAAAGGCACCTGCGTTGTGCAGATGCCTTTCATATGATTCATTTTATTCATACTATTCATTTTCTGTGTATGATGACAGCTTTTTTTCAAAAAACTGCGACATATTTTCGAGAGACTGTATGAAGAGCTTCTTTTCCCGGTCGTCCATGTCGCGGCATGCTTCTTCTACGAGGTCGTAGTAGAACTTTTCGTGCTGTTCGAGTGCTTTTCTGCCTTTTGCTGTCAGCGCTATGCGGACTATGCGCCTGTCGGCTTCTGTTCTGATGCGCTCTACGTAGCCTTTTTTCTCGAGCTTGTTTATCGCTATCGAAAGGGTGCTGACGTTTATAAGCAGCTCGCTTGCTACTGTAGACATCGTCTTTGGCTCGTGGCGACCTACTGCTACGAGCGTGTGCATTTCCGATACTGACAGGTTGTGGCTGCTTGCTGTTTCTTTAAGGGCTGTCTCCTCTGTTTTCATTACCATGTTGAATATCTGCAGCATCAGCAGCTTCATCTTTTTTAAATAGTAGGTTTCCTTGTCCAGCTTCATTTTCCTCGACCAGCCTTTCTTTATGTTACCGGGAGGCGCTGAACACAGTATGCACGCTGTACATCGCCGTTGGCGCGGTGACGCGCGCTCCCTCGGTCATTTATTCATTCCTCATTTATTTTATTTGGAAATGAACGTTTTGTCAAATTGGGTCGGTTTTCGGGTCAGTCGAGGTCTCGCATCAAATCGTCTATTACCGATCTTACCGGTCGTATGGAGCTGAGGCAGTCTATATCGCTGCCGCAGAAAAACAGGCCGTTTTCGTAGTCCCCGCGCCATGCGGCTATGAGGGCGTTCGATATGCAGTATACTGTCGATCCCGGATCGCATGTTTTTATGCACCTTCTGCACATCGTCGGGGCAATGCGGCCCTGTTCTGTTACGTGCTTTATGAGCGGCGTTTCTATCGCGCGGCCCGGCATTCCTACAGGGCTTTTTACTATGCGGACGTCGCTGTTCGCTGCTTTCAGCATTATCTGTTTGTATGCGTCTGTGGCGTCGCATTCTTCTGTTGCGATAAATTCTGTCGCGAGCTGTACACCGTCTGCGCCTGTTTCGATATAGTGCTTTATCTCGTCGGCTGTCCTTATACCGCCTGCAACGAATACAGGGATGTGCCTGCCGTATTTTTCCTCGAACGGTGCGAGTTCTTTTTTTACTTCCGGAAGTATCTCGTCGAGCGTCTGACATGTGCCGTCATTCAGTTCTTCCGGTGAAAATCCCAGATGGCCGCCTGCGTTGCTGCCTTCTATTACTACAAAGTCCGGGACTACGCCGTAATGGCGATCCCATAGACGCGCTATGACCTTTGCGGCTCTGCCGCTCGAAACTACAGGTGCTATAAGCACGTCTGTGCCTTTTGTGAGCTCCGGCAGGTTTTTCGGAAGTCCTGCGCCTGATACTATGGCGTCTGCGCCGCCTTCTACCGCCGCGCGCGCTGATTCCTCGAAATAGTTCATCGCTGTCATTATGTTTACGGCTATGAGACCGCGGCCGCCTGACCTTTCCTTTGCTGCCGCTATTTCTTTTTTGAGTGCTCTGATGTTTGCTGTCGGCATATCACGGTCGAAATCCGGCTCTCTGAAGCCGACTCCTGCCGCACTTATCGTTCCCATGCCGCCCTCGGCTGCTACTGCGCCCGCAAGGCCGCCGAGCGATATGCCTACTCCCATTCCGCCCTGTATGAGCGGTATGTCGAGATGTCTGTCTCTGATATTCACTCTCATTTATTCCACCCCTTTCGGGTATTAATAATTCTACTCCCACTCGGTCAGCACGGCTGCCCATGTGAGTCCGCCGCCGAAGCCTACTGAAAGGACAAGGTCGCCCTTTTTTATAAGGCCGGCGCTTACTGTTTCGTCAAGCAGTATCGGGATGCTTGCAGCTGAAGTATTTCCCATGCGCTGTATGTTCTTGTGGACCCTTGCCGGGTCGAGCTTCATGCGCTTTACTACGAAATCTATTATTCTTTCGTTTGCCTGATGAAGTATGAAATGGTCTACGTCATCGAGCGTTTTTCCTGCTTTTTCTAATATCTGATTGATTGATCTTTCAATCGTTGTGGTTGCAAATTTAAATACCTGGCGCCCCTGCATATGAAGTATCGTCGGCTCGCTGCCCGGGCCTTTCGCCCATATCACGTCACTGCCGCGTGAGCATGTAAGGCTGTAGAACATCGCATCAGACTTTGCTATTACTGCTGCGCCTGCTCCGTCTCCAAAGAGTATGGCCGTGCCGTAGTCAGTCATGTCGAGTATGTCTGAAAATTTTTCGCTGCCTATGACGAGCGCGTAATCTATGTCGTTCATGTACATCTGGGCGCGCGCGTTGTCGAGCGCGTACAGGAAGCCTGAGCACGCTGCATTTATGTCATATGACGCTATATCCTCGCGGAGGCCGAGCTGCGACTGAACGAGGCACGCCGTTGACGGCGTTGCAAACTCAGGTGTCATCGTCGCTACTACGCAGAGCCCGATCTTTTCAGGTTCCAGCCCTGAGCGTTCGAGCGCCTGCTTCGCTGCTTTTACCGCGAGCGTTGTTGCTGTTTCGCCGTCTGTGCAGTAGTGTCTCTGCTTTATGCCTGTGCGCTCTACTATCCATTCATCCGTAGTTCCTGCTGCGGCTGCTATCTCGTTGTTATCTGCGGTATGTGAGCCGACAGTGCTTCCTGTCGAGATCACCGCTATTCCGTTAAATCTTTCCATAAATATCAGCCTTTCACATTACCCATTCTGCGGAATTTTTCATATCTTTCCTGCACAAGCGCTTTAGGCTTTTTCTTCATGAGCTCTTCCAGAGATGACTTTATCTCCCAGTCGAGTGCATGAATAGTCTGCATCGGGTTGACGTGGGCCCCGCCCACAGGCTCTTTTACTATGCCGTCTATAACACCGAGCTCGTAGAGGTCCGGAGCTGTGAGCTTCATTACTTCGCAGGCTTCGTCGCTGCGTGATGAGTCGCGCCAAAGTATCGATGCGAAGCCCTCCGGTGAAAGTATTGCATAAATTGAATTTTCAAGCATTAATACTTTATCCGCTACGCCGAGCGCCAGCGCTCCCCCGCTTCCGCCTTCTCCTATTACTACTGATATGACAGGGACCTGCAGCGTGCTGAAAAGCGCTATGTTTTCAGCTATAGCCTGACCCTGACCACGTTCCTCTGCTTCCATGCCCGGATATGCTCCCGGTGTATCTATGAAGCATATTATCGGTCTGCCGAATTTTTCAGCCTGCTTTGCGAGCCGCTGTGATTTGCGGTAGCCTTCAGGCTGCGGCATTCCGAAGTTATATCTCATGTTTTCTTCTGTCGTTCTTCCCTTGCGCTGTCCTATGACTGTTACGGGTATGCCGTGGAAGCGGCCTATGCCGCCTATTATGCTCTCGTCGTTCCCGAAAAGTCTGTCGCCCCTCAGCTCTATAAAATCAGTGAACATGTTTTCTATATAGTCCATAGTCTTTGGGCGGCGCGGGTCGCGCGCGATGGATACGCGCTCCGACGGCTTAAGGTTTGAGTTAGAGTTAAGTTCAGCCATTTTGACATCCCCTTTCGTGAAGCTTGAGCAGGCGAGACAATGTATCGCGCATCGCTGAGCGTTCTACTATCATGTCTATGAAGCCGTACTCCATCAGAAATTCGCTGCGCTGGAAGCCTTCCGGCAGCTGCTTTCCTATGGTCTGCTCTATGACGCGCGGTCCTGCGAAGCCTATGAGCGCACCCGGCTCTGCTATGATCATGTCGCCGAGCGATGCGAAGCTTGCTGTTACGCCGCCTGTCGTCGGATCTGTCAGATATGATATGAACAGACCGCCGTTATCGCTGAATCTGCGTATTGCGGCGCTTGTTTTTGCCATCTGCATAAGGCTGACTGTACCCTCTTGCATACGGGCGCCGCCGCTTGCTGCGAATATTATCAATGGAAGCTTTTTCTTGTCGGCAAGCTCTGTAGCAAGCGTTACTTTTTCACCTACTGCCGTTCCCATGCTTCCCATGATGAATCGGCTGTCGAGGACGCCTGCTACTGCGGGCGAGCCGCATATTTTCAGCGTGCCGTATATGAACGCTTCATTAAGACCGCTCGCTTTTCCGGCGTTTTTCAGTTCCTTTGCATAGCCCGGGAAATGAAGTACGTCGTTTGCGGTCATTTTTGCGTTGAATTCTTTGAATGTGCCTGCATCGGCTATCATGGCGATGCGCTCGCGCGCTCCCGTTTTTGCGTGATATCCGCAGTGCGGGCAGACGTTGAGGTTTTCCTTCATGACTGTGCTTGGGGTTATCTCTCCGCAGCGCGGGCATGTATCGAAAACTTTTTCTGCGTCGTCCTCGCTTGTTACGCGCAGGCGCGTGTCACGGCGTATATTTTTCATTAATGAGAATTTTTTTCTTCTTATCTCAAAAATATCCATATATTATCAGTTCTCCCTGTCGATTATCTCATCGTAAAGTCTGTTCCATTTTACGAAGGAATCGAGCTTGCTGTCGATGAATCCAGTATCGTACTCGCCTCTCATGAACTCAGGGTCGTGGAGTATCAGATACGATAATGATTCATTTGTTGTTATGCCGTCTATCATAAGCTCCTCGAGGGCGCGGCGCATTATGCGTATCGCTTCGAGACGGGTCTTACCGAAGGTTATTATTTTTGCTGCGAGTGAGTCGTAGTACGGGCTTATCTCGCAGTTGTTATAGAGTGCTGTGTCTACGCGTACTCCGTGACCGCCCGGCAGGTGTATGAAATCTACTTTGCCCGGACACGGTCTGAAGCCGTTTGCAGGATCTTCGGCATTTATGCGGCACTCTATGGCGTGGCCTTCGAATTTTACGTCGTCCTGAGTTGATTCGAGCGTAAGACCTGCGGCTATCCTTATCTGTTCTCTTACGATGTCTATGCCTGTTATCATTTCGGTTATCGGGTGTTCGACCTGGATACGGGTGTTCATTTCGATGAAGTAAAAGCCGCCGTCCTTGCCGAGTACGAATTCTACTGTGCCTGCGCTGCGGTAGCCGCCTGCTTTTGCTGCTTTTACGGCTGCTTCGCCCATGCGCTCGCGCAGCTCGGGTGTAAGCGCTCTTGACGGTGTTTCTTCTATGAGCTTCTGGTTGCGGCGCTGAATGGAACAGTCGCGCTCGCCGAGGTGTATTACATTTCCTTTATTATCTGCAAGTATCTGGAACTCTATATGCTTTGGTTCGATCACGAGCTTTTCAAGATAGAGCTCGCCGTTTCCGAAGCATGCTTCTGCTTCTGAGCCTGCCTCCTCGTACATGCGTCTGAAGTCCTTTGGGTCAAAGACGCGGCGCATGCCGCGGCCGCCGCCGCCCGCGCTTGCTTTTATGAGGACGGGATAACCCGTCTCGTCTGCAAGCGCTATGCCCTCTTCAACGCTCGCAAGGGCGCCTTTTGAGCCGGGAACTACCGGAACTCCGGCCTGCATCATGAGCTGTCTCGCGGCTGATTTGTCGCCGAGCTTTCTTATGATGTCGCCTGTAGGGCCTATGAAGGCTATGCCGTTTTCTTCGCACAGGTCGGCGAACTCGGCGTTTTCGCTGAGGAATCCATAGCCCGGGTGTATCGCGTCACAGCCTGTTGCTTCTGCTGCGGCTATGATGGCGTTCATGTTCAGGTAGCTGTCTGATGAACGCTCAGAGCCTATGCATATGGCTTCTGTCGCAAGCTTTGCGTGGAGCGCGTCTGCATCGGCTGTCGAATACACCGCTACGGTGTCTATATTCATTTCCATGCATGTGCGTATGATGCGAAGCGCTATCTCGCCGCGATTCGCTATCAGTATCTTCTTGAACATGGGCTATATCTCCCTTATCCTGAAGAGCGGCTCGTCAAAGCCTGCTGCTGTTGCGTTTTCTTTAAGTATTTCTTCTATTACGCAGTTGCATGGGGCTGCTACTTCGTTCATCATTTTCATGGCTTCTACTATGCATACTGTTTCGCCTTTTTTTACGGTGCTGCCGACTGTTACGTATGGGTCGGCTGCTTCGCTCGGCGCCGCGTAGTATGTGCCTACTAATGGGGATTTTATGGTGGCGCCGGCCGGGGCCGGAGGCGCCGGCGTTCCGGCCGCTGCGGCGGCCGGCTGCGGGGCAGCGGCGCCCGGGACGGGCGCGGCTGCTGCTGTCGATACTACCGCCTGAGGCGCTGCAAATGTATTATATACAGGCGCAGCCTCCGGCATTTCCAGCTTTATCTCCAATTCGCCGTTTTTATATTCCAGCTTTCCTAATCCTGACTTTCCAAACTCAGTCATGAGTTTATATAATTCTTCTAATTCCATATATTTCCTACCCGATAACAAACATTATCCCGCATTCGCATGCGACCTTTCCTGTTCCTGCAATAACAGCCTTTGCTGCTGCCGCGCCGGCGCGGGAACCGAGCTTAGTCATTTCTACTTCAAGCTCAAGGTCATCGCCCGGAACTACTTTATTTCTGAATTTTGCGTTCTTTATGCCGCCGAAATACGCTGTCTTTCCTCTGAATTTTTCAAGACTGAGGATAGCTACTGCGCCCGCCTGTGCAAGCGTTTCAACTATGAGCACGCCAGGCATTACCTTTTCCTGCGGAAAATGACCGGCAAAATAGTATTCCGATTCACGCACGTGCTTTACAGCCTTTATGGTGCGTTCTCCCATTTCTGTAACTTCATCTATCAGCAGGAACGGGTCTCTGTGGGGGATTATCTCCATTATCTGTTCTTTATTCATCAACATTTTATTTACCGTCCCATTTCTTCATGATTATTACGCCGTCGTGACCCCCGAATCCAAGCGAGTTAGACATTACATACTTGAGTTCTGCGTTTCTGCCCTCGTTAGGAACGTAGTCCAGGTCGAGTTCAGGGTCAGGTACCTTGTAGTTTATAGTCGCAGGGATAAATCCATCCTCAAGAGCCTTTACACAGATAAAAGCTTCTACTGCGCCTGCTGCGCCGAGCAAATGGCCTGTCATAGACTTCGTTGAGCTTACAGCTAATTTATATGCTGCATCTCCGAAAGCCCTCTTTATGGCAACTGTCTCGAATTTATCGTTATACGGAGTACTTGTTCCGTGAGCATTGATATAGTCTATATCCTCAGGAGTTACACCCGCTTCCTGCATCGCAAGCTCCATAGCCTTTGCATCGCCTGCGCCCTCAGGGTCAGGCATCGTTATATGATGCGCGTCAGATGTCGCGCCGTATCCTGTTATTTCAGCATAAATATGCGCTCCGCGCGCTTTAGCATGCTCGAGTTCCTCGAGTACAAGGAAGGCTGCGCCTTCGCCCATTACGAAGCCGTTTCTCTCAGCGTCGAACGGTATGCTTGCGCGATCCTTGTCTGTAGTAGTTGTCAGCGCTGTCATGTTTGCAAATCCGGCATAGGCTACATCAGCAAACGGTGCTTCTGTACCGCCTGCGATGATAGCGTCGTGGTAACCGTGCTTTATTGATCTGAACGCCTCGCCTACTGAATGAGTTCCTGTAGCGCATGCTGTAGCGATGCTCATAGTTGCGCCCTTTGCGCCCGTAAGTATCGATATATTACCTGATACCATATTAGGTATAGTCATCGGTATCATCAGCGGAGATACCCATTTGACGCCCTTCTGAGCGCACTTTACTGATTCCTTTTCAAGCGTTATAAGCCCGCCGATGCCTGCGCTTCCGTAAACGCCAAATCTGTATGGGTCGATATTCTCGCCTGCCACCAGCCCGCTGTCCTTTACCGCCTCGTCAGCGGCAGTCAGCGCGTACTGGACCGAAAGGTCAAGGCGCTTAGCAGCACGCTTGTCATGATACACAAAATCCTTTACTTCGCCGCCGAGCTTTGCCTTATGCGGCTCAACATCCAGCTTTGTCACTACGTCTATTCCGTTTTTTCCGCTTTTTATACCATTCCAGAAATCCTCGCTGTTGTTTCCCACAGGCCCGATAACTCCGAGACCTGGTTATTACTGCACGTTTTCCTGTATTTTCCATTTATTTACACCTCTTATTTTCACTCACGTCCGCTAAAGCAACATCCCGCCGTCAACGCCTATTACCTGACCTGTTATATATGAAGCCGCATCCGACGCAAGGAATGCCGCCAGTTTCGCTATATCCTCGACATGTCCGAGGCGGCCGATCAGCAGCTCGCCCTTTATCGCTTCAAGCTGCTTTTCATTCAACTCTGCAGTCATATCTGTTTCTATAAACCCCGGCGCGATAGCGTTCACCGTTATATTTCTGCGTCCGAGTTCCTTTGCGTTAGACTTTGTAAGCCCGATAACTCCTGCCTTAGACGCGCTGTAATTCGCCTGACCTGCGTTTCCGTGAACGCCGCTTACTGATGACATATTTATGATGCGTCCTGCGCGCTTTTTCATCATCACGGCTGCCGTAGCTTTAGAGAAATTGAAGGCTCCGGCAAGGTTCGTATTTATTACCTTCATGAAATCATCGAGCGTCATGCGCGCCATCAGCTTGTCATTCGTGATACCCGCGTTGTTTACGAGTATATCGACTCCGCCGAGCTCTTCGACTGCCTGCGCTACTGCTTCCCTTGCATATTCTTCATCTGCCACGTCGCCTTTTGAAACAACTACCTTTGTGCCGTGCTGAGCCAGCTTTTCAGCCGCCGCTTTTGCCGCTTCATCATTTCCGCGATACGTTATCATCACGTCAGCGCCGTTTTTGCAGAATTCTTCGGCTATGCCGAGGCCTATGCCCCTTACTCCGCCTGTAATAATTGCCTTTTTTCCTTTTAACACGAGCCTTTTTCCTCCTTTGCCTTCTCCAATACCCTTTTGAAATTTTTTCAGTTATAAGTTCTCAACCTTGGGCGCGCCCGGCGCGCTAGCTTAGCTGAGCGAGATCATTCGCTGCTTTTATCGCTTTGACCGCACCTTCAAGCGTTTCGCAATTTTCTACGTTATACACGCTGACTTTTCTGTCTGTTTTTTTAACGAGTCCGCACAGCGTTTTGCCCGGTCCGAACTCTATAAATGTATCAACGCCCTCGTCTATAAGGCGTTTTACTATCTCTACCCACCTCACAGGGCTCATGAGCTGCTTTGCCATTGCATCTGCAATATCATTTACTGTCTGAGCGCTGTCGTCAGCACATTTTTCGTCTGTTCTGTATTCGCTGAGTGGTGCTGCTGTGAGATTTGAATAAACCGACACGCTTGAATTTGTATTTATCGCTGCGCTCTTTTCTGTTATGAGCGCTTTCATTTTTTCTGACGCCGGCTCCATCATAGGGCTGTGGAACGCGCTGCCGACTGCAAGCGGAGCTATCCTGAGCTTTTCTTCCTTTGCTTTTTCGCTGAATCTTTCAACTGCTGCGATGCTGCCTGAAACGACTGTCTGCGTTGGAGCGTTAAAATTTGCTGCTATGAGAATATCGCCGCCTCTTGTTTCTTCTACTATGGCGAGGACTTTTTCCTTATCGCCGATAGCCGCCGCCATCGTTCCTGCCGCATTTCCGTTTACGTCGCGTCCTGCTTCACCCATCCAGCGGCCTCTGTTTTCCATAAGCTCAACGCCTGTCGGTATGTCAGTAATGATGCCCGCCGCAGTCATTGCTGAATATTCACCGAGACTGAAGCCTGCCATCGCCTGAGGCGCTGCTGTTTCTTCCATGTCGTTTTCCTTTAATGCCGCATTGAACGCTTCATACGCTGCCATAGTCATTGTATAAATGCATGGCTGTGTATTTTCAGTCTCCTTAAGCTGCTCTGCAGTTCCTTCAAAGCACAGATGCTTTATCTTGTCACCCGCGGCATCAAATACTGCTTTTGCTGCGGGATATTTCTCGTACAAGTCTCTGCCCATTCCCGTATACTGCGCACCCTGACCTGCAAATACATAAGCTGTTTTCATGGATATCACCTTTTTCCTTATTTAACTGCCAGTCTCTTTTATTTGATATCGAGCAGTGCGTTTCTGTTTCTGAAAACGTCTGCACAGTCTTTCATCAGATCTTCTATTATTTCCTGACATGACTGCTCTTTATTTATCATGCCTGCGATCTGACCTGACATAACTGAACCGTATTCTACGTCACCGTCTATTACGGCTTTCTGAAGTGCGCCTACGCCAAGTTCTGCTATCTTTTCAGGGTCTTCGCCGTGGTTTTCCATCTGCGTGAGCTGGCGGCTGAGTTTGTTCTTTATTACTCTTATCGGATGTCCTGTAGTGCGGCCTGTTACGGTCGTTGACGAATCCTTAGCTGCGAGGACTGCTTCTTTATATGGCCTTGAAACGTTACATTCGTAAGATGTGAGGAATCGTGTTCCTATCTGTACGCCCTGTGCTCCAAGCATAAATGCTGCTGCCATTCCTCTGCCGTCGCCTATACCGCCTGCCGCGATCACAGGAATATCTACTGCATCGATCGCCTGAGGAACGAGCGCCATCGTCGTCATCTCTCCGAGATGACCGCCGCTTTCCAGACCTTCAGCAATGACTGCATCCGCTCCGACTCTCGCAACGCGCTTTGCTATTGCTACTGAGCCCGCTACAGGTATTACCTTTACGTCATTTTCCTTCAGGCGCTTTATGTATTTTCCCGGATTTCCGGCACCGGTCGTTATTACTTTTATATCTTCATCAAGAACGAGCTGCATGATGTCGTCAATATATCTTGACATCAGCATTATGTTCAAACCAAAAGGCTTATCTGTCATTTCCTTACATGCGCGTATCTGTTCGCGTATCTTATCTACCGTAAGTACTCCGCACGCTATGAGGCCCAGGCATCCTGCATTGCTGACAGATGATGCAAGTGAAGCGTCCGCTATCCATGCCATTCCTCCCTGAATTATCGGATACTTTATTCCTAAAAGCTCTGTCACAGGCGTACTGAGCTGCGGAATATCTGATGCGATCTTATCCTGTTCCATAATATTTCATCCTCCGTAAATTTGCTGACGGTATTGTTTTTATAATCAAATAGTTTGATAATCAAATTATTATGATTATAAGCCTATGTATACACTATGTCAATCTATTTTTTGGGACTGGAAAAATGGGATGATTTTATGTAAAAAGATTTTAATTAATGATTTTATTGTATATATTTCTATATTATGGTAATATATTGATGTGTCATCACCATAACGGCACAGAGGGGAGGTGATTATATTTTTAATACAATAAATACCTTCGTTATTTCTGTTGCGGCAGGTATAGTTACATACTATATTTGCAAATGGTTGGACAGAAAAGATCGTTAACTGACATCAGCCTGAAGGTTTATATTTTCCTTTAAAAACAAAAAATAGAACCCCCGTAAGCTGGCACTTACGGGGGTTCTCATTTTTTTAATTTTTTAATACAATAAACTCCATACGTTGATTTAAATATAGCATATGTTATATTTACTGTCAATGTTTATTCATACGTTCCAGACTTTTCTCCCAAAATAAGCATTCCCCTGTGAGCTGCAACTCACAGGGGGTTTTTGTTTTTGTTTTATTATAATTTCATTTGTATGATGTAAATGTACCACACTTCAACAATATTTTCAAATGCTATTTCTCAAGAATAAACTTCCTCACAGCCTCCGCCACGCCATAAGAGCGTTCTTCCGACGCCACGTAATCCGCTGCTTCTTTAAGCGCAGGAACTGCGTTTGCGACTGCTACGCCTGTACCTGCCCAGGTCACCATCGCCAGATCATTCATATTATCACCGCACGCCATTACTTCTGAGCTGTCTATGCCGAGCTTTTTCGCCAGCAATCTCAGGCCCTCACCTTTTGAAACTCCCGGAGCAAGTACTTCTACATAGTTTGTGCTTGAACGTATGAAATTCAGGCGGCCGTCCATTTCCTTTGAAAGCTCCTCAACGACAGTTTCAACTGTGTCCGTATCACCTATTAAAAGAGCCTTCGGGCTTGACTGCATTATTATTCCATCAAGCTTTCCCTTCACCGCCTCTGACCAGCTACCTACTTCTATTACTCTCTGGTTATGTGCGTCAGGGTATCCCTCTGTTTTTTCATTCCATCGTTCAATTACGATATCATCGCCCCAGTACAGCTGAACATATACGCCTTTCTTTTCGCAGAGAAGTACCAGGTCCTTTACTGTTTCAACCGAAATCCCTGCATCATGTATCAACTCGCCATCTCCGCTGTATATCTCAGCTCCGTTACAGCATACTATCGAATCAGTCGTTCCTATTATATCTGCATAACGCTTTGCTGCTGCGCGCATCCTTCCTGATGAAATAACAACATGTACGCCGCGCGCAGACGCTTCATGAAGTACGTCTATCGTTTCCTGCGGCACTGTCAGATCCTTGAGCAGCAGCGTATTATCAAGATCGAGAGCTATCATCTTTATCATGCTTTTTGTCCTCCATACTTAATCTTGTTTGTTCTTCCGGATTACGTATCGTCTAATGCCTATTAGCAATTTGGTTTTCATAAAGACAGGAAATATCCGTATTAAGCTATGATACCATATCTTTCCTGTATGTTCTATATGTTTGAAAGTTATGTTAAGCGCTAAATTGTACATATCATCATAATAAAAAAAACTCCGATGGAGTCATCGATCGATATATCACCGATTCAATGCTCCGCCGGAGTCTTTATTAGAAGATGTTAGATATTACGCTATTTTAAATATATCGCCTATTAGCAACCGATCATTACTGAAGTAGCCTTGATAACCGCTGTAGCTTCCTTGCCTGCTTCAAGACCGAGCTCTGCTACTGCTGCGTTTGAGATAGTAGCTGAGATAGTTCCTACTGCTGCTTCGATAACTACGATAGAGTTTACTGCGCCTGCTTCGATCTTTGCGATCTTGCCTGCGAACTGGTTTCTTGCTGAGATCTTGAGATCGCCGAGGCCTACCATAACTTCTGTTGCCTTTACGAATGCTGTTGCTTCCTTACCTGCTTCTATTCCGAGGTTCTTTATTGAATCCATTGAGATAGTTGCTGTTACTGCTGCTCCGTTTACGTCGAGAGTAACGATTCCGTTTACTACGCCTTCCTTAACTGAAGTAACTTTACCTGCGAACTGATTTCTTGCACTTAACATAATTTTTTCTCCTTTTCTTCCGGCCGGGCCGGACATTCATTTTACTAGATTTGTTATTTTATTATTTTATTATTTTCTTTCTTTATCCTTTCGAAGCTGCTCAGCGCTGTTTGCGCTCCTATCCTTTACGAGCAATACTTCCGGACCGCCCCGGAGCTTACCGCCCCTTGACAATTGTTATTATAGAGTAATATCTGCTATATGTGAAATACGTGGATTTTATATTTGATATAGGCTATTACTTATGGCTGTCTCCACATTTCGCAGTATTTGATGATCATCTTTTTTTTAATATCAGCAGTTTTTCCGCAATATACCCGTATTAAAGGTATTTTACTTCATATACTCCATATACGACATTTTCATCGTATGAATACTATTCTAAAATTTATTCATATGATGCGTTGGAGGTACAGCTATGGATGCTATAAAGATCAAAGAGTTAAGAAAGATTCACGGTATACGTCAATGTGATCTGGCTGAGGCACTGAATATATCTCAGCAATCTATAAGTCGCTATGAGAATGGTCAGCACTATCCTGACATGCCGGTACTGATCGCGATCGCTGATCATTTCAATGTACCACTTGACTATCTTGTCGGACGGAAGTGGCCGAATGGTCCAATACCCGACCTGTATACCGACGAGGCCATGTCCGGAGACGGTGGAAACGCCGATACCCTGACAGACAGAGATGCAAGTGCAGAAGACCTTATCAAAGCCGACATGATGCATATATTATCGATCAGCAAGGCTTCCGAGGCACTTTCACAGGAAAGCCTCGACCTTAGCAGGCTATCACCGGAATATGCTGCTCATATACGTGAGATATATAATACGATGCTATCTTTAAGCAACAACAAAACTAAATAAGGTAAGCCAGGATATCCCGCACTCGATCTTACATGATCGGCTGTGGGATATTTCCATAAATAAAGCTGACACAGATGTGTTTTCCCAGTAAAAATAATCCATAAAAGTCATTTGATATACTTCTTCACACTACGAAAGCTCCCGCTTTCAAAATAGACGTAAGCGCCTGTCAATATCCATTAATTTACACAAATCGTTCCGCACCCAACTTCCCCTGATGTGATAATAATTTAGGATATATTATGTCAAATTATCGAAACAAGGAAGGGAAGATAGTTTGCACAAAAATC
>CAVGAH010000013.1:12530-27815 GCA_963627215.1 bacterium | reverse complement strand
CGCCGTATCAAAGATACGGGCAGGGCTTCAAGCGACCTGCATGCCCGCCCGCCTATATTGGCGTCCTGTATTTACGAAAAAGTATACTTTACTGTTACAAAAAACAAAGAAAACCGCAGGGGAGCGGTTTTCTTTGTTCAAAAGGGGTATTGGGATTAGAGATTAATATAAGGTTATCAGGGGGATAACCATGTATCAATTATAACAAAATATTCTCAGAAATCAAGGTAAAACTTTAAAATATCAAAAAAATAAGGAATTTGTCCGCATTTGTCGAACTGATAAAGTAAAAATCATACACATATAGGAGTAGAATTAAGTGAAAAGGGAACAACATATTAAATGCATTTAGTTTTCCGTAATATATTACTGTAATTTTATTAGCCGAGATGGTGAAAGGAGATCATAATGGTAGAAGTATTAAAGGTATCAGGGAGATCAAATCCGAATTCTGTAGCGGGAGCGCTCGCAGGTGTGCTTCGTGAAAAGGGAGGTGCTGAGATACAGGCGATAGGCGCGGGCGCACTCAATCAGGCGGTAAAGGCCGTAGCGATCGCAAGAGGCTTCGTAGCGCCGGGCGGGATAGATCTCATATGTGTTCCTGCATTTACTGACATTTTCATAGAAGGCGAAGAAAGGACAGCTATAAAGCTTATAGTCGAACAGAGATGATTCCTCCGGAGGGAGCCGAAGGCTCCGGTTTAGTAAATATTGTGATAAAAAAACGCATCCTGCGCCCGCTGTTTTATACAGCGGGCAGCGCATGACGCGGCTTTTGTATTGTTATATAAGTAAATTATTGATAAATAAACGCGACAGCCGGTTATTTGTTGTTGTTCTGCTCCTGCTGAGCCTTGAGCAGATCTCTTATCTCAGTTAAAAGAAGCTCTTCTTTTGTAGGCTCCGCAGGGTCCGGCTCCGCAGCAGGCTCTTCCTCCTCGGGCTCCTCAGCCGTTTTTCTGTTGAACTTGTTTATAACCTTGAGCAGGCAGAAAACAGCGAGCGCAGTCAGCAGGAATGAAACTATCGCCTGTATAAATATACCGTATTTTATCTCTGTAGGCTCCATTCCATCGAGCAGTGCTGGCAGCGTGTATGAAAATTTACTGAAATCAACTCCGCCGATGAGGTAACCTATTGCAGGTGAAAGTATGTCCTCTACGAGTGAAGTAACGATAGCGGTGAACGCAGCACCGATGATTATGCCGACTGCCATGTCGAGCACGTTTCCCCTGGAAATAAATTCCTTAAATTCGGCTATAAAGCCTTTTTTTTCTTTGTCATCATTCTTTGCCATGTCTGACCTCTTTCTTAATAGTATTAAAATAGAATTAAAAAATTGAAAAATTACATACAGATTAAGTATAAATTTATACAATGTAATTGTCAAACATATCATTTGTCTGTCCGCGGGCGGACGATCGACAGGACGTATTCAGGTCAGATTTATTCATATTGCTTCACGGACGAGCATAAAATCATATCATACATATGAAAATGAACTCCGACTGAGACGTAATTGAAAAAGTCGGAAAAGATTTGGAGGAAATGACATGATGAGCACTTATGATATAAGGAATAAAGAGGTTATAAATGTTTACGATGGGAGGAGTCTCGGATTTGTGGAGGATGTCGAGCTGAATCTCGAAAAAGGGACGGTAGAGGCGATAATCATACCCGGTGAACGCAGCTTTCTAGGGCTTTTTGGCAGGAGCGATGAACTCGTGATAAAATGGCGCGATATAAAGCGGATAGGCGACGACGTGATACTCGTAGATATCTCCGGCGCGACAGCCGGAGGCAGTTATATATGCGGCAATGAATACGATGGCGGCTGCAATGAAGTCTGACATGAATAACTTCCGCACAACTCGCGCGCATTTTACGCAGCTTTAGCAGCAATGTAAAATGCGACAACTGAAAAATCACACTGCAGCTAAAGCTGCGTGATTTCTGTATAAGTCCTGCGCGCCGTATCATAGATACGGGCAGGACTTTAACCGTAGTCCGCACGGCGGACGTAGGAAGGCAGCGTTGCTGCCTGTTGCGCCCGGCGCGCCCACAGTACACTAATTCTTTTTGTAGAAAAAACAATTAGACGCTTTAATTTTACCACTATATATAGTACAATCATATGTAATATACATATTGATCCGACTTTCGGTGGAGGTGGTAAGATGAAGTGTCCGTTTTGCGACAACGACGATACGAGAGTCATAGACTCACGCCCTACTGATGAGGGACAGGCGATACGCCGCAGAAGAGTCTGTGATAAGTGCAGCAAGCGCTTCACGACATATGAAAAGGTCGAGGAGATAATGTTCATGGTAGTCAAAAAAGATGGCAGCCGTGAGATGTTTGACAAATCAAAGGTAAGGAACGGTATCGTGAACGCCTGTAAAAAAAGGCCTGTAAATACCGACCAGATAGAAAAGATAGTTGCTGATGTAGAGCGCGGCCTTACCAATATGATGGAAAAGGAGATAACCAGCACGGTTATCGGCGAGGTCATATTGGAGCATCTGAGGACGCTCGATGAAGTAGCTTACGTAAGATTCGCTTCTGTATATCGACAGTATGAGGACGCAAATACGTTCATAAAAGAAATAAACGAGCTGCTCGGGAACAGTAACGGGCAGAAAGCAGGCTGACGGGGCAGCCGGGGACGATAAAGAGATCGATAAAGAGATAATGATAAAAAGGGGAAAATTATAATATGGATAATACCGGTAGTGTATTCAGGAAGCGTGTCGGAGAAAACGGCGCCGAGCTTCTTTATATAAGCGTGTTGGACGATGAATTTCCTGTAAAGACATTTTTTACCACAAAGAGCGGCGGGCTGAGCGCCGGAGCATATGCCTCGCTTAATATGGGTGCTGCATCCGGTGATGATCCGGATACAGTTGCGCGCAACAGAGATGTGGCGTTTGAGGCCGTCGGCTGCGATATAGCAGCTGTGGCTTATCCTACGCAGGTACACAAAAGCGATATAGTCTGCATAGACAGAGTGATGCTGGAAAGCGGAAGGGACGACCGTGCGGCAGGTCAGGGGTACACATCCAAATACAGGACGTTCGTATTTCCTGAGACAGACGCAACGATAACAAACGTTCCGGGAGTGATGCTCACGAGCCTTCACGCCGACTGCATACCGGTATGGCTTTACGACAGTGCGAATCATGCTGCCGGAGTAGCTCACGCGGGCTGGCGCGGGACGCGCGCAGATATAGCGGCGAAGACTATTCACAGGATGACCGAAGAATTCGGGACAAGGCCTGAGGATGTGACGGCTGTTATAGGACCGGGCATAAGCATGTGCTGCTTTGAGGTAGGACGCGAGGTGTATGAGTCATTCGCGGAAATGCTGCCTGAGTACGTTGACGAGTTCAGTCACGATGACGGTAACGGAAAATTTCATATGGATCTGAAAGAGATAAACAGAAAGCTTCTTGAACGCTCCGGAGCAGGCAGGATACTTGTTACAGACCTGTGCACGTTCTGCGAAGAAGACCTGTTTTTTTCATACAGGCGCGACGGCGGTATAACCGGCCGCATGTGCGCCGGCATCTGCCTTGAAGGCAGCTCATTTTTTTAGTTTTTATTAAGGGAGGCAACAAAATATGAGAAAAATCATCATTGCAATCGACGGTCCTTCAGGATCAGGAAAAAGCACAACTGCAAAGAATATAGCAAAGGAACTCGGCATCGAATACATCGACACAGGCGCTATGTACCGCGCAGCAGCTCTTCAGGCAAAGCTGAAGAATGTTCCAATGGAAGAAAATGCTGTAGGTGATATGCTTGACAAGACTGACATAGATTTCATGGACGGTGAGATATTCCTTGACGGCAGAGAAGTAAACGACCAGATCAGAAATCTCGAGATATCAGCGCTCGCATCACAGATATCACAGCTCGCAAGCTGCCGCACAAAGCTCGTAGAGATACAGAGACGTATTGCAAAAGCAAAGAGCGTTGTAATGGACGGACGTGATATCGGTACAAACGTACTTCCGGACGCTGAATTCAAGTTCTACATGACAGCTTCTATAGATGTCAGAGCAGAAAGACGCTTTAAGGAGCTTCAGGCAGGCGGACATAACGTAAGCCTTGATGAAGTAAAGGCAGACATAGAAAAGCGTGACCACGAGGATATGACAAGAGAGCTCAATCCGCTCGTAAAGGCAGAGGATGCAATAGAGATCTGCACAGACGATCATACTATTGAAGAAATGACTGAACTCGTAAAGTCATACGTAGTAAAGAAAAAATAATTAATGAAAAGATAATTAACGAAAAAATAATTAACGAAAAATACGCTCCCGCAGCGACGGACAGGCTATTATATTACAGCCATGACCGCCGGGCAGGAGCGTTTTATTTATTTTAAGTATAGTCTATATCTGATGTATGAACCAGCCGCTTCCGAGCTTAGGCTCAAACCATGTCGATTTAGGCGGCATTATCATTCCTGCATCAGCTACGTCCATGATATCACTGACAGAAACAGGGAAGAGCTCAAATGCAACTGACATCTCACCGCTGTCAACGCGGCGCTGAAGCTCCGCAGAGCCCTTTATACCGCCGACAAATGATATACGCATGTCTGTACGCGGGTCGTTTATGCCGAGCAGGGGAGCGAGCACCCGTTCCTGAAGGGCTGATACGTCAAGCGATGTGACAGGGCTGCTTTCATCTACCATGCCTTCTCTGAAGTTGAGTATGTACCAGTGTCCATCGAGGTACATAGTACATTCGTGCTTGTGAGAAGGGTGAGGGTCAGCCGGGCCGACGTCGGTTATCTCGAATATTTCATTTAATTTTTCAATAAAATCTGCTTTAGTGTATCCGTTAAGATCCTTTACAAGCCTGTTGTAGTCGAGCACCTGGAGCTGATCGTCAGGAAATGCAACTGCCATAAAGAAATTGAATTCTTCTTCACCTGTATAGCCGGGCATGGCCTCACGACGTCTGCGACCGACCTTTACTGCTGACGCTGTGCGATGATGACCGTCTGCTATGTAGAGTGCAGGCATTGAGTCAAACATATCTCTGTATGCCTCAGTAGCGTCATCAGCGCTGACCGGCCAGAGACGGTGTCGCACACCGGCTGCATCTGTTGCGTCGTATTCCGGCTCTGCGGCTGATATGATGCTGTCTGTAAGCTTTTGTATGTCCTGATGATTTTTGTAGATAAGGAATACAGGCTCAGTATCGGCGCTGCACTCGTCGAAATGGCGTATGCGGTCGCGTTCCTTGTCCTCACGAGTTACCTCGTGTTTTTTTATTACACCGTTTTCGTAGTCATCTATGGAAGCACAGCCGACTATGCCTGTCTGAGTGCGTCCGTTCATCGTCTGGCTGTATATAAAATATGAAGGTGTTTCGTCTTTTATAAGTATACCGTCGCTTATGAATCTGTCGAGCATGTCGGCAGAACGTCTGTATATGCTGTCGGAGTAGAGCGGCTCTTCAATGAGGTCGCCGTCTGCTCTTATTATATGCATAAAGCTGTGCGGCTCTGCAGCGGATATGGCTGCGGCTTCTTCACGTGTAACTACATCGTATGGTGGGCAGAGTGTTTCTGCCGCGTATTTTCTGTCAGGTCTGACGGCAGGAAATGGTCTGAAAATTGCCATTGTAGAAATTATCTCCTTAAAAATATGATAAACAATATTGTACAACAATTTGTACCTGCAATGCAACTGCTTAAGCAGTTAAAGCTGTGCAGAGAAGCTGAGGGTTAGTGATTTGTTGAAATACCTTGTAAAAGAGCGTGTGCTTTTTAAATTTTGAAGTCATGACACTAAAAAATGAAAAATAATATTGACAAATATATATCAATGTAATATACTTTAAGCAAGTTAGAAATAGTTTGTTTGAAGCGATTCAACAGATCTTAGATTATTTCTAATGAAAAATCAATGTTTTTCAAAAAATTATTTTTCCTTCTCAATTTGTTTTTGCAGCACATTAATTTTGTACGACCAATTAAAAAAACACAGACTGAAAAAGCCTGCTCTTTATGAGCAGGCTTTTTCAGCATTCTGAACAGAATAAATGCAGATATTTTTCAGAAAAAAATCCCCGCAGAGAAGCGGGGATAAGAAATCAATATTTCTGATGTGCCTGAATACTAAACAACTGTAACAGCCATAGCCTTGAATACAGAGTAAACTGTATCGCCGAGCTTAAGGTCGAGCTCTTCTACAGATTTCTTTGTGATACTTACGATCAGAGGTACACCTACATTTACAGTAAGCTTAAAGTTGTGAGGGAGCTCTTCCATACCGATGATAACGCCCTCGATATTATTTCTTGCACTGCAAACGAGCGGAGCCTTACTGATGATGATATCCTCAGGCTTTATTGAAACTCTTGCAGAACCTTCGATATCAGTGCTTACTGCGATGAAAACATCCTTAGTGCTGCCGATTATTCTAGCGAACTTTTCATCATCAAGACTTACGATCTCAGCTTCAAAAGTATTTTCTGATCTTCTTGACTGCATAAGATATGCTTCAAGCTGACTTTCAGTTACACGAAGGCTGCGGCCGATCCTGTGAGCAGATATCTCACCGCGCTTTATCATTTCGTAAATAGTGTATTTCGAAAGCTTAAGCTTCTGTGCAACCTCTTCAGGAGTAAATAATATTTCGTCTCTCATTAATCCACCTCTCGATTTCTATAGGATTTTGATATAGTAGTGTTATCGGGCTGTGAAGTAAAGCGGATAGGCAACTATTAAATTCAACCCAATATATTGTATTCATTATAACATATTTTCGAGTAGTTTCAAGATTTACGCAATTTTAAATGGTATTAATTTCAGTTTTTTTATCTTAAAGGAAAATTATCTGTTTTATTTTAGGCTCAAAAGTAGTTTTTTCACATAATCTTCACATTAAATACTCTAAAATGCGGCAAATCTTCACATAAGAGTTGTAGAATTGATTCTTGGTGGAATCATTACTTAAATTTTTTTAAGCGAAGCAAAGCGCAGACCGGTCAGCAAGGTCGGCGCAGCGCTTAATCATTTTTGAAGGGACGGTGTACTTATGATAGAAGTCAGGAATCTGACGAAAAAGTACGGTGATCACGAGGCTGTAAGCGATATAAGCTTTACGGTCGAGGAGGGTCACATATACGGTTTTCTAGGTCCTAACGGTGCCGGAAAATCTACGACAATGAATATAATAACCGGTTATATCGCGGCAACGTCAGGCGATGTAATAATAAACGGGCATGATATCCTGAAGGAGCCGCGTGCGGCAAAGTCATGCATAGGATACCTGCCTGAGGTACCGCCTGTATATCAGGATCTCACTGTTCGTGAATATCTTGAATTTGCAGCCGAGATAAAAGGCATGAAAAAGCAGGCAAAGAAAGATGCTGTGGCGGAGGCTGTGAAAACTGCCATGCTCGAAGAAGTAGAGCAGAGACTTATAAAAAATCTTTCAAAGGGATATAAACAGCGTGTCGGACTGGCTCAGGCGATAATAGGGCTTCCTGGGGTGCTCATACTTGACGAGCCGACTTCCGGACTCGACCCTAAGCAGATAATGGAGATGCGCGACCTTATAAAAAGGCTCGGCAACGACCACACTGTAATACTCAGCTCGCATATCCTTTCAGAGGTGAGCGCCGTATGCGACCATGTAATAATGATCTCAGGCGGAAGGATCGTAGCCGATGATTCACTCGAAAATCTGACAGCGGAAAAGAGTCTTGAGGAAGTATTTCTTGAGCTTACTGATTCTGACAGGCTCGAAGCTATGGATGTAATAGACCTTGCCGCTGAAAAGATGTCTGCCGAAGCAGCGGAAGCCGGCGATACAGAGGAAAATAATGAAGGAACAGCCGAGGGGGTCGGCCGGGCCGACGAGCAGGCAGAGCCGGAGGAAGAAAATACTGATGACAGCACGGAAGATGAAAACAGGGAGGTGAGTGACGATGGCAGCGATATTTAAAAAAGAATTCAAGTCATATTTCCACAATATGATCGGACCTGTATTCATGACGGCTGTCATGATATTTATCGGACTTTATTTCTTTGTATACAATATGAATTACGGGTATCCGTATTTTGCAATAGTTCTTTCAGGAGTTTCAATAGTATTCCTGCTGCTCGTACCAGTGCTCACGATGAGGAGCTTTGCAGAGGAAAAGAGGTCAAAGACAGACCAGATGCTCCTTACATCGCCGCTGTCAGTGACACAGATAGTTCTCGGAAAATTTTTCGCGATGGCTGCAGTGCTCGGCGTATGCATGATAATAGCGTGCGCTGCTCCGATAATAGTAAAGCTGTACGGGGGAGGTGCGCTTATTGCTGACTATGTTGCTATCATAGCGTTCTTCCTGCTCGGTGCTGCTTACATGTCTATAGGCATGTTCATATCATCGCTGACAGAGAGCCAGGTGATAGCAGCTGTAGTGACATTCTGCGTGCTCCTCGTGCTTCAGCTCGTTGACGGCATAGGCAGCGTTATATCATCATCTGCAATGATGTCGCTCATAACGATGATAATATTAGTTGCGCTCGTTGCTCTGCTTATATATTACATGACAAAAAATGTATTTATAGCTGACGGAGTGGGGATCATCGGTGTTATAGCGCTTATTGTGGCATTTGTCATAAAAAAGTCGATATTCGAGGGTCTGGCAGGCGACATGCTCCAGTCGATATCGCTCGTTTCACGTTTTGATGCTATCGTAAATCAGACACTTGATATTTCAACTATTATATATTATATTTCTGTTTCAGCGCTTTTCGTATTCCTGACGGTCCAGTCAGTTCAGAAGCGCAGATGGAGTTAGGAGGTGAGCATGATGTCTGAAAACAATAACGAAAAAGAATTTATGGATAAAGACGAAATTACAGAAGTAATAGAAGAAGCTCAGGACACTGAAACTCCGGAAGAGGAA
This sequence comes from bacterium, assembly GCA_963627215.1. Taxonomy (GTDB): domain Bacteria; phylum Bacillota; class Clostridia; order Peptostreptococcales; family Anaerovoracaceae; genus CAKQOE01. The sequence continues at coordinate 18,890 of CAVGAH010000013.1, read as the reverse complement.
AATACGGTGGCGACAGAGCCTGAATGCGCTGATGTACCGGCGCAGGACGCAGAGGCGGAAGGCAATGCAGAAGCATCTGATGGGGTCGGCCAGGCCGACGAGCAGGAGACTGTATTAACGGAAGAGTCTGTTACCGATAAAAAGAAAAAAGGAAAAAAGGCAGCCGCATTTAAGGATTCATTCAAAACGAAGGATTTCAGATTCGGTATGCACAGCTCGGCACTTACAGCTGTAGTAATAGTTGCTGTTATAGTTGTAAATATTGTTGCAGGTCACCTGCCGGGCTCACTTAACAGTATCGATATGTCGTCAAATAACATAACCTCCATAGGGAGTCAGACTGAAAAGCTGCTCGATTCGCTCGATGAGGATGTTACGATAAGCGTGCTTGCTGCAGAGGATTCATCTGACGCAAACATAAACGCGCTGCTCGACAAGTACAAAAAAGCTTCAAAGCATATAACGATAAAGTATATCGATACTTCAACAGATCTTGGCGCGTCACAGACGTATTCGAACTACAGCGCAAACAGTGTTATCGTTTCATGCGGTGAAAAGGAAAGCGCTGTAGATTACTATGATATATACCAGCAGGATTATTCTTCGTATTATACTACAGGTCAGGCGTCAACTAGCTTCGATGGCGAGGGTCAGATAACGAGTGCGATAAACAAGGTGACTGCCGAAAACGCGCAGACTTTATACTGCCTGACCGGTCACGGCGAAACAGCTCTCGGAACGTCATCTTCTTCTATGATATCAAAGCAGAATATGATAGTTTCAGACCTGAATCTTCTGGCTTCAGATATACCTGATGATTGCTCGGCTGTTATAATAAACGGCGCTACGGATGATCTCAGCGCTGATGAGGCGACGAAGCTTACTGATTATATAAAGGGCGGCGGAAGCGTTATGATACTTCTCGCTTATACAGACAAGAGCCAGCCGAATCTCGATAAGGTGATCAATACGTACGGAGTTCAGCGCGCGAACGCAAATGCTATAGCAAACGCTATAGTAATGGAAACGAGTGCTAATTCGTACAATTATCCTATAAATATCATAGCCGGAATAGAATCTACAGATATAACGTCTCAGCTTGTTTCTGAAAAGGCTAATATCATAATGACTAATACTATCGCCATCAAGACGGCTGATGCTGACGGAGTTACGATAACCGACCTGCTGACATCATCTGACGGTGCGTACGCAAAGATCCCTCAGGATGGACAGCTCACGACTCTCGAAAAGGAATCGGGTGATGTAAGCGGACCGTTCGTATATGCTGTAATGGCGCAGGATGACGCTGAGGGCGGCAAGCTTGCTGTAGTAGCCTCTCAGACGCTCCTCGAGGATCAGATAACTCAGAGCCTTCCTGTAGGCAATCTGGAATTCTTTGTAAGCTGCCTCGCTGACATGTGCGGTGAGAGCGGCGTAGCTTCTGTATCTATAGAGGCTAAGAGCATGGATATAGATTATATGACTATACCGGCGCTTCATTCTATGATATGGATGGCTGTATGCATCATACTCATACCTCTCGTTATATTTGTAGCGGGTCTTGTTGTATGGCTTACACGTCGTAAGCGTTAGGGCGGAGCACATAAGAAGAAATATCTTTAAAACTTAAAAAATTAATAGATGAAACGGTCGCAGCGGGTGATACGGACTACATTTGCTGTGGCCGTTTTTTATGTGTAGATTTTGAGCAGAATAGAAGCGGTGACGCTTGCTGTAGCGCGTTATTTCATTTTGTGTTACAATGTAGCAGACCGTATTGACGGTCAGAAAAGGGTGCTTAAAATAATGAATCTAAAAAAACAGCATATGGGTATCATGTTTATAGTGGCCTCTGCGTTCTGCTTTTCGCTAATGGGGCTTTTCGTAAAGCTGGCGGGCGACCTGCCTTCAGTTGAGAAGGGATTTTTCAGAAACATAGTTGCGGCTGTATTTGCTTTTATAATAATCGTAAAAGAAAAGAACGGCTTCGGATTTAACGTGAAAAATCTGCCGCTCCTGCTTGGGCGGTCGTTCTTCGGAACTGTTGGTATTATATGTAATTTCTATGCCATAGACAGGCTCGTGCTGGCTGATGCCAATATGCTGAACAAAATGTCGCCGTTCTTTACGCTCGTTTTCAGTGCGCTGCTCTTAAAGGAAAAGCTTAAGCCTTATCAGGTGGCAACAGTTGCGGCAGCGTTTGCAGGCTCGCTTTTTATACTGAAGCCGTCGTTTTCAAACGTTGAATTCATACCGGCGCTTGCGGGATTTATCGGCGGGCTCGGCGCAGGTCTCGCTTATACGTGCGTGAGGGCGCTCGGACTGCGTGGAGAGAGAAGCGCAGTCATAATATTCTTCTTCTCAACGTTTTCGTGCATTGCGTGCCTGCTGCTCATGATACCGGTATATGAGCCTATAGCGCTTCGCCAGCTTTTCATGCTGATAATGGCGGGTCTTGCGGCCGCGGGCGGCCAGTTTGCGATAACGACAGCGTATTTTTACGCGCCGGCGCGTGAGATATCCGTTTATGATTACACGGCTATAATATTCTCGACGATATGGGGATTTGCGTTCTTTGACCAGATACCGGATGTGCTGAGTATAGCAGGCTATATCATAATATGCGGAGCTGCGATATTTAACTTTGTAAAGAATTCTGAGGAGCATAAGAAGCTTAAAGATTAAAGAACAAATTAAAGGACGATCATATCAGAAAATGTATTTTTTAAAATATGGGCTTAATGAGAGGAAAATCAAAATGGACAACGTAAAGACTCAGGCACACGAATTTTATACAGGCCTTGGGTATCCTGACTTTATGTAACGCATGGTGAATGTATATGCAGCTTCTTATAAAACAGAGAGTTTTTTCATGGACTGACAAATACGATATTTACGACGAGGAAGGAAATATGCTCGTGCTTGCTATAGATGCGGCAAACTGTACCGGGTTAACGCAATAAAAAAAACGGGACTGTCTCCATGGCAAAAGACAGTCCCATTTTTTATTATGAGGCAATTTATGCATTCTGACATGCATTTTTGAGTATTTCGTTGAGAGCTGAGCCGCTGCTCGAATGAGATCTGATGATCTCGATATTTTTTCTTTCCGCTTCGCCGACTGCGGAGTGGACCATCCTGTGCGAAACAGTATTCGTAAACAGGATCATGATATCAGGATTACCGATCTGATCAGCCATCCTTCCTGATTTCTTTGTAAATACCTTTGACTTGCAGTTATGCTGCTTGCATATCTTATGATACTGGCTTTCCATGCGCTCATGGCCGCCTATTATTACTACACTCATATCCGTTCTCCTTAATTCCCCGTTATGTTTTTATCCATCCATGGATATTTTCTGCTTTTTAATTAGCTTTCATTGGTTAGTTATCTCTAACTTGTTTAGATATTACAACAAACGGACATCGTTGTCAATAGGAAAACAGAAAAAAGTTAGCATGAACTAACCATAGGATTAGATAAAGTATATTTTTGCATCTAAAGTGAAGAATAATTAAGAGAATTTATTTCAGGAGGTAATATATGGACAAAAATACCGCGGAGCTGCTGCGCGAATGCAGCTCAGGATGCCACATGGCCATAGGAAGCATGGAACAGGTGATGGGAGCAGTACACGACCCGCTCCTTAAAGAGGTCATAGACGAATATAATGCAAAGCATAAGGAGCTCAAGGAGCAGTCAGACACACTGCTGCGAGCATCAGGAGAAAACAGCAAAACTCCAGGCAGCATGGCCGCCGCATTTGCATGGTTCAGCACAGAAATGAAGATGATGATGAACGACAGCAGCCACCAGATAGCATCAGTTATGACAGACGGCTGCAATATGGGCATAAAGACTATAAGCGAGTACCTGAACAAGTACGACAACGCTTCAGAGGAGAGCCGCAGGATAGCAGGTGAGCTTGTCGCGACAGAAGAAAGCTTCATGCGCGATCTGCGTCATTTTATGTAAATATTAAATAGAAGTCGCCGCCGGAATGGCGGGAAAATATGGTGTTACGTTATGGATGCGCCGGGCGCATGCAGAGGTGGATTGGAAATTATATATTAATAAATGGAAAAATAAAGAAAAATTAAAATAAAAAGCAATTAAAGGTTGACATTGGTTCAAGAAAACGATAATATAATCCTTGTAAAGTTACATTAATTTACAGAAAGAGGTTAAAATGGATAATAGAGAACGCAAAATGGATTATCAGGGTTATATTGACAGACTTCAGGCTGAGGTCGATATACTTAAGCGGATAAGGGTGCTTGATGATGTAAAAGACAGGATATACATCAGGCTGATGAACCCGCTTATATGCAGGAAAACTATAGATATGCTTGAAACTGTTCCGTTTCTTGACCTGTCAGTTACATTCGTGCTTGACCTGAGTGAGCTGACGGATACAGCAGGGGACGAAAAGATGACAGCAGGTGCAGACAGGCCCGTAGCTAAACGACGCGGCAGAACGCTCATACGTGTAACTGAGGATCTTGCAGAGGCATGGAATGTCACCGGAGCGGAGCTCCTTGAAGTAGCGCTTGCGAATGAACGCAGGAATACGAGCTTTTGCTCAGAGGAGCTTATAAATACGCTGAGGCGTATGTGCAGGAGGGAGCCGCATATAATAGAAAAGCTCAATATGATGGAGGCAGAAAATACCGGCCCTGACAGGCTGTTGTTGTATTCGCTGTATGAAGAGAGCTTTACGAACGGTTCAGCGGCGTTGCTCAGAAATGAAGTTCTGAGGGAAGTAGCAGAGAAGGCGGAGAGGGATATCCTGATAATACCATCGTCAGTAAATGAGCTTATATGCGTAGCTGACAGAGATGATATGGACCTTGTCTGGCTGAGGTCTGTCGTAGAAGAAGTAAATGACACGGTCGTGCCTGATGATGAGATACTGAGCTACAGTGTTTACAGATATTCATTAAAAGATGACTGTGTCAGCGTGGCAGCGTAGTGTGCGAAATATGGCGTTATGGAGCGAGCGCTAACAAAACGGGTCCCTTACGGACCCGTTTTGTGTATTACTGCTCTTCATTGTTTAAATAAAACAGCTCTTCATGTCTGCCTACAGCATCAAAGAGGTTATTGTACTGTATTTTTTCATATGCCTTAAGGATGTCTGTGTATTCAGTCTTGTCGTCATATGTATGATATTCTCCGTCAGCAGTTATATAACCTGTCGTGTCTATTACAGGTATCTGCTTGTAGAGTGCAGACAGGAATTTGTTGTACTGCGTCGTTTCGAGGCCTGCAGTCTGAAGGAGCAGGGTAGACAGATAGTTGCTGCTCATCATGTCTATGTAGCCTTCAGGAATGTCGTAGTTTGCCCAGAGGACGAACGGTGTGACGAAGCGCTTCTGCTTTTCTTCAAGCGTCAGGTCTTCAAGCTTTTTGCCGAGGACTTCTTCGACGAAATCTGTCTCTATGCTCGGCTGATGGTCGCCGAACATAAGTATGATCGTAGGTCTTGACACGTCGCTGTAATATTCTATGAGCTCACTGAGCGCTTTGTCTGACTCATATATGAGCGACAGGAAGCGGTTGGCGTAAGGATAATAATCCTGTGTCGATGTAAGGCGTATCTGCTGGTCGAAGTTAGTATAGCCTACCTGATAGCTGCCGTGGTTCTGCATCGTTACATTGAATATGAAGAACGGCGTATTAGGGTCTCTCTGTCTGTAGAGGTTTTCGAGGTATCTGAAGTCGAACGAGTCGCTTACGAATCTTCTGAGAAGTACGTTTTCATCAGGATAAAGCGCTTCAACGCGGTCGCTGAACTCTGAGAAGTTTATATCATTGTTGCGCTGTGCATCTACAAGGTCCTGACCTATTATATCCTCAAGGCTCAGGAAGCGTTCAAATCCCAGCAGAGGATAGTTAGTGCTGCGCTTCCAGCTGTTTCCGTAATACGGATGCAGGCCTGTACGTGAGTAGCCCTGTGAGGCGAGCGTTCTTGCGAGTGAAGGCAGGTTTGATTTTACATAGAGCTCATAGGCGTTGCTGCCGCCTGTGAGGAATGCCATTGAATTTCCCGTGAGGAATTCAAACTCTGAGTTGCTCGTTCCTGCGCCGACTACAGGCATGTAAAGATTGCCTTTTATGGTATTCTTTGTGAGATTTCTTGTGAACGGAAGGTAATCCTCATTCGTTGCAAAATCTCCCAGAGCATGGAGATCGGACCACGTTTCGTTCATGACTACTATAATGTCAGGTACCTGGCCTTTTTTCTTTTTGGCTGACTGCTTAGGCTGGTTTTCTTTTGATCCACCTGCTACTGCAAGGAGCATATTTTTTTCTGTGCCGTTTTCCTCCTGACGCTTGAGCGCTGTGGCGAGTATGCC
>CAVGAH010000013.1:0-12498 GCA_963627215.1 bacterium | reverse complement strand
GGGCGCTGTGGCGAGTATGCCTGAGTCGTTCTCGTTTTCTGCGAGAAGTCCGTTCAGAAGCTCCGGTACTTTAGAAGCTGAATAATTCGCAGGCTTTTCTATTATTAAGTATTTCGTGTTGAGCACGAAGTTTAATATAGTTCCGCTGTTGCGGTAGCCGCGCGCCTGGTCCCAGAAGTCGGGTTTTACTTTGTGGTCTGCTGCGAGATCTGTCGTATAGAACGGGATCGCTATTGCCGCTATCACTGCGAGCGCGGCGAATCGTAATATAAGACTGCGCCTTACAGTGCGTTTTTTTCTGTCTTTTTTTAGAGGCACGAAACATGCGATGAGCATCATGGCAAGTAGCACGGCAAAGCCTGCGTACATACCGGTAGATATGCTGAAGTGGTATCCGGATGCTACATTAAGTCCTGTTCCTATGCTGAGTATATCGGCAGGCAGGACAGGAGTGCCGCGGAACTGCAGTATGACCTCTGTTATGACGGAGCATATGTATATGAGCGGCGTCATGACGAGGACCGAGCGCCTGATCGTTCCGAAAAGCGCGACGCCAACGGCGTATATTACTGCGAAAAGTATATAGTTTGCTATAGTGCCGGCAGGCGAAAAATCATATATGAATATATTGTGAACGCATTCAGACATGAAAAGGCTGACGATTGGGAGCGCTGCGAGCATGACCGCGTAGATCGCGTGGCGAAGAATATTTGCCTGCTTTTCGGTCATTTTCTTTTTTGCTGGAGGCTGTTCCTGACTCTGCGGGTCAGAGTGCGCTGACATGTTATCAGTATCCGATGCATTTATTGCTGTATTATCTGTATCTGCTTCCGGCGCTTCGGCGACCGAGGCGCTGTCTTTTTCAGTATCTTTATCGTTATCGTTATCGTGTTTAGTGCTTTCGTTGTTCATTTAAAATAATATCCTTTTACTTACAAATCATTAACTTCTAATTCTAATACCCTAATTCTATTGCTTTCTGAAGTACAGTGTTTGCAAGGCGTCCCGCTGTCTTTGCGCCTGAACCGCCGCCTTCGACGTTTACTATGAACGCAAGCGGGTGATCGTCATCATCGAGGAAGCCTGTAAACCACGCATTGTCAGCGTTTGAACCGTCTACTTGGGCTGTGCCTGATTTGGCGCATATCTCCAGACCGGGGAAGTTGCTCTGACCGTAGTTGTTTAAAACATCTGTACGCATCATTTCTTTTAACCTGTCGGCAGTAGCGCTGTCTACGAGCTTGTTCGTGTAGTGCTTTATATAGATACTCGTGCGAACACCGCCTCTGAAGGCTGAATGCTGGTATATCTGAGGAAGAGCAGACCTTCCTCCGTTTGCTACGGCACCGGCGAATATCATCATAGATGCAGGGTTCACCTGGTCGCTGCCCTGTCCGATGCCGGACCAGGCAAGGCCGTCGTTACCTTTACTTTCAAAGTCAAACGTTGATGCTGTAGTCTTTATACCGTTTATGGAATATCTTGATGTAAGTCCCGTCTGTTCGACGTATTTTTTCATAGTCTTGCTGCCGAGCTCTACAGCGAGGCTTCCAAACGTACAGTTACATGAGTGATTGAGCGCTTCCTCAAATGTCATCTTTCCATGCGCGGAAGGGCAGGTAAGTTGATAACCGTCAACATCGAGAGAGCCGGTACATTCGAACGTGCGTGATTCTATATCGCTTATATTTTCGATTGCAGCGACAGCCGTCACGAGCTTGAATATAGAGCCCGGTATAAATTTTCCCTGCGTGAGCCTGTTTACGAGAACACCCTCGTTTGATGGGTCGTTGAGGTCAACGCCTTTTTCTGGGTCGTAGCCTGGGGCGCTCACCATGCAGATGATCTCGCCCGTTTTATAGTTATACACACCTACAGTTCCGTTGTGACCGTTCAGACCGTCGTATGCAGTCGCGCATACCTCAGCGTCGAGTGTCAGGTAAACGTCGCGCCCGCCTGAAAATACAGTTTCAGCGCCGGTTATGATGTTATATCCTGTCAGCTTGTCAGCAAACTGCGAAAGTGCGCCTGCGCCGATATTTCCGTTCGGGTCACCGACAGCGTGGAGCGTAGCGCGCCGTACCGAAGAGCTTTTATTGTATGTCCAGCCGCTTGAGCCGTCCTCTGATGAGGCAGCGAGGACCTCACCGTTTCTGTCGAGCACGCGTCCGACCTTAAGCACGCCATCGCTGTAAAGGTGCCTGTTTGAAGGAAAAGCAGCCCAGTCACCGCCGGAGGTCACAAATCTGAACACAAAAACTGCAGTTCCGACCATCAGGAGCAGCGACAGGAAGAGGCATGCGATAGTTCGTCTTGTAATTTTCTTCATTTATCTGCGCCTCCGATCGTCATGTTTAATATTATCATGATCATCATCCTTGTCATAATACTCCGGAATATCGTCGAATTGTTTCAAAAAAGCTTCAATGTCATCATCACTGCCCGAATGCACATCTGACTTGCGTCCGCCCGCCGGGCCGCGCGCAGCTTTTTTCAAATTCGTTCTTTTTATCATTGCCAGAGGATCATCAGGTATATCATCCGTAAGCTGGTTTTTCTTTCTGACAGCAAAGCTGGCATTCTGCCGCGTATCAGCAGCCTTGAGGTAGGCGAGCAGACACCAGGATGCGATCATGCTCGTACCACCGCACGATACAAACGGAAATGTAACACCGGTAAGCGGAAGTATATCGACAGAGCCGAACACATTGAGTATAGTCTGAAATACCAGCAACGATGTAGCCGAGCACGCCGCTATGGTGTAGTATGATGAACGCCCAGTCTGAACGACGCGGAAGGCAAATATTGAAAGTACAACTATTATTGCGACCGCGAGGAGCGCGATTATCAACCCCCATTCCTCACAGAGTATGCCGAAAACAAGGTCAGTGTTTGAAGCAGCTACGTTATGCAGCCAGCCGTTTCCGGCACCTACGCCTATAAGACCGCCGCTTGCAGACGCAGACATAGTCCTGACCTGCTGGTAGCCCATACCGCTTGCATCCTCCCAGACGTGTCCCCATACGGAGAATCTCGCAGCTATGTACGGCTTGAAGCGGACTATCATAAGTATTGCGCCGACAGTCGCGCCGCATATGAGTGACAGCGTAGCGAAATCACCAGAGCGCATGAACGCTATAACGAGGAACACTACGAAAAATATAGCCGCCGTACCGAAATCTCCCGTAATGGCAAGCGCAAGCAGGCAGAATCCCGAAAGACACATAAATCCAAAAAGATTGCGCTTTGCAAACAGCCTGTCGAGCGTCGCCGCTCCCGCAAATATAAAGCAGATCTTTGCTAATTCGGACGGCTGGACTGATATTCCCATAACGTTTATCCAGTTACGCGCGCCGTAAAGCAGCTTGCCGCAGACGATATTTATGATAAAAAGCGCTGTCGTAGCCGCTGCCATAAATTTCCTTGTTTTGACTACGCGCTTCAGGTCTCTGAGATACGCGCCGAGTATTATGAAGCCGACAACGCCGATAGTTATGGCTATAGCCTGCTTCAGCATTATGGAAGGCGCTGAGGTAGCCGTTACTGCAAGGTCGAGCGTGCAGGCGAAGAACGCCAGTATCTCAGGCTCAAAGCCGCGTTGCCCGAGCGCTCTTGTAAATATCACGTAGCCCCACATAACGGCGCAGAGCAGACCGAAGCCTGAAAATATGTCATGTATGTTGTCAGAGCGAGTCACTGCAAGCTCTATGACTGTAAGCAGCTGAAAGAGAGTGAGCGTTATAAAAGTCGCCCACGGAGGCAGCGGCGAGCTTTTTCTTATACGCTTCTGCTGCTGTATCTCCATTTCCTGCTTTGTTATAGATTCAAATGTAAAATCAACGCCGCCGATGCTGAGAGTGTCGCCGTGGCGCAGCTCGGTGCCGGGTCCTTTGCCTGATTCTGTTTCCTTATTGTTTATGAGCGTTGATGAGCGTCCGCTCAGGTCATGTACGAACCACCGACCTGAATCGTTTCGCATAAGCGCGCACTGAGTCTTTGAAATAGTTGCAAATTTAACTGTTATGTCGCAGTGGCGTGCGCGTCCGACAGTACATTCCCAGTGATTTATAGGAAATCTGCCGAGCTCGTGCGAGTGAAGGTAGCCCCATGTTTCTTTAGGATTCTTTACGCGAAGCATCTCGCGCAGCACTGATATGAGTATGTGCAGCGCGAGAAGAGGCATTACCCATCTTATTATCTGCGTATAAACAGCGCCTGCCGAGACAGGGTTATCGTGCAGCCAGGAAAAAGCGTAGCTTATCATGCCTGCTATCTGGCTGAAGAACTGACCTGCTATAGAGCCCAGCTGTGGGAGCAGGTCTGAAATGTATTGCTGAATGCTTTCCATTATATAGTCTCCGTTATATTATCTATACTTTTTTCAAATTCAGGACGCCGTTCTGTTGCCTGCGAATATAAGGCTAAGCTCCGTGGTGTAGGGAATTTCAACTACGCTTATCCGTATATTATTATCCGGCAGCATGGGGCGTCTTTTTGTATTTATAAAAGTATGCTATTACGTATGAAGGATCCCCCTTGATGATATGCATAGAATCATAAAATATATAATAGAAGAATATTGACGATAATGCAAACATTTTAAAAGTATGAGACGGTGTGAAAATGTGCTGTAATCATTGATTTACAGAGTTTTTGACGGTATTTTGGGTATATGGTGATATTAATTAATGAAAATCTGTTGTGTTGCTCTCTGTGTTTTTATGTTATACTGATTTTGACTGTGCAGGAACGATTATTTGCGCGGTAAAATAAAATTTTCAAATGAGAGGCAGCTATGGAACCGAAATATAAAAAAGTATTGCTTAAGATCAGCGGCGAGGCTCTCGCCGGAGAAAAGAAGACAGGACTCGACGAGGAAATGCTTCAGCAGGTAGCTGAACAGGTAAAGGCCATAAAGGATATGGGCGTTCAGGTGGCAGTAGTTGTAGGCGGAGGAAATTTCTGGCGCGGACGCACGAGCCAGAGCATGGACAGAGCTACAGCAGACTACATGGGGATGCTCGCTACAGTTATAAATTCACTTGCTCTTCAGGACGCTTTCGAAAGAAACGGCATACCTGCAAGAGTTCAGACTGCTATAGAAATGAGAGAGGTAGCAGAGCCTTACATCAGAAGAAGAGCTATTTCTGAAATGAACAAGGGCTCAGTAGTTATATTCGGAGCAGGCACAGGAAATCCGTTCTTCTCTACAGACACTACGGCAGCTCTCCGTGCAGCTGAGATCGAGGCAGACATTATCCTTCTCGCAAAGAAGGTAGACGCAGTATACGACAGCGACCCTGAAACAAATCCTGACGCAAAGAAATACGATGAGCTCACTCATCAGGAAGTCCTCGAAAAGAATCTCAAGGTAATGGATTCGACTGCGGCGTCTATCTGCAGGGACAACAAGATCATGATACATGTATTCGGACTCAGCGAGCCTGAAAATGTTATCAAGGCAGTATGCGGCGAAAGGATCGGTACATTTATTTACTAATATATATATTAATACGTAATTACTTATTAATATATATATTGTGGGTGCGCCGGGCGCACGCTCATTATCTGCTCATTTGCGGATAATAAAATCTGTATTAATTAAAAAATATTAAATTATTTCCCGGAGGAAAATTATGGACAGTATTATTAAAGGTTACAATGACAAGGCTGAAAAGACTATCGCAGTTTTAAAGGAAGATCTCAACACTGTAAGAGCAGGAAGAGCAAACGCTGCAATACTTGACAAGATATCAGCAGAATATTACGGAACTCCTACACCGCTGAAGAGCCTCGCGAACATTTCTGTTCCTGATCCGAGAACTCTTCAGATATCACCGTTTGATGCATCTTGCATCTCAGCTATCGAGAAGGCTGTAAACGAGGCTAACCTCGGAATGTCTCCTTCAAACGACGGTAAGGTCATCCGTCTCATTGTTCCGCAGCTCACAGAAGAAAGACGTAAGGAGCTCACAAAGACTACAAAGAAGATGGGCGAGGAAGCAAAGGTCGCTATCAGAAATCTCAGAAGAGACGCTAACGATGCTGCAAAGAAAAAGGAAAAGGACGGCGAGATCACGGAGGACGAGCTCAAGAGAGGTCTTGACAAGATCCAAAAGGCTACAGACGCTCACACTAAGCAGATCGATGAAATGATCGCTAAGAAGGATAAGGACATCCTCGAAGTATAAATAAGAGAAAGATCCAGGATCAAGATATATTATGAATAAAAGACCCGATGTACTCGGAATGAAAATGCCTGCTGCTGTTGAGATACTTGACGCAGCAGGTATCTCACATAATGAAGAAATTTCAGCGCCTGTGAAATTGGGCAGGCATGCGGACGATGCCTCATGCGGAGACAGACCGCTGCGCGTTATAAGGCAGAAATGGAACGAAGACGGAACTGCGACGCTCACCGTCTGCGAGGTTCCGGATCCCGATCCGGCGGCGCAGATGTCCGAGGCAGAAACAGTGATGGAAATACAGTAAAAGCTAAAAATACGAATTAAAAGACAAGGAATAAAATGGACGATAATAATATGGAAAAGATGCCTGTTCCGTCGCATGTAGCTATAATAATGGACGGAAACGGACGCTGGGCGCAGAGGCAGGGCATGCCGCGCGTTGCGGGACATAACGCCGGCATGAAGTCGCTCAAGGCTACTGTAAGAGCTTGCGGCGAGCTCGGAATAGATTACCTGACAGTGTATGCGTTTTCTACAGAAAACTGGAAAAGACCTCAGGATGAGGTTTCAGGAATATTTAAGATAATGGTCTTTTATATAAAAAAGGAACTGAAAGAGCTCAATGATGAAAATGTAAGGGTAGACGTTATCGGCGAGTGGGATGCTATACCTGAGGAGGCTAAAAAGAGCCTGATATACGCTGTAGAGACTACTAAAAACAACACCGGACTTGTGTTTACTATAGCTCTCAACTACGGCGGCAGGCGAGAGATAACCGATGCGGTCAAGGCTCTTGTAAAGGCTGAGGCTGCGGGCGCCGGTGACGGCGCGACTGCTGAGGATATTATTGCGCGTATTGAAAATATTACTGAGGAGGATCTCGGAAAATATCTCGATACGGGTGATATTCCTGATCCTGACATAATCGTCAGAACGGGCGGTGAGATGCGTCTGAGCAATTTCCTGCTCTGGCAGTGCGCTTACAGTGAATTTATATTTACTGATGTTTACTGGCCTGATTTTGACAAGGCAGAGCTCGTGCGCTGCATAGAGACTTACAATCACAGAAACCGCAGGTACGGCGGACTTTAGTCGGAGTATTTTATTATGAAAACAAGAATTATTTCAGGGCTTGCGATGGCGCCGCTGCTTATACTCGTGGTGCTCGGAGGCCCGTGCATAACGTTTCTCGGCTTTCTCATCGCTCTGATGGGGATACACGAGTTTTTCAACGGCTTCAGGACGATGGGCATAAAGCCGTCTTATCCGATAGCGGCAGCTTCAGTCACGCTGCTTTACGCGCTGCATCTGGCTTACGAGTATTTCTTTCAGGCTCAGCCGGATGCTTCGTGGTATCTTTTGTGGCTGTTCGTGTCGGTGCTTATGTGCCTTCTTTATCTGTTTAAGATAGAGGAGCGCAGGCTTGAGGATGCGATGGTGACGATAACAGGCGTCGTTTATATAGGCTTTTTCTCGTATCATGCGGTAATGACGGAGTCGTTCTTCGGAGGAAGCGGCTGGATGATAGGGCTTCATGCTTCGCCGGTCTGGCTCATCCTCATAACTGCCTTCTGCACTGATATTTTTGCTTATTTCGGCGGGTATTTCCTTGGAAAACATAAGCTCTGTCCGGTTATAAGCCCTAAGAAAACGGTCGAAGGGTCTGTGAGCGGAATACTCGGAAGCGTTGTTTTTTGCATGCTTTTCGGCTACTTCTTCCCTGTCGGGGACGGACTGCAGCTCTGGGAATATGCGGTGATCGGTGTTGCAGGCGGTATCGTTTCACAGTTCGGCGATCTTACGGCTTCTATTTTTAAGCGCAAGATGGGCATAAAGGATTACGGGACTCTTATACCGGGTCACGGCGGCATAATGGATAGATTTGACAGCGTGCTTTTTACTGCGCCGATGGTTTATTATGTATTATATATACTTAACGTCTTTTAGTATACTTGCGCTTTAATCGCAGCAAATGATATGGAATGGCGGCGCGTCGGGCCGGGTGATCCGGCGGGCTGTCGTGCAGTAGTCGTTGATGGAGTATTATTATTATGAAAAAACTTGCAATTTTCGGCTGTACGGGTTCTATCGGAACTCAGACGCTTGACATAGTAAGAGAAAATCCTGATAAATTTAAGGTAGCGGCGCTTACGTGCGGAAAAAATATAAAGCTGCTTGCAGAACAGATACGCGAGTTCTCGCCTTCTGTAGTGTGCGTTTCAGAGGCTGCTGACGCCGACGCGCTGCGCGAGGCTTTTCCGGGACTTGATGTAGTAAGCGGGCGCGAGGGGCTCGTTTACGTTGCAGGACAGGCTGATTATGATATTATCGAAAATTCTCTTGTAGGGATGGCGGGCCTTGAGCCCACGTATCATGCGATAATGTCAGGCAGGACGATCGCTCTTGCAAACAAGGAGACTCTTGTTGCTGGCGGCGCGCTCATAATGAAGACTGCAGCGGAAAAAGGCGTGCAGATACTTCCTGTTGACAGCGAGCACAGCGCGGTGTTCCAGTCACTTGAGGGATATGACAGGATACAGCTCAGGAGGATAATACTTACTGCCTCAGGCGGTCCGTTCAGAGGAAGAAAAAAATCGGAGCTCGATAATGTAACGCTCGAGCAGGCGCTTAATCATCCGAGATGGAAGATGGGAAGCAAGATAACGATAGATTCGTCTACGCTGATGAACAAAGGCTTTGAGGTCATAGAGGCCCGCTGGCTTTTTGATGTGCCTGCGTCTAAGATAGACGTGCTCGTTCATCCCGAGAGTATAATACATTCTATGGTCGAGTACGAGGACAGGGCTGTGATGGCGCAGCTCGGACTTCCTGACATGAGGATACCTATAAGCCTTGCGCTGAATTATCCTGCGCGCCTGCCTAACAGTATGCCTTCGCTCGATCTTGCGGAGATGGGCTCGCTTACGTTTGAAAAGCCTGATATGGAAACGTTTACGTGCCTTAAGCTGGCTTACGATGCACTTGAAGCGGGTGATACGTACTGCACTGCGCTCAATGCGGCAAATGAAGTGTGCGTAGCGGCTTTTCTTAACGGAAAGATACGTTACAGGGATATAAGTGATACTCTTGCGCGTATAATAGATATGCACAGACCTTCTGCTGAGGCTGATCTTGATGAGATACTTCGTGTGGATGCGTCTGTAAGAGAACAGACAGCTTCGCTGCTGGCAGATATAAAATGATTAATTTTATATCTGACGGCGATGCTGTAAATATTTTGATCAATATACTGCGTCACACAGATGATGATATTCGGCCGTCCGGACTGCATGCGCGAGTCAGGGGGATATGGCTGCGTTTTCCAGAGCGCTTTTGTCACCGTTATGGCGCAGTTTTTATTAATACCTGAACTATGTTGTGATACAATAAAAAGTGTATATGTAAAGATAAAACAGAACAGGCAGTCTTTAAAAGATAAAATATATTTAAATATAGTTGAAATACCGAAATAATTACGGCTGCTTTTATGGCGAAGAATTATTTACGGAACTGCTTGTATGCTATTGCTCTGTTAGGAAAGTCATATTATAATTGCTGTAGAACAAATGTTTCATACAAATGTTCGCAAGATTCAGGATGAAGGTTTGTTTAAAGGGGGGTGTATTATATGCATTTAGCTATAGGAATAATAGCTGCTATCGTTATATTTGGGGTGCTCGTGGTGGTACATGAGGGTGGTCATTTCATGACCGCGAAGGCTGTGGGCGTGAGAGTAAATGAATTCTCAATAGGTATGGGTCCGCTGCTGTTTAATCGTCAGAAGGGCGAAACGGTATATTCGATCAGACTGCTGCCTATAGGTGGATATGTAGCGCTTGAGGGCGAGGACGAAGAATCTGATGAGGAACGGGCTTTTTCAAATAAGCCTGCGTGGGCGAAGCTGCTCGTGCTGGCTGCCGGACCGCTCATGAACTTTCTGTTTGCCGTTATAGTGCTTACGGTACTGCTTATGGCGATGGGAGGACCGGCGAATATTTTAGAGGCTGTAGTTCTCGGGTTTAAAAATTGCGTAAATATGGAAATAATGATATTTGATGCTTTTAAAGATCTGCTTACGGGAGCAGGCTCAGTAAATGATGTGGTAGGGCCTATAGGCATAGTCGATGCTGTGAATAAGACGGCGCAGGCGGGTATATCAAATCTTGTGCTGCTTACGGTCGTGCTTAGCCTGAATCTCGGTCTGTTTAACATACTGCCGTTCCCTGCGCTTGACGGAGGAAGGATACTTTTCGTAGTAATACGCACTATAACAGGAAAAGCGATAACGGACGAAATGGAAAACAAGATACACTATGCCGGAATATTGATATTATTCGGACTTATGATACTGATAACTATGAAGGATGTAAATACATTCTTTCTTAAGTAATATAACTAAGCGCCGGATGTTCCCCGCTTCTATAAGCGGCGGAGTCCATTCACGACTTTCGGTGGTGTGTCATAATCGCCCACCGAAACTCGAGCGGAGCTAAAGCCCCGCTGGCGCCGTTGCAAGCGTGCGCAACAGGCTGCGTAAAATACGCGTCGCTCCGATCAAGCGAGCTTGTCAGAGGCTTTGCTTCGCTTTAAAATTTTGAAACATATGAAACACAACTGAAAAGGCTGGTCGAACTTAATGGAAGTAATGAAAATAGTCAGGAAAGAAACGAAAAAAGTCATGTGCAGAAATGTGCCTATAGGCGGAGGAAGCCCGATATCGGTGCAGTCTATGGCTAATACGGATACAAGAGATGTTGAGACAACGCTTGAGCAGATAAAACGCCTTGAGGAGGCAGGATGTCAGATAGTGCGTTTGGCTGTTCCAGATACAGCGGCTGCTGAAGCTTTCGGAAAAATAAGAAAAAAGACCGATATGCCTTTAGTTGCGGATATACATTTTGACTACAGGCTTGCAATAGCCGCTATAGAAAACGGCGCAGACAAGGTCAGGATAAATCCCGGAAATATAGGCTCTGAGGAGCGCGTTAAGGCTGTTATAGACACTGCTAAAAAATACAGAATACCTGTCAGGATAGGCGTTAATTCAGGATCAGTTGAAAGAGACATACTGGCAAAATACGGCGGACCTTGCGCCAAGGGTCTTGTCGAAAGCGCTATGAGGAAGGTAAAGCTTGTTGAAAGCATGGATTTTGACGATATAGTAGTTTCGGTCAAGGCGTCTGACGTCGTTATGAATTATCAGGCGTATATGCTGATATCACAGCAGACCGACCATCCGCTGCATATAGGAGTGACTGAATCGGGAGATCCGAAACGCGGTACTGTTAAATCGGCGGCAGGACTCGGGGCGCTGCTTTTAAACGGTGTAGGAGATACTTTGCGCGTATCTCTCACAGTAGATCCTGTGGCAGAGATACCTGTAGCGCGCGAGCTGTTGAAATGTACAGGAAACCTTGACGCAGGTATAAATCTCGTATCATGTCCTACATGCTCGCGCTGCCGTACAGATATGCCTGCTATAACGGAGCGCCTTATGAATAAGGTGGAAAAAATAGAAGCAGAAATGATACAGAAAAATCTGCCCGGCATAGATCTTGCAGTCATGGGCTGTGCGGTAAACGGCCCGGGAGAAGCATCACATGCCGATATCGGAGTTGCGTGCGGTGACGGAAAGGGCGTCATATTTAAAAAAGGAAAAATAATAGATACTGTAAGTGAAGCTGAGATAGAGACGAGACTTATTGATGAGCTTACTCAGATGATAAGGTAATATTTGATATATTTGTTGATCTGCTTGAACATATCCTTTCTTACAGTAATATTAAGTAGAATAATGACAATATTAAGTAGAATAATGACGGCAGATATATTAAAATAAAAGTAATAGTAATAGTCATTGTTGTTTTTTCAGAAGGGAGGATGATCATGGGATTAGAAGATATACTGAGCCTGTCACCTGTCTGGCTGTGGCTGGGAGTCGCTGTGATAATGGGTATCATAGAGGCTTTTACTATGGGTCTGACGACGATATGGTTCGCAGGGGGCGCACTGGCAGCTGCGCTTATATCATGCATTACGGACAGCTTTCTTGTACAGCTTCTTGTCTTTGCTGCAGTTTCGCTTGTACTTGTATATTTTACAAGACCTTTGGCAAAAAAGATGTTAAATACAAAAGTTGAAAAAACTAATGTTGATGCAGTTATAGGTGCAAAGGGTATGGCTGAAAGCAACATAAGGCAGAACCTGAGAGGAACTGTGCGTGCAGACAACAAGATATGGACAGCTGTACTTGCAGAGGGTTCTCCTGATATAAGCACGGGAGACATAGTTACAGTTGAGAGGATAGAGG
>CAVGAH010000012.1:0-29290 GCA_963627215.1 bacterium | reverse complement strand
CGGCAGCACGGTAGCTGCCGCTATCTGCAACGCCCTGCTTTATATGCTCGACAGCGAGGAAGGTATGAAGAGGTAACTGACAGTTTGCAGCAAGCGGCTTGCCGAAAACCAAATAGTATGACCGGGTACGGTTGAAAAATTTCAGGAAATAATTTGCTTAATATTAGTTGCTTAACGACAGCGAACTAAAGTATAAATAAAAGTATCTATCTAAAATATCAAAAACCTGCAAGTTGATGTTTCGCATTCCGTATGTTAAAATAGAAGATAACTATTTTCGATGATAACTATTATGTACGACAATCATTTCTGATCAAAGGGTTCCATGTTCCATAACGTAAACATTTTCGGAGGTTTATTATATAATGATAGATAAATTCGGACGCGAGATAAACTATCTGCGCATCTCGATAACGGACAGGTGCAATCTCAGGTGCAGATACTGCATGCCTGAGGCAGGCATCACGAATCTCATACCGCACAGCGAGATACTGTCGTTTGAGGAAATAGTCCGTCTCGCCGAAGCAGCAGCAAAGCTCGGAATAAAAAAAATACGCCTGACCGGCGGAGAGCCGCTCGTAAGGAATGGCGTTACAGACCTGATAGCAAAGATAAACGCGATAGACGGCATAGATGAGATAGTCATAACAACGAATGGCATACGCCTGGCCGAAATGGCTGACGATCTCAAAAAAGCAGGTCTCAAGCGCGTAAATATCAGCCTCGACACGCTCGACCCGAAAAAGTTCGCCGAGATAACAAGAGGCGGCGACCTTTCAAAAGTCCTCGAGGGCATAGAAGCAGCTAAACGCGTTGGTCTCACGCCTATAAAGATAAACACAGTAGCGCTCGGAGGCTTCAACGATGATGAGTTCGGTGATTTCATAGAACTTACACGCGACCATGACATATCAGTCCGCTTCATAGAGCTCATGCCGATAGGACACGCCGACGTCGGCGAAGGCTACGGCTTCATATCAAATCAGGAGCTTATCGACAGATTCCCCGAGCTCGTTCCCGAGCCAAAGAAAAAATTCTCGGTAGCCACAGAGTACAGACTCCCCGGCGCAATCGGCACAGTCGGCTTCATAAGCGCGCTCAGCAACCATTTCTGCGCCGAGTGCAACAAGATAAGGCTGACGTCGGACGGCAAGATAAAGCCGTGCCTGCATTCAAATGAAGAGATTCCGATGAAGCCGGTCCTCATGAACGGTACAGACGAAGAAGTCCTCGCAGCGCTCGCAGAATCAATAGGCCACAAGGTCGAGCACCACATGCTCAACGAAGGCGCCGCCCCGATAGACCGTGACATGAACAAGATAGGCGGCTGATGATGTAGTTGCGCCGGCCCGGCCGGCTGGCACTTGCGCCTCGAGGGGCGCTGATATAGCAAATTAACCACTCATATAGAAAAAATAAATGAGCGTATGATATAAAAAGGAGAGCGTAAAATGGAGGAAAGACTCACCCATATAGATGAAAACGGCAGACCTCGCATGGTAAACGTAGGCGAAAAGGCCGACACCCACCGTATAGCAGTAGCAAAAGGCAGCATATACATGCAGCCTGCAACGCTTACAAGAATAAAAGAAGGCAGCATCGCAAAAGGCGATGTACTCTCAGTAGCGCAGACTGCGGGCATCATGGCCGCAAAAAACACAGCCTCAAACATCCCGATGTGCCACAATATATTCATTACAGGCGTAGACATGGATTTTGAGATAGACGAAGAAAACTCAGCCATCCACATCGAAGCCTCAGCAAGCACGATAGGAAAGACAGGCATAGAAATGGAATCGCTCAACGCAGTAGCCATAGCAGCTCTGACGATATACGACATGTGCAAAGCCATAGACCGCGGCATGCGCATCACCGACATCCGCCTTGTAAAAAAGGACGGCGGCAAGAGCGGCCTTTTCGTAGCGGAATAGAATAAAATAAATTAATTAATTAATAAATAAAATAAAATAAAACAGCTCCGGCGCGGTGACCGCTCATATTCAGCGGCGCAAAGCGACGGAGCTATTTTTGTGTATATGTCTATGAAAAACCGCTACAGAGCTGCGATCTCGCCGACGCCGGAAGCGACGACGCGCGGCCTGTACGGGAATTTTTCTATGCCTTCGCGGGTAGTAACGCCTGAGAGCACGAGGCATGTGTCAAGGCCCGACTCTATGCCTGTGACAATATCGGTATCCATCCTGTCGCCGATGATAGCCGCATCCTCAGAGTGAACACCAAGCATGCGAAGTCCGGTGCGCATCATGAGTGGGTTAGGCTTGCCTACATAGTAAGCCTCCTTGCCTGTGGCGAGCTCTATCGGCGCTACGAGCGCCTTGCATGCAGGGAATATCCCGTGCTCGTCTATACCTGTAAGGTCGTAGTTAGTACCGATGAGCAGCGCGCCGTTGTTGACGTGATAAGTCGCGCGCACGATGCTCTCGTATGTGTAATTTTTAGATTCGCCTATAACGACATAATCAGGGTGATAGTCGCTGATCTCTATGCCTGCCTCGTCAAGCGCGAGGTAAAGGCTGGCGTCGCCTATGACGTAAGCGCGACAGCCCGGCTTCTGGCTGCTAAGGAACGCAGCAGTCGCGAGAGCGCTCGTGTAAAATCTGCTTTCTTCTATTTCAAGCCCCATTTTATAAAGCTTTTCTGACAGTCCCTTCGGAGTGTTCTGACTTGAGTTTGTCAGAAAAAGGAAGCTTTTATCTTCTCTGTAAAGCCACTCGACGAATTCCTTAACTCCGGGGAGCAGTCTGTTTCCGTGATAGATGACACCATCCATATCACATATAAATCCCTTTTTTTCACGTATTTTTTCCATATTATTACCTTCTTCCTGCCGGTCATACTTCATCACACCGGCTCAAATTTTCTTTTAAACTTTTATTTTCTTACATCGTAAGTTTAACCGACGAGTATAAAGATATGACGAAGAAAATGCAAAGAATATGTAAAAATTTCGACGAATACGGCAGCAGTGAGTCGGCGTCACCGCCGCAGCAGACGAGCGCCGCGTTATCGCAGTAAAGCCCAAAAACATTGAAAACTCAGACATTTTACATAGATTTAACATAACGCCGCTTACCTTTTTACATTGAAATAATACAATTAAACATGCAAAGAAGAAATGTGAACGAATCAAATACGGCGCTTTGCGCCGTATTATATGATGCATGTGCCGCGCCGCGGCGCGGAATGCCCGCGCGCCGGGCGCGCCCACGTCATGAAGCATTTATTCATTCATTGCATATGAGAGTAAATTAAAAAAACAAAAAAAGAACACAACAAGAAGAAAAGATCAAATGAAAAAGGAAAAAACAGGAGAAAAATTATGGGAGAATTAATTACGACATTGTTCGGACTGTTTGGAGGACTGGCGATATTCATTTTCGGCATGAATATGATGAGTGAGTCGCTTCAGAAGGTTGCGGGCAGCAAAATGAAAAAGGTCATAGGATTTCTTACGATGAACCCGCTGATGGGCGTTTTGGCGGGCGTTATCACGACTGCGGTGCTCCAGAGCAGCAGTGCGACTACTGTTATGGTAATAGGCTTTGTAAGCGCGGGCCTTATGACGCTCAAGCAGGGCATTTCGGTAATACTCGGCGCAAACATCGGAACAACCATGACGGCGCAGCTGATCGCGTTTAAGATAAGCGACTATGTTTATCTGATAGTTTTCATCGGATTCCTTATATTTTTTATCGCAAAGAGCGAGCGCGTAAAGAATATCGGTAACAGTATTTTCGGTTTCGGTCTGCTTTTTACAGGAATAGAAACGATGAGCAGCGTAATGAAGCCGCTCGCATCAAGCCCTGTATTTACAGATCTTATCTCACATGTTGCAAATATACCTGTCCTTGGAGTGCTCGTAGGAACACTTATGACGCTCGTTGTACAGAGCTCAAGTGCTACAATCGCTGTGCTTCAGAATTTTGCTGCACAGGCAGGTCCTGATGGAGTAACAAGTGTAATAGGACTTGCCGGAGCAATACCTATACTGCTGGGAGATAATATAGGAACTACTATAACGGCGATACTTGCAAGTATAGGTCAGTCGAGGAATGCAAAAAGGGTTGCATTATCACACTGTCTGTTCAATATATCAGGTACGATGATATTTATATGGTTTATAAAGCCATATGCAGCTTTTATACAGTTTATATCACCGAAGGGACCTGAAGTTGAGGTTATATCCAGGCAGATAGCAAATGCTCATACGTGCTTCAATCTGACTATGACAATCATATGGTTGCCACTTATATGGCTCCTTGTAAAAATAGTAATGCTGATACTGCCTGAAAAAGCTTCCGAGAGGCTTGATACGCGTAAGCCGCTCTATCTTGACGGAAATCTCATACTTCAGCCGGCGGCAGCACTTGAAATGACAGCACGCGAGGTGATGCACTGCAGCGATATGGTAGGAAAGCTTATCCCTACATGCGCGGAAACATTTAAAAAGGAGGATTCGCCTGATTTAAATGATCTTATCGAGGAAACAGCATCTATAGCAGGTATAAGTGATGCAATAATGAATTATCTGGCTAATCTGTTTTCTGCCGGCGTTCTGACGGAAAAACAGTCATCGAGAGCTGCAAATCTTATGAGCGTTATGACTGAAATAGACAGAATAAATACCCAGTGCAGGATAATGCTTGGTTATATCCGCGAAAAGAATGATAAAAAGCATAATTATTCTGAAACAGCTCTGAATGACATATCAGAAGTAATGAGCCGTGTGGCTGATATTTATGACAGCTCTGTAAATATGATAAGAACGGGTGATACAGATGCCATGGAGAATATAGTTGCAGCAAAAGAGAATGTAACAGAGCTTGATATAGCACTGAGAAAGGCTCATATGAAGCGTGTAAAGGAAGGTAAGTGTGATTCCGGTCTGACAGCACCATATAACAGAATACTCAATGTAATAGACCGTATAAGCAACTCATGCATAAATATTGCAGAAGCTGCTAAGAATGATCATGTAGTATTTGATGATTTCCTGGCAAATGATTCTGATATAGATGATGAAGATGAGGATATTTCATCTGAAAATGCTGTTGGTGTAAACGCATAAATGACAATTGCTCAGGAATAAAGAATGTATAATGCAGCGGCAGATAACTAAGCTGCAAAGATGGAAGGTACATTATGCTCGAAAGTAAGATGCTCAAATGCAGAGAAGGTGACAGGCTCATAGGACTTGCTGATATTGGTTCGAATACGATACATGGCGTAGTTTATAAGCTGAATAACGGGGAAGCTATCAAAATATTGAATCAAAAGGACTCAACAGAACTCATAAGCTATATTTATGCAGGAATACTGTCAGATGAAGGAATAGACAGATTATGTTCAGAGGTAAAGCAGCTAGATGATCTTTTCAGACTGTCCAAATGCAATGAGGTGGATTTTTTTGCTACATCCGCTCTGCGGAGTGCAGTAAACTGTGACAATGTGCTCAAGATAGTCGCTAAGCGTACAGGAGTAAATATAAGGCTTGTGTCCAGCAGTGAGGAAGCGGTATATGACTATGTGGCCATGAAGAAAAATTGCCGCGAAAAGAACGCCGTAGGACTCGATCTGGGTGGCGGAAGCATGCAGGCTGTGCTGATGGAGAATGGTAAATTAAGTCGTTCGACAAGTCTGGAATGTGGTGGATTGCGTATATACAATGCTTTTGTAAAGGGCATACTTCCTACGTATGAAGAAGTACAGAAAATAAGAACATATATCCTCACTCTTTTGCAGTCAGATTTGGTAATGAGGTCGATAAAAAATGACATGAAGGCACACAGCGGCTGCAGTACATACATAATGGGCGGCACTGCACGTGCATTCGGTAAGTTTCATCGTGCACTTGAGAATATACAGGGGAGTAAACGTGTTTACGGAGTAAATGCAGACGCATTTCAGCAGATATTGGAAACATTCAGAGAGGATGAAGGATATTGTGTTTATCTCACAAATAAGCTCTTTCCTGAAAGGATATGCACGTTCCTTCCGGGGATCGTCATATTGCAGGCAGTTGCAGAATTTCTCGGTAGTGGCGAGCTTAGAGTTATCAAAGATGGAATCAGGGAAGGAGTCCTGCAGCATGAGCATATATGAAAACAGAGAGCTTTCGTGGCTACGTTTTAATGAAAGAGTATTGGAAGAGGCTGCGTCGGACTCTGTACCGCTTGGAGAGCGGCTGTCTTTTCTTTCTATATTCCAGAGTAATTTAGACGAATTCTTTATGGTAAGAGTCGGCTCGCTTACAGATAGAGCCAAGACATCGCCGGGCTCGCGCGACAGCAAAACGCAAATGACGCCTGAGCAGCAGCTTGAGGCGATAATGAAGGAAGTGCGCAGGCTGTGCGCCAAGAAAGATGAAATATACGCGCGCGTTATGGCAGAGCTTCTGGAGTACGGCATACAGCTCATAAACTTCAGCAGCCTGTCAGAAGAAGACGCGGCGTTCCTGGAAAAATATTTCAAAAAAGAGATAAGGCCGCTTCTCGCGCCGCAGATAATAAGCAAGCGCCAGCCGTTTCCTTTTCTGCGCGGAAAAGAGATATACGCTGTAGTGGCGCTCAGCGCTAAAAAGTCAAAGAATGGAAAATCAAAGCATTTGGATGACGGTGACGGCGCAGAGGGCAAAGGAAAGAAGAAAACGACTGTAAAGCTCGGCATAGTTCCGTGCAACAGCCAGATGTTCCCGCAGCTCATAAAAGTGCCGGGACGAGAAGAAACTTTCATGCTCGCAGACGAGCTGATACTTCATTTTATACCGAAGATCTTTAAGGGCTACGATATAGCAGGAAAGTCACTCGTGCGAATAATACGCAACGCCGATATAGATATGGACGACGCTGATTTTGACGATTCGACAGACTACAGGCGCGACATGGAAAAGATACTCAAGAGCCGCAGAAAGCTGGCTCCCGTAAAGGTCGATTACAGCCGTTTCATGGGCAGCTCGGTCATAGCGATGCTGTGCTCGTATCTCGGCTTCAGCACGGAGCGGGCGTTTCATTCTGAGTCGCCGCTCGATATGGGCGTTACAGGTATGCTTCGCGATGTTCTTAAAGAAAAAGATAGAAATATTGAAAATAATGAGATAGAAGAAAATAACTGTGAAGCTGACTCTAAAGCCTGCGGCGGGCAGCATTATACTGATAAGCTTTTTTATAACAGGCTCGTGCCGCAGCAGTCGGCATATATAGACCCGAAACGCAGCATGATAGAACAGATAAAGGAAAAGAACGTTATGCTTGCATATCCTTATGAAAGCATAGATCCGTTCATAAGACTGCTTTCAGAAGCGGCATTCGATCCGAAAGTTGTTTCTGTACGAATAACTCTCTACAGGGTGGCTGACGACAGCCGCATAGTGCGCGCGCTCGAGCAGGCAGCAGAAAACGGCAAGGACGTGCTCGTACTCGTAGAGCTGCGCGCCCGTTTTGATGAAGAACACAACATAGAGTGCTCGCGTGCTCTCGAAAGCGCGGGATGCAGGATAATATACGGCTTCGACCACTTTAAGG
This sequence comes from bacterium, assembly GCA_963627215.1. Classification (GTDB taxonomy): domain Bacteria; phylum Bacillota; class Clostridia; order Peptostreptococcales; family Anaerovoracaceae; genus CAKQOE01. The sequence continues at coordinate 21,749 of CAVGAH010000012.1, read as the reverse complement.
TACACTCAAAGCTGTGCCAGATAGTGCGTCAGGGCGAAGACGGCCTTGAGTACATAACCCAGGTCGGAACAGGAAATTACAACGAAAAAACTGCCGGTCTTTACACAGACCTGTGCATGATGACAGCCTCTCCTGAGATAGCAGAAGATGCGTCACACGTATTTGACTCCCTTTCGCTGGGTATACTGCCTGACGGCATGAAAACGCTCATGGTAGCGCCAAACTGCCTGCAGGACAGAGTAATAGAGCTCATAGACCGCGAGATAAAGAAAGCAGAAGATCATCAGCCCGCATACATAGGGCTCAAGATGAACTCGCTCTCAGATAAGAGGATAATAGATGAGCTTATAAAAGCCTCACAGGCAGGCGTGACAGTCGAAATGGTGATACGCGGTATCTGCTGCCTGATGCCGGGAGTACCGGGCCAGACAGAAAATATACGCGTGCGCAGCATAGTAGGCAGATACCTTGAGCACGCAAGGATATACATTTTCGGCGCAGAACGCAAAACATGCGACATTTACATCGCATCAGCCGACTTTATGACGCGAAACACAGTAAACAGAGTAGAGGTCGCAGCCCCCGTGCTCGACACGACGCTTAGAAAGCGCATATTCGAAATGTTTGACATGATGCTCGCAGACAACGTAAAAGCATGGATAAAACAGCCTGACGGCTCATATAATAAAGTAATATCAGAAGGCACACCTGCAATAAACTCGCAGGAAGAATTCTTCAGAAAAGCGTATAATAAAACGCTTTAACAACAAAGCCTTTTTCATTTAATCTCTCATATATTAAGGAAAGAAAGGACGCTCATGCGATAATACGCGGAGCGTCCTTTCTTTTTACATAAGATAGTAAGCTTTACTTGACAATCTCTGAATTTTCAGGTAGCTTAAATGTAATAGATTGATTTTAGATAATTGGGCTGGCCGAAGGGCCCGGGTCCATCCAAAAGGCGGGGAAGTTCCCCGCTATTTTTATCCTTATAACCATAAAAAGCTGTACGCCCGGATCGTCCGAGCATACAGCTTTGATATTTTTACTATTTATTTTATTTCTGTTTTACGCAGTAGCTGACGCAGCCTTCTTAGCCGGTCTAGGCAGCTTTACTATAGCGCCTGTAGGGCATTCCTTAGCGCAGAGACCGCAATTCTTGCACTTCTCTGCGTCGATAACAGCATGATTATCAACTACGTGTACAGCATCAAACTTGCAAGCCTTTTCACATTTCTTACAGCCGATGCAGCCGGCAGAACAAGCCTTTCTTGTAGCAGCACCCTTGTCGCATGAGCTGCATGCTACGTAAACGAGACTCTTCTGAGGAACCATGTCGATGATGTGATTTGGACATGAAGTAGCGCATGCGCCGCAGCCTACGCAGTTAGCGCGGTCTACCCATGCAACACCGTTTACTATACCTATAGCGTCAAACTTACAAGCTCTTACACAGTCTCCCTGACCGAGACAGCCGTAAGCACAAGCATTGTCACCATTATACATAGACTTCACAGCCTTGCATGAAGGAATTCCCTTATACTCAAGGATCTTCTGTGATTTATCAGCATAACCACCGCATTTTACAAGAGCATAATGAGCTTCGCTTGCATCTACAGAAACACCCATTACAGCACCGAGAGCTGCAGCAGTAGACGCACCACCTACAGGACATTTGTTGAGCTCAGCACCGCTTTCTACGATAGCAGCAGCATAGTCACTGCAGCCTGCATATCCGCATCCGCCGCAGTTAGCGCCGGGAAGTGCTTCAGTACAAGCTTCTACACGCTCATCAACAGGAACGAACATCAGCTTTGCAGCGATAGTCAGTACAACACCGGCAATAATACCTGTGATACATAACAGGAGGATCGGGATTAAATAACTTGACATTTTTCAATACCTCCTTAGCCTAACATATTTTCAACGATTCCGCCAAATCCAGTAAATGATATAGACAGAATAGAAGCAGCAATAAGTGTGATAGGAATACCCTTGAGCACCTCAGGGATATCAGCGCTTTCCATCTTTCCTCTTACACCTGCGAAAAGTACCATAGCGAGGAGGAAACCTACACCTGCACCAAACGCATTGCATATAGATCCAAGGAAGCCATAACCGCTGTCGATGTTGTTTACAGTTACGCCGAGAACTGCACAGTTTGTGGTAATCAGCGGCAGATATACGCCGAGTGATCTGTACAGAGGAGGCAGGTACTTTTTGAGTACAAGCTCTACAAGCTGTACGAGAGCTGCGATAACGAGTATGAATACTACAGTCTGCAGATAGCCGATGCCAAACCTGTCAAGTATAAGACGCTGGATAGGCCATGTAGCGAGAGTAGCGAGTACCATTACAAATGTAACGGCACAGCTCATTCCTACTGCTGAATCAAGCTTCTTTGAAACGCCGAGGAACGGGCAGATACCGAGAAACTGCGCGAGTACGTAGTTGTTTACGAGCATTACGGTAAGTATTATAGAAAAATATGCTGCCATTACTTATCGCCTCCTTCTTTTGTCGCAGCGGCCGGAGCTGTCGCTGCTTCTGCAGCAGGCTTAGCCTGTGATGTGCAGGCAGCACCTGAAGCACATGCTGCAGGACTGTTTGATTCTTCAGCAAGAGCCTTGCAAGCAGCCTCGCCCGGGCATCCGGCACAGCTGAATTCTCTGTTGAGCTTTCCGCCTGTGATCTTATTTACGACAGCAGTAAGCACGCCGAAAATAAAGAAGCCGCCGGCAGGAAGTATGAAAATAGTCATAGGAGTTATGAGATCAGTAGTTACCTCGTGACCAAGCACAGTGCCGCCGCCAAAGAATTCACGGATAGCACCCATGCAGAAGAGGGCGAGTGTAAAACCAAGACCCATACCTGTACCATCAAGAGCAGAGTCGATAACAGAATTCTTGCTTGCGAACATTTCGGCACGACCGAGTATGATACAGTTTACTACGATCAGAGGTATATAAAGACCGAGCGAAGCGTTCAGATCAGGCAAATAAGCCTGGAGCAGGAACTGTACAACAGTTACGAAGCCGGCTATTACTACGATATAACACGGTATTCTTACTCTGTCAGGGATGACATTCTTGAGCAGAGCGATAGCAATATTAGAGCAGATAAGTACTGCAGTAGTTGAAAGCCCCATACCTGCACCGTTGATCGCACTTGTAGATGTAGCGAGGAACGGACATGTACCGAGAAGCAGTACGAGCGTAGGGTTCTCTTTGATCAATCCTTTTGTGAGGATCGAGAGTTTTGAGTTCTTTTCCATTATTTCTGTGCACCTCCCATCTCACTAAAAGCGTTGATAGCATTATTTACAGCGCCGTATACACCGTTTGAAGAAACAGTTGCACCTGTGACAGCAGATACAGTAGTATCCTTTTTTATAGAATCAGCATTGTCTGTAGAAGTCTTGCCGACATACTGTTGTTCCAGATAACCGGCATCCTGAGCCTTTGTACCCAGTCCCGGAGTATCAGAGTGAGCAGTTACCTTTACTCCTGTAATAGTACCTTCAGGATCAAAACCGACCATAACAGTGATAAGACCGCCAAAGCTCTTGCTCTGTGCAGTTACAACTACGCCGGCACCATTATCAGCTGTATAATATTCTGTAACTCCGTCAGGAAGCTCACCTTCAGCAGCTGTAAATGAATCAGCATCCGGGAGAACGACGAGTCTTGCAGCATCAGCGTTTTCCTTATTGATCTTTTCGATCTGAGGAGCAGTCAGCTGATAAGTAAATGCAAGAGCACCTGAAACGATAAGGCATATTATGAGAAGGACTACTGTAGGACCTGCCATAGTGTCCTTAAACTTTGTCTTCTTAGCTTCGTTTTCCATTATTTAGCACCTCCCTCGGCAGCTTTCTTTTCAGCAAGCTTTGCAGCCTTTTTAGGGTTGCCGTAGAGTCTCTTTTCGCAGAATGAATCGATGTGCGGAGTCAGGATGTTCATCAGCAGGATAGAGAATGAAACGCCTTCAGGGTAGTTTCCGTAAAGTCTGATGAGCATAGTAACGATACCGCAGCCGATACCGAATATGACCTTACCCATGGTAGTAGTCGGTGTAGTCGCATAGTCTGTAGCCATGAAGAATGCACCGATCATAGCACCGCCAGCGCAGATCTGCCATACAGGGTCAGCGCCCGCGAGCAGTGAAACTACAGCGATAGTTCCGAGGAACGCTACAGGAGTAGCAGGTGAGATGACCTTCATTACGATAAGGAAGAGTCCGCCTATTAAGAGAGCAGCAGCGCAAACTTCACCCATAGAACCGCCGGTATTACCGAGGAACATAGTGAGGTTAGAGAACTGTGACTGAGCTTCCGCTATGCCGCTTTCGTTCATGATGCCGAGCGGAGTGGCGGATGAAACAGCATCAGCAGCGCTGAATACCTTACCCTGAGTAGGGTCAGCCCAGATAGTCATATCTGTAGTAAATGAAAGGAACAGAACGATTCTTGCTGTGATAGCAGGGTTTGCAAAGTTCTGTCCGAGACCTCCGAAGAACTGCTTAACGATAACGATAGCAACGAAGCAGCCGATTATCGCCATCCAATACGGAAGAGTTACAGGGACGTTCATCGCAATAAGAAGACCTGTAACTACAGCACTGAGGTCGCCTACAGTAGAAGGCTTTTTAGCGATCTTTTCATAAGCCCATTCAAAGAACATGCTTGCAACGATACATACAGCAGCGAGTATGAGAGCTCTTGCGCCGAATATAACGATAGAAGCGATAAGTGAAGGCAGGAGCGCGATCACTACGAGAGACATGATCTTTGTTGTATTCATAGAATCCACGATGTGTGGATTTGATGTTACAAGAAGATTAGAATTTTTTGCAGTTTTCATTTTAGAGACCAGCCTCCTTTGCCATGCCCTTCGCGAGTGTATTTATGAAAGCGAGAGGCTTTTTAGCAGGACAGACGTAAGAACAGCTTCCGCATGTCATGCATTCCATGATCTTGAGGTCCTTGAGTCTCTGAGCGTCGCCTGCCTTGAATGCTCTTGCGTATTCCTTAGGCATGAGACCGATAGGACATGCTCTGTGGCATCTGCCGCAGTTGATGCATGGTGTAGGTTCTGAGATGGCAGCCTGCTTTTCATCAAAGAAAAGAACAGAGCCTGTATTCTTAACAATAACACCGCCGTCGCTGCTCTGAGCCTTACCCATCATAGGACCGCCTGCGATTATCTTCTTAGGTGTTGCCTTGTAACCGCCGCAGAATTCAGCGATATCGTAATACTTTGTTCCGATAAGAACGTTTACGTTGCCAGGGTTTGTGATAGCATCGCCTGCAACAGTAACAGTCCTGCTTATCATAGGCATGCCTGTTCTGAAGAACTCGCCTATCTTGAGGATAGTAGTTACATTTGAAAGTATGCATCCTACAGATGCAGGAAGCTCGCCTGCGTTGAGAGTCTTGCCCGCAGTCTCGTGGATGAGGACTCTTTCAGCGCCCTGAGGGTAAGTGCTTCTGAGCTCAGTTACTTCAGCACCCGGAACATCCTTTACAGCGTCACGCATCTTTGCGATAGCGTCAGGCTTGTTGTTTTCAATTCCTATGTAGCACTTCTTCAGATCAAGATATTTCATGATGAGCTTGATACCTGAAACGATATCGTCAGTATGCTCAAGCATGTTTCTGTGGTCTGAAGTAATGAACGGTTCGCATTCAGCGCCGTTTACGATGAGAGTATCGCATTCGTCGATGTTTGCAGGGTTGAGCTTTACGTGTGTAGGGAATGACGCACCGCCGAGACCTACGACACCGCTGTTTCTTACAGCCTTTATAAAGTCTTCTCTTGTCTCGCACTGTGGAACGGCAAGACCTTCATATGGCTCCTGCTGACCGTCGGCAGCGATAACAACGTATTTATCGACACCTCCGAGAGCAGAACGGGCCTCCTCTATAGCCACTACATCACCTGAAACGCTCGAAAATATCGGAGCGCTGATGAATGCGTCTACATCACCGATAAGCTGTCCTACCTTAACGTGGTCGCCCTTAGCGACTACAGGCTGACATGGCTTGCCGATGTGCTGTGACATAGAGATATAGACCTTTTCAGGAACAGGCATCTGTACGATAGCGCTTCCGGCAGTATCCTTATGATGCGCAACGTGGATGCTGTTCATGTGATTTGAAAATAATCCCATGTCTTCATCTCCTTCTTTCATGTGAATATTTGCATATTAAAAAAACAATAAATGCAGCATATACCGGGTATTTCCCCGGCACTTTAAGAATTATAACCCTTCTTGTATGCAAAAATCAATAAAAATACATAGTTATTTGAATCACAAATACGATTACACCGGAAACGACCGCCCGGCGGTCACACAAAGTATTGAAATTCAAGGCATTGTAAGTATAAAAACAATAAAAATGCACAGCAAAAATACATTTGGCGGGCCGGGTCCTGCATATTACGGGATTGTATTATATCAAAAAAAATGTTAGAATATTAATTTGTTCAAATAGGAATTTAAATGGAATGCAACCTGCGGTCAACGCCGCGTAAGTAATAGGAGGATCAACACATGCCTGGAAGTAAAAAATACAGGGACGCGTACTATCCTGTAAGAAAGATAACCGACCTGAAGGATATGATAAATTCTTCAGCAGAGCTTTTCGGAGAGAGAACTGCATACCTTATAAAAAAGACGCCCGGCGGCAGATATACACCTGTTTCGTATAGTCAGCTCAAGGCTGACATAGACGCATTCGGAACGGCTATGATAGACCTCGGCCTGAAGGACAAGCATATAGGCATCATCGGAGAAACGAGATATGAATGGATGGTAGCCGACCTGAGCGCCGCCAGCGGCGTAGGCGTTGCCGTACCGTTCGATAAGGAGCTCCCGGTAGATGAGCTTAGAAACCTTATAGAAAGAGCGCACCTGAGCGCCATCGTTTACTCAGGAAAGGTAGAAAAGCTGTTAATGAATGCTATCGAGGGCATCGAAACGCTCGACTATATAATCAGTATGGATGCGGAAGAGCCTGACGAAAACAGGCTTTCCATGCACAGGCTGATGGAGCGCGGACACGAGCTCGTCAAAAAGGGCGACAGGTCGTATATCGACGCAGTCATCGACCCTGATGCTATGCACATACTTCTTTTCACGTCAGGAACTACAGGACTTGCAAAGGGCGTAATGCTTTCGCACAAAAATATAGTTTCAAATGTAATGAACATGTCGCAGTACGTTCACGTAGAAGCAGATGACGTATCGCTGTCTATACTTCCTATACATCATACATATGAGTATACGTGCGACCATATGACTGTTCTTTATCAGGGCGGCACTGTCGCTATATGCGAGGGCCTGAAGCACATAGTAAAGAACATGGCGGAGTGCAAGGCGACTATAATGCTCGGCGTACCTCTGGTATTTGAAATGATGCACAAAAGAGTCTGGAAGCAGGCAGAAAAGACAGGAAAGGCTGCAAAGCTCAAGAAGGGTCTGCTGCTCGCAAAGAAGCTCGACAGATTCAATATAAAGTCGATGAGAAAGCTGTTTAAGGACGTTCATAATGCGTTCGGCGGTCATATGAAGATGTTCATATCGGGAGCGGCGGCGCTCGACCCTGAGATCATTGAGGACTTTAATTACATGGGAATAAATACGTTCCAGGGCTACGGCATGACGGAGTCATCTCCTATAATCGCTGTTCACCGCGACCGTTTCCACGAGCCTGCATCATCTGTAGGTCCTGCGATGCCTAACACTGAGATAGTTATAGATGACCCTGACAGCGACGGCGTGGGCGAGATAATAGTAAAGTCTGACTCAGTAATGCTCGGATACTATGAAGCTCCTGAGGAAACAGCGAAGGTCCTTAGGGACGGCTGGCTGAGGACAGGCGACTATGGATATTTCGACAAGGACGGCATGCTCTTTATAACAGGTCGCAAGAAAAACGTTATCGTCACTAAAAACGGCAAGAACATATTCCCTGAGGAAGTAGAATACTACCTCATGAAGAGCCCTTATATAAAGGAAGTAATAGTTGACGGCATCGACGACGGCACAGGCGAGCTGATCGTAACGGCTCACATAGTTCCTGAAGAAGATGAGATGAAATCGCTCGGCGAAATGGATGAGACACAGACTCGCAAGTTCTTCAAGAAGATAATCGATGACGTGAATGACGGTATGTCATCGTACAAGCGTGTAAAGAAATTTGAGATCAGAACAGAAGAATTTGAGAAAACAAGCACGAGAAAGATTAAAAGATACGGTTCAAATACGCAAAATAAGTAATTGACCGGAACAACTCATGCGAGTATAATCTATTTTAAAGCGTAGCAGAGCACTGACAAGCTCGCTTGATCAGTGCGGCGCGACACGCCGCCTATAGAGGCGTGGGACATCTGGCGCTACGTTATTAATCGGTAAAGTGCTATGCAGCCTCACGGCTGCCGGCGTACAAAAATAAGCAGAAACAAAAGATTTTTCAGAGAGGTTTTAAAGATGAAAAATGTAAAGAAATTCATGGCTGTGGCACTCACAGTCATCATGGCAGTAGCTGCTCTTGCAGGCTGCGGCTCAAACAACTCAGGCGGCTCTGCAGCAGACAGCGGTAACGCAGGTGCTTCAGCTGACGCTAACTCAGTACTCAACACAAAGGTCCTCAGAGTAGGTATGGAATGCGGCTACGCTCCTTATAACTGGACTCAGAACGACGATTCAAACGGCGCTATCCCTATCGCTGACACAAGCGATTACGCTTACGGATATGACGTAATGATGGCTAAGCTCATCGGTGAAAAGCTCGGCTATGAAGTACAGATAAACAGAATAGACTGGGATTCACTCCCTGTAGCTCTTCAGTCAGGCAAGATCGACTGCGTTATCGCAGGTCAGTCTATCACATCTGAGAGACTTCAGTCTGTAGACTTCACAGAGCCTTATTACTATGCTTCAGTTGTAGGTCTCGCAAAGAAAGGCAGCGACGCTGCTGCGGCAACTTCACTTGCCGATCTCGACGGCGTTACTTGTACATCACAGATCAATACTATCTGGTACACAGTACTTGACCAGATTCCTAACGTAAACAAGCTTCCTGCTCAGGAAACAGTTCCGAACATGCTTCTTTCTCTTGAATCAGGAAAGGTAGATTTCATCTGCACAGACATGCCTACAGCTATGGCTGCATGCGTAGCTTATCCTGACCTTCAGATCGTATTCGATGACGGACAGGCATTTGAAGTTTCAGATGAAGAGGTTAATATCGGTATCTCTGTAAAGAAGGGCAACACAGAACTCGTAGATCAGATCAACAGCGTTCTCGCTACTCTTACAACAGACGATTTCGACAAGATGATGAACGACGCTATCGCTGTACAGCCATTATCTAACTAATTAAATTAATAAGTAACAGCTGCCGGTGACGGCATAATGAACGAAAACAAAAACATATTAAAAACAGGGAACTTACGTTGGATGGTCGTGATACAGGCTTCAGGGTGCCCATCGGGCGCCCTGCTGACGGAGTTTCCTGTTTTTCTGTATTCTATTATTAATTTTGAAGGGAGAAAAAAATGGGTGGTTTACCAGCATCCTTTTTCGGAAAGGTCTTTTTTATACTCCAGAATTACTGGGGCTCACTTCTGGCCGGCGCCGGAAGGACTATTGCAATAGCTATCGTCGGTACGTTCTTCGGAGTAGTTATCGGTCTGCTCGTGGGAACTGTTATGACTGTTCCGAAGCCGATGAATGAAAATCCTGTAAAAACAGGATTTATGTGGGTGGTAAAAAAGCTTCTGTTCTGTTATATTGAGTTCTTCCGCGGAACGCCTATGATGGTACAGGCTATGTTTATCTACTACGGCATGATCCAGTATGCTAATTATGATATGGGAATGTGGAAGGCCGCATTCTTTATCGTTTCTATCAACACGGGTGCTTATATGGCAGAAACTGTAAGAGGCGGTATCCTGTCCATAGACAAGGGTCAGACTGAGGGCGCAAAGGCTATCGGTATGACTCATATACAGACTATGAGGCACGTAATAATGCCGCAGGCTATAAGAAACATCATGCCGCAGATCGGCAACAACCTGATAATCAATATAAAGGATACATCGGTATTAAGCGTTATATCTGTAACTGAACTGTTCTTCGTGGGAAAGGGCGTTGCAGGCGTTTACTATCTGACATTTGAAACGTACTTTATAGTATGCTTCATGTATCTGATCATGACTGTTACGAGCGCGCGCATACTGCGTTTTGTCGAGAAACGCATGGACGGCACTGACAGCTACGACCTCGCTACTACAGATACGCTTGCTCACACGAGCGGCATGACGCTTTATATGGAAAAGGAGGATGAGTAATATGTCAGACGCTATCATCCGTGTTTCTCATCTCGAAAAGAGCTTCGGAAAGCATAAGGTACTTAAGGATATAAATTTTGACGTAAACAAGGGTGACGTTACGTGCATCATAGGTTCATCAGGCTCAGGAAAATCAACGCTCCTGCGCTGCATAAACGTACTTGAGATACCGACTGCAGGAAATATATATTTCCATGATAAGGATATACTTGACAAGACAAATAAAGTGACAGACTACCGCGCTAAAGTAGGAATGGTATTCCAGAGCTTTAATCTGTTCAACAATATGACAGTTCTTCAGAATTGTACTGTAGGTGTACGAAAGGTTCTGAAAAAGGGCGATGCATATGCAAAGGAAATAGCAACTCGTTATCTTGAGAAGGTAGGAATGCTGCCATATATAAATGCCAGACCTGCACAGCTCTCGGGCGGTCAGAAGCAGCGTGTAGCTATAGCGCGTGCCCTGGCAATGGAGCCCGAAGTGCTGCTGTTTGACGAGCCGACGTCGGCTCTTGACCCCGAGATGGTAGGTGAAGTGCTCGATGTAATGCGCAGTCTTGCCAAGGATGGACTGACTATGATAATCGTTACGCATGAAATGGCATTTGCACGTGATGTTTCAACGAATGTGGCCTTTATGGATCAGGGTGTGATAGCAGAGATGGATACACCTGATGTCATATTTAATAATCCGTCAAATTTGAGAACAAAAGAATTCCTCACACGTTTTATGAATAAGTAATGTACAGCCTGCAGTTGAAGATGTTGGCAAAGCAGGAAGTCCATTGGCTTTAGACAATTGGCAGTTCACAAAGCTGCAGTCATAAATGGTAAAGTGAATGTTTGATTTACAATACAATATGATTTCACGTAAAATTACATTTAAGCCAAGAAAAAATTGATTGGTATTACTCAAATGTGTGTGGTATAATCACGGCAGTAAGCAATTCAAACTAAAGAAGGGGGCGTTTTTCCATGAAAAAATGTATTAAAAGAGTCGGATCAGCAGCTCTTGCACTTACGCTTGTAACATTTGCGTTTGCTGGCTGCGGTGAGACTCAGACAAACGATGCAGGAAGTACAGAGCAGAGTGTTTCAGCTGAGGCTGAAAGCGGTGTTATAAAGCCTGCTGAACTGGGATATACTGTATCTGAGAACATGCCGGATGGTATATACAACGTTGATCTTGATGTTTCAACACTTGCTGAGCAGGAGGACGGAACATATAAGATCCATGCTGCAATCGAGGCTTATGATATTTATGACATAGTAGACATGAATACCATGAAGGAAGGCGATACGATTCAGGTAGCAGGTCAGGAAGTAAAGATTGATTCTGTAACTAAAAATGATTCCGGCCTTATATCTGTAAACGGCGGAACAGAAGAGGGCGGATATGATTTCATATCACTGGAAAGTGAAAATGGCAATGGCTATCGTACAGTGACTATGGATAACTATCCACTTTACTACTCAATGGGTGAAACTGATCTGACTGTATCAGCTGCAGTAAAGGTATCTGATGCACTGGGTGATGATCCTTCTGCAGAACCTACAGTAGTTGAGGGCAGCGATTTCGCAAGCTATATGCAGGAAAATAGTGCCGATGCGTGGACTTGCGGCAGCACAAGCGTGACTATAGAAAATGGTCAGGTAGTTGAGGTAAATCGTATCTGGGTGCCATAAGCAGATAGAAATGAAAATTGCAATTAGACGATACGTTTAATTGTTCTTGAAATATTAAGCACGGTGCGGTAGAATGAAAATCATTCTACGTGATGCGAAATGACGGGAGAAGTGATTCTCCCGTTTTTTCATGATAAAAAAGAGAAAAGTGAAATGTTATGAGAGTAGGAAAATTGGATAATGGAACGCTGGAGCGTCTGATAATAAACAAGATAAAATGCCGCCGTCCTGAAGTAAAAAAAAGCGCTGCTGTAGGCGAGGACTGTGCTGTAATAGATTTTGGTGAGTATAATTGTGTGATCTCAACAGATCCTATAACTGGAGCTGTAAGTGATATAGGCAGACTGGCAGTAAATGTTTCATGTAATGACATAGCATCAAACGGAGTCGAGCCGCTCGGCATATTATTGACAGTATTGCTGCCCCCGTCTGTTACAGAGGAACAGATGTCACAAATAATGGCAGATGCGGCTGATGAGGCTGCAAAGCTTAATATAGAAATACTTGGTGGTCATACTGAAATAACACCAGTAGTGACCGTCCCGGTCATATCAGCGACGGCACTGGGTCGTCAGGTGGCTTCAGAAGCTGTTGACAGAAATATAGAGCCGGGAGATTATTTTGTTATGACAAAGGCAGCAGGTATAGAAGGAACGGGGATAATCGTTGCTGACTATGGTAATGAGCTTAGCGATGTGCTTACTGATAATGAAATCGCATTTGCAATTAACCTGCTTGAGCATACAAGTGTAGTAAAGGAGGGTATCATAGCAGGAAAACTCGGAGTAGGGCCGATGCATGATATAACAGAAGGCGGTGTGCTCGGTGCAGTATGGGAGCTCTGTCGTATATCCGGCGTAGGTGCAGATATAGATATTTCAAAGATACCGATTTATGATGTTACGTCGAAGGTCTGCAGGCATTATGGAATTAATCCGTACAGGCTTATTTCAAGCGGCTCTATGATGATGGCTGTCAGGCCTGATAAGTATGATGCTCTTATGGAGGCTCTGGCGGAGGCCGGCGTAGGCGCTGCCTGCATAGGCAGGGCCGTAGTCGCAGGGGAAGGCATGGATATTGCACCGCCTGCAGCTGATGAGCTTTTTAAGGTTATTCATCGTAAGTAATATTTATGTGGGTTTATTGGTAATTTTGGCAGACCGGCCGAAAGGCGGGTCTGCTTTTTTAAGTAACAGTGTGTTGTCAGCATCATTGCGTTGCTCAAATAGCAAATAAAATGCCGTATTATTTTCTGAATATAACTAAATTTACATGAATTTTTCTTGAATTGCAATTTTTCTTAACGTTTTTATTTCAAAACATTTCATATTGGTATATCATTAATGGGTACAGTTTGCGGTGAATAAATGTTTAATAATGCTTTGTGTTAAATGTATGTCTAGTCAACTTAAAATATTCAGGAATTTGAAATAATGATAGATGCATATTGCATTTAAAGCGTTTATATATACATTGCTGCTGTAGTGAAACGTATATGTAAAAATGATCAATCTAGGAGAAGGAAAGTGGAATCATTAGGTACCAAGCAGCTTGGAATCAATAATCCAGGCGAAGTTTACAGAAATTTCGATCCGGCTCAGCTGACTGAAGCTGCTCTGCGCAGAGAAGAAGGAAAGCTCTGCAAGACAGGCGCGCTTGTCGTAACAACAGGCAAGTATACAGGAAGGAGCCCTGACGACAAGTTTATCGTTGACACACCGGCTATCCATGATGATATAGCGTGGGGCAAGGTAAACCGTCCGATCAGCAGAGAAAAGTTTGATTCTATCAAGAATAAAGCTCTTGCTTATCTTGAAGGAAAAGAAATTTTTGTATTTGACGGTATGGCAGGTGCAGATCCGAAGTATACACGTAAATTCAGAGTGATAAACGAACTTGCATCTCAGAATCTCTTCATTCACCAGCTTCTTATAAGACCAACAGAAGAAGAACTGGAAAATTACGGCGAGCCAGATTATACGATACTCTGTGCGCCGGGCTTTAAGTGCGACCCTGAAGTCGATGGAGTAAATTCCGAAGCAGCTATCATGATAGACTATGAAGCTCATTACATCGTTATTGTAGGCTCAGGCTACGCAGGTGAGATAAAGAAGAGTGTATTTTCCACTATGAATTTTGTGCTTCCTAAGGAAAACGACGTACTTCCGATGCACTGCTCAGCAAATATGGATCCTGAGACAGGAGAATCAGCTGTATTCTTCGGACTTTCAGGTACAGGAAAGACTACTCTTTCAGCTGACCCGCTCAGAAAGCTCATCGGCGACGATGAACACGGCTGGTCTGCAGACGGCATATTCAATTTTGAAGGCGGATGCTATGCGAAGTGCATAAATCTCGATCCGGAGGCTGAGCCTGAGATCCACGGCGCAGTTAAGTTCGGCGCTCTCGTTGAGAACGTTGTAATGGATCCGGAAACAAGAGAGCTTGATTTCTTTGACGCAAGTCTCACAGAAAACACAAGAGTAGGCTACCCTGTTGACTACATCAGCAACGCAGCAGTTCCGGGCGTAGGCGGCATCCCTAAGGTAGTAATATTCCTTACTGCTGACGCTTTCGGAGTACTTCCTCCGATCTCAAGACTCAGCAGAGAAGCTGCAATGTACCATTTCGTTACAGGCTTTACTTCAAAGCTTGCAGGTACAGAGCGCGGTGTAAAGGAACCTCAGCCTACATTCTCTACTTTATTCGGCGAGCCGTTCATGCCTATGGATCCGAGTGTTTATGCAAATATGCTCGGTGAAAGACTTGATAAGTACAATACTAAGGTATACCTGGTAAATACAGGCTGGTCAGGCGGTTCTTACGGCACAGGCAGCAGAATAAAGCTCAGATATACAAGAGCTATGGTAACAGCAGCTCTTAACGGCGAGCTCGAAAAGGCAGAGTACAAGTATAACGAAGCATTCAACCTTGATGTCCCTCAGTCATGCCCGGGAGTTCCTGAAGAGATCATGAACCCTCGTGACACCTGGGAAGACAAGGCTGCTTACGATGAAACAGCTCTGAAGCTTGCTAAGATGTTCCATGACAATTTCAGCGCAAAATATCCTGATATGCCTGAGAACATCGCTAACGCAGGTCCAAATCTCGGAAAGTAAATTATGGCAGCAGCAGAAAAAACACGTGAAGAATTAGTTGAAGCACTCGAAAGATATTTCGAGGCATATTACGATGTTAATAAAGCCTCAGAGGACGCAGCTCCTTTGAGGCTTCGCTGCGACCTTCACGTCAATAATCAGAAATATTTTTTATTTAAGAAAAATGTTATGTGGGAGGCAAACTGCCACGAATATGTATACATTTTTTCTGTCCCGAAGCTGACGGATGAGATGTACAGGCTTTGTGAGAAGACCGCTTACGAGGCGGGCATGAAGCTTGTAGATCCCGTACCGGACCACATGTACACGTACATTACGTGCATCATAGTGGCAGACGAGACGGAGCCTGCGGCGATAAGGGCACTGAAAAAATGCCGTATTTATAAAAGTTTTCGCTTTTCGCTGCGAGGCTGGATGGAATTTCATACAGCCGTACTCGACCGCTCGTGCGGACGTGCTTATACGAACCATAGTGGTCGGGCTTATGCGAAATTATTTAATAAAATACTTCAAAAATCAAAAAGGTAATATGTGAAACCTAAAAGGAGAGTAAAAAATGAACGCAGTAGTAATCTTACTGGTTGGTCTCGCTATCCTTGTTGTTGCGTATCTTACTTACGGAAGATGGCTCGCAAAACAGTGGGGCGTTGATCCTTCACACAGTACTCCTGCTCATGAGATGGAAGATGGCGTGGACTATGTACCTGCAAAGGCACCTGTACTTCTCGGTCATCACTTTTCATCTATAGCAGGAGCTGGTCCTATAAACGGTCCTATTCAGGCGGCAGTTTTTGGTTGGGTTCCTGTATTTTTATGGGTACTCATAGGCGGCATATTCTTTGGTGCTGTACATGACTTTGGTGCACTGTTCGCATCTATAAGAAATAAAGGTAAATCTATCGGAGAAGTTATATCAGTAAGTATGGGAAGCAAGGCAAAGAAGTTATTCCTTGTATTCGCTTATCTTACACTTATACTTGTAGTAGCAGCATTCGCTTCTATCGTTGCAAACACATTTAATGCTACATATGATGCTTCAGGCTCAGTAGATGTAGCAGCAAGCACTGCAAATGCACGTACAGCTATGATATCTATTATGTTTATTTTAATAGCAGTGCTTTTTGGTTTCTTCGTATACAGAAGAAATGCAGGATTGGCTATATCGACTATAATCGGTGTTGCCGCTATCATCTTATGCATGGTGATCGGCTTCAACTGGCATCCGCTTTATCTGAGCGGAACTACATGGATGTTCCTCATCGGTATCTACATCATGATCGCTTCGGTATGCCCGGTATGGATACTTCTCCAGCCGAGAGACTACCTCAGCTCATTCCTTCTTTACTTTATGATGATTGCAGCTGTTATCGGTATCCTGGGCGCTCATCCTACACTTGATATACCGGCATTCACAGGCTTTGTTGACAAGATCGCACCTACAGGAACTTCACTCGGAAGTATGTTCCCTGCACTTTTCATTACTATCGCATGTGGGGCTATTTCAGGCTTCCATTCACTTGTAGGTTCAGGTACTACAGCTAAGCAGCTTGACAGAGAGCAGGATGCTCAGCCTATCGCTTATGGTGGTATGCTTATCGAGTGCGCACTTGCTATAATATCACTCTGTGCCGTAGGTTATATCTGGAATGATTATCAGTCAGGTACTACAGTAGTTCCTACAGCTGTATTTGCTACAGGTATCTCGCAGATGATAGATAAGATCCCGTTCCTCGAAGGAACTCAGGAGATCACTTACTCAATGCTTATCCTTGCGGTATCGGCATTCTGCCTTACTTCGCTCGATACAGCAACTCGTCTTTCGAGATACATGTTCCAGGAATTCTGGCTTAATGGAAAAACTTATAAAGAGGCTGATGGCGCAGCAAAGGTACTTGCTAATCCATTAGTAGCAACTATCATATCAGTAGTTCTCGGTATCGGTCTCGGTATGACAGGCTACGCTAACATCTGGGCGCTCTTCGGAGCCGCAAATCAGCTGCTTGCAGCACTCGGTCTCATGGCTGTAGCTTCATGGCTTGGTTCTGTAGGCAGAAACAACAAGATGTTCTATATTCCAATGATCTTCATGCTCGTAGTAACGCTTACATCACTCTGCTTTACTATAAAGTCAAATCTGCTTGGCGCTATGGCGGGCGGAGAAGGCGTTGCATGGATGTGGATCCGTGCCGTTATCGCTGTCCTCCTCGTAGTTCTCGCTGTTATCCTCGCTGTTGACAGCATCAAGACTATCATGAAGGAAGCAAAGGAAAACGCTGCGGCTTAATAAAAAGTCGATTAAAACGCGTTACAGGCCGTCTCACAACGGCATATATGCATAAATAATTAGTAATAAGAAATATTTTAAAAGAATTGAATCGTCTGAGACGCGCGTCACCGCGCCCACAGCACGTAAACGTAAATAAAATAAAAACACAGTAGAAAAGCGAAATAGTTTTATCAGAGCTGCCGCGGTCATAAAAAGACTGCGGCAGCTTTTTCAATGCAATAAAAAGAACAGCCCCGTTATCGGGGCTGCCCGCGATGTATTATTGCTATATACTTTATTTTACATAAGACGCCCTTATATTGCCGGAGAATATACGGATAAGCGCAGTTGAAATTTCCTATATTTCGCAGGCAACAGCAGGCGTCCTGTAATTTACTGAGCAGAGCTCTGTGCATCGCCTGCAGGCTCAGCGTCTACCTTACCGCCTTCAACTACGAGAGCTTCAGGATCGGCAGCATCGCCGTAAACAGGTGCGAGAGTTTCTTCATAATCCTTGTGGAAGAAGTTTTCGCCTGCGAGTGATTCGATTTCACCGTTTATCCATTCGAGGAGTGATGTGTTGCCCTTTGCTACTGCAGGAGCGATAGTGTCTATCTGACCGAGTGATTCAACGCCT
Source organism: bacterium (assembly GCA_963627215.1). Taxonomy (GTDB): domain Bacteria; phylum Bacillota; class Clostridia; order Peptostreptococcales; family Anaerovoracaceae; genus CAKQOE01. The sequence continues at coordinate 3,683 of CAVGAH010000012.1, read as the reverse complement.
ACAGTAAAGCCCTTGTTGCTGAGAGCCCATGCGAGTACTTCTGTGTTGTCTGTAGAGAGTGCATCACCTCTGCCGTCAAGAAGTGCGTTATAAGCGTCAGCATACTGGTCATACTTGACAAGTTCGATATCAGGATAATTTTCAGCAAAGTATGTCTCGGCAGTAGTACCCTTGCATACTATGAGCTTCTTGCCATTGAGCTGTTCAGGATCTGTAATTTCAGCACTTTCAGGCGAAACGATACCTAAAGCTACCTTCATATAAGGCAGACAGAAATCTACTTTTTCAGCTCTTTCATCAGTCACAGTAAAGTTAGCGAGGACTACATCAACCTTTCCCGTTTCAACGAATTCAACTCTGCTTGCAGGATCTGTAGAAACGTATTCTACATCAACGCCGAGATCCTGAGCGATTCTTTCAGCAAAGTAAACATCATAGCCGGCATAGTTACCGTTTTCATCAACATAGCCAAATGGAGCCTTGTCGCTGAATACGCCGATCCTGATAGTACCGTCAGCCTTTATCTCGTCTACTGTACGTCCTGCAACGCTTGCAGTGCCTGAACCGTTGTCAGCGCCTGCAGCGCTTCCTGCGTTGCCGCTGTTTGAACCGCATCCTGTTAATGCTGCTCCGACCATGAGAACAGACATAGCAAGAGCTAAAATACTTCTCTTTTTCATGTTATTTTTCCCTCCATGATGTCAGCCCGTGAGGGCTGAAGAAAATGAAATTTATATTATTATATTAAAAGCCGCTCGCATGTTCAGAAAATGTTAGATATTTTATTCTGATGTTTAGCGGGCGGCATCTATATAATCGTAATAATTGCAGCTTTAATGCATGAGAAGCGGCTGAGAGCCGTCTTGAACGCGCCGGGCGCGTGTAACTCTACATCTGTGCGGAGCACAATTCTCAATCTATATATTATTCAGCGTCATGCTCTTGCAGGTGTACTGTATGCTTGTCGAATGAGAATGTGCTGAGGAATTGCTTTGCACGTTCTGATGACGGGTTCGTGAAGAACGTTTCAGGGTCTGCTTCTTCTACTACCTTACCGCCGTCGAGGAACATTATGCGGTCTGCTATAGCTCTCGCAAACTGCATTTCGTGCGTTACGATTACCATCGTCAGTCCCTGTTCAGCAAGCTCGAGCATTACGTCGAGTACCTCACGAACCATCTCGGGGTCGAGGGCAGCTGTAACCTCGTCGAAAAGCATGACCTCCGGATGCATGCACAGTGCACGTACTATGGCGACACGCTGCTTCTGACCACCTGAAAGCTGGCGAGGGAACTGATCCTTCTTTTCCCAGAGGCCTACGCGCTTCAGGAGCTTTTCTGCTTCTGCTTCTGCTTCTGCCTTTGAACGCTTCTGGACTTTTATCGGAGCGAGCGTGATATTGTCGAGTATCGTCTTGTGAGGAAAGAGATCATAGCTCTGGAAAACCATTCCGATTTTCTGTCGCATGCGCGTCATGTTCTTGCCTGTAGACGTTATCGCTTCGCCGTCGAGCAGTATCTCACCGCCGTTTATCTGCTCAAGTCCGTTGAGACAGCGGAGCAGAGTGCTCTTTCCGCAGCCTGAAGGGCCGAGGACTACGACTACCTCGCCGCGCTTTACCGAAAGGTCGATGCCGTTTAAAACGACGTCGTCACCGAATTTTTTTATTATGCCTGTTGCTTTTAACTGTATATTATCATCCATTAGAACGTTTTTACCTCCATTTTTCTTCCAGCTTCTTTGCGAGCATCGATATAGGCCAGCATATGAAGAAGTAGAGGAAGAATACTACTGCGTAGATCCAGAGCGCCGCTGTCGGATAATCAAAACGGTTAGCGTCGATTATCTGCTGACCGACCTTCAGTACCTCGACTATGCCGATGAGAGCTATAAGGCTCGTCGTCTTTATCATACGAGTCGTCAGATTTATCGCTAGAGGGAGGAGCCTTCTGAGCGTCTGAGGCACGATGATAAGAACGAATGTCTGGAGCTTAGTCATGCCGAGCGCCGTGGCGCTGTCGTACTGGTGCTTTGGTATGCTGATGAGCGCTCCGCGCACGAGGTCGCCCATTTCTGCGGTTCCCCAGAGCGTGAATACTATAACGGCGCTCAGCTCTGCTGAGAGATTGAGGCCGAATGCTCTCGTTACACCGAAGTACATTAAAAATAACAGTACAAGAGGCGGCATGATACGTATAAAGTCAAGGTACACGCGGCTGACTACCTTAGCTGCCGGGTTCTTTAGTGTCATGAACATACCGAACAGCAGACCGAGTGCAATGGAAAGCACTACGGATATAAGGCTGATGCGGACTGTTACCCAAAGTCCGGCAAGCAGCCGCAGGAAATTCGTTCCTTTGAATAATATGCTAATTCCCAAAGCCTGCATAGCGCATCCTCCTTTCGAGCAGCGTCGCGATTATGGATATCGGCAGCAGTATCAGCAGGTAAGCGACTACTAACATGAGCAGCGCTTCGCCTGTATTGTAATAAAGACCGATAAGATCCTTTGCAACGTACATCAGGTCAACTACAGCTATGGCGCTGACTACTGATGTTTCCTTGATCATAAAGATGATGTTCGCGCACAGGGCAGGCACAGACGTTGCCAGAGCCTGCGGAAAAACTATGTAGCGCATTGTCTGCGTTCTGCTGAAGCCGAGGTTGGCTGCGGACTCCAGCTGCGGCTTTTCGACGGCGTCAAGTCCGCTTCGGAAAGCCTCTGACATGTAGCTGCCTCCTAGAAATATAAGGCCGATAATGGCACACATTTCACCGGAAAGGCTGATTCCGATCTTCGGCAGACCATAGTATATAAAATAAAGCTGAACGAGCAGAGGTGTGTTTCTGCTGAGCTCTATATAAACACCAACAATCCTCCGGATGACCGGTATTTTAAAATACTGCACCATACTGCAGAAAGCGCCGAGTATTAGCGAGAAAATAATGCCGAAGAAAGCAATCCTCAGCGTAAGTCCCGCAGCACTTACATACATATGGGCGTATTCAGAAATAAATCCCATATCAAACAAGTAAAATCCCTCCAGTTAAATAAAGTATGTCTGCACTGTGGAACAATCTCGTAAAACCTACAGGAATTATAGGTATATTAACACCACAAGCAGTAGTGTGTCAATAACAGTTTGTCTGCGATGTAGGCTGAGACGCTTTTCACGCAGCTGACGAGCTGCGAAAAGTCAGCCTGCGAGCCGTTAAAAGAATACAACGGACACCGTCAGACATTCATTTATGCACAACTTACATTATACAAATTTTCATAAGATGCTACAATACATTAATGTAAAGTTTTCAGAAAGGGTGTATGAGTGTGGGTGCGCCGGGCGCACGGGTCGGATGTAATGAACTAAATAGTAGAAAAATAAACAGGAGGAGAAAGCCGTATGAATATGGCGTTCCCCTCCTGTGGTGTTTTTAATGAAGTTTAATTAGCTATAGAATATTAACAGCCTATCGTTGTGTAAAATATATTGACTGTTGCATAAAATGCACCACCGACACGAGGTGGTGCATTTTTTTAAAAACAACGAAATATCGATTATTTGCGTTATTAATATAACTTACAAAAATATTAAAAAATCGTATAATAGACCCCGATTACGTAAAAGAAACTGCATTTAGCAGGATCCGGCTCATGGCGGAAATTACATTCCATGGCATTACGT
>CAVGAH010000011.1:22397-29428 GCA_963627215.1 bacterium | reverse complement strand
CTTGACCCTAAGGGAACTGCGACTCGCGCACAGATGGCTCAGATAATCATGAATTACATGAAGTAATAAAATTTGAAAAACCAATAATCAATATTCCATATTATACAGAACAGCCGCGAAGCTTACATGCCGAGCGGCTGTTTTTGCGCGCCCGGCGCGCTCACCGTCATATAACGCGCGTTCAGCGCATATTATCATGTATGAATATTTATGAAGATGAAAGCGCCCGCAGTAGAGGGCGGCACAAAATAAAATACATAATATGTAAAATTGTTCGAATAATAAAATACAGTGATAAAACAGGCATAGCAGCCGTCACCGGCTGTGCAATGCTTCTCTTGTCACCTGAGATATCTGTAGCGGCGGCGCAAAAAGGCATGGAGCTGTGGTGGGGAACAGTAATTCCGTCACTGCTGCCGTTTTTTATATTTACTGACATGCTGATGGCGGCGGGCGTACACAGGACGATAGGTCGTGCGCTTGAGCGCCCTGTAAGCTTTATACTTGGCGTACCGGGAGAAGCGGCGTTCGTATTTGTTTCGAGCATATTATCGGGATATCCGACTGGTGCGCGTCTGATCGGCGATCTCAGGCGCAGTGGGAGCATCACGAGAGAGCAGGCGTGCGACATGCTTAATTTCTGTTCGACCTCCGGTCCGCTTTTTATAGTCGGCGCAATCGGAACAGGCATGCTCGGCGACTGTAGTGCTGGATACATGATACTCGCGGCGCACTGCATCGGAGCGTTGCTTACCGGCATGGTGATGAATCCATGCTCTCTGCTGAACCGCAAGGACAAGCGACGCGCGGTATTATATAAAAATGAATCATGCAAAAGTGAAGAATATAAACGTAAGAGCCAGCCTGAAGCGCATAAAATAAAAAAATCAGATACCGACGTCATGCAGGCTGCTTCTGACGCCGTACTGCGCTCGCTTAAAACTATAGGGCTCATAGGAGGATTTATAATAATATTTACTATAATAACAGAATACGCAGCAAGAACAGGCGATGCGGCAGCTGCCGCTCTTCTAACTCGCGCGCCGGGCGCGCCCGATGCAGCATATTCATTCATTTCAGAAGCTGTTCATTATATAATGACTGCAGTATCCGGCCTGCTTGAAATGACTGTAGGCTGCAGCTGCATAAGCGATATGCAGGACGTCGGGGGCAATATAAAAATGACTGTGTGCGCGTTTCTCGTGTCGTTCGGAGGTCTGTCAGTGACGGCGCAGACGGCAGGCGTACTGCGCGGGACGGATATAAGCATGTCAGGATATATGAAGGCGAAGCTCATGCATGGGCTGATATCAGCGGCGCTGACAGTAATGATGATATTGATTTCAGAAATGTAAATTAAAAAGTATACAATGAGTTTTTTCGCGACTTTATATTGACTGAGGACGCGCTTCACTTAAAATGTATCTAACGGATGAATTTAAGATGGATAAAAATGTAAGATAAAATGCATATGGAGAATCATATATAAATGAAGGTAACAGGAATAATCGCGGAATACGACCCGTTTCACAACGGACACCGCTATCATATGGAAAAGGCGAGAGAGCTGACAGGCGCGGACGCTGTTGTCGTAATTATGAGCGGACACTTTACACAGCGCGGAATGCCTGCGTTTTTCAGGCGTGATGCTCGCGTGCGTATGGCTGTTGACGGCGGCGCGGATCTCGTCATAGAGCTTCCTTATATATATGCCTGCAACAGCAGCCATGAGTTTGCACGAGGCGCAGCAGGCATACTCAACGGACTTGGATGCATAGATACGCTGGTATTCGGTGCTGAGACGGATGACATGAATGCACTTGAAACGGCAGCCCGCGCCGGCGCGGAAGCAGATGCTGAAATGTCACTGTATATAAAAGAAGAAATGAAAAGGGGTATATCATACCCTGAAGCGCTCACGCGTTCAGTAGAACGGAAATACGGTGAGGAGGCGGCGGCTGTACTGCGCGAGCCGAATAATCTTTTAGGAATAGAATACATGAAAGCGCTTTATGCACTGGACTCGGTCATAAAACCGCTCGCTGTCGGCAGAAAAGCGGCAGCGCACGGTGAAGTTTTATATGATAGAGCTTTAGATGACAATGCGCCCGAAGGTGCGCCGGTGCCGGAAGAAGGCTCATCTCGCATAGCGTCGGGAACTGCTGTCCGCAGGGCGGTGTACGATGGCGGAGCACGTGCATGCGAGAGACTTATTCCTGAAGCATCGCTGCGTGTGCTGTTAAATGAAGAGGCATATATTAAAAGTATACTGGGGTCTGATGTGGCGGGAACGTATAATGCTGAAAACTGCTTTGCTGTGATGCGCGATACAGTTAAAAAAAATATGTTTGAATTGTTAAAATACAGGATAATAACAGCAGATGAAAGCGAGCTTGCCAATATATACGGCGTAGGAGAGGGACTTGAAAACCGTCTGAAAGGCTGTATAGGCAGTGCAAATGACCTGGACGGGCTCATAGATGCTGTAAAGAGCAAACGGTACACGAGAGTCCGTATAAGCAGGATGATGATGCATATTATGGTAAACCTGATGAAAGTCGATTTTGAGGAGATGCGCGGCAGCCTTCATGCGCGCGTGCTCGGATTCAGTCCGGTCGGAGGAAAGCTGCTGCGCGAGATATCCGAGACTGCAGCGATACCTGTTGTCAGTAATCTCAGCAGGCTGGACAGGCGTTCGCCTGAAGCTGCGCGTGTTTTGGGCTATGATATGCGCGCGTCAGATGTGTATGCAATGCTCTGTGGGAGCGGTGACGCTCCGGGGCGTGAAAGGAAATTTATTCCTTATTCGGGCAGGAAGATTTGTAAAGATTAGTTATTTTTGCATAAGTTTATTGACGTATGCTGATTAATTCAATATAATGTATAGTCGTGTATTGTATTTTATACAGTATGATAATGTTAATTATGCAGTACAGGTATGACGATGATGCGTTTGCATACGATATGCCGACTGCACTTATTTATTCAATGGAGGAAAAAAATGAATATTCTCGTAATCAATTGCGGAAGCTCATCACTTAAGTATCAGATCATCGAAACAGATAAGGAAGAACTTATCTGCAAGGGTCTTATTGAACTTTCAGGAGACACATCTACTTTTGCCTACACTAAGACAGGCTGTGACAAGATCAAGAAGACTGTTCCACTGGCTGACCACACTGAAGGCATCGAGCTCATCATAAAGACTATCACTGATCCTGAAGTAGGATGCATCAAGGATCTCAGCGAGATCGGCGCAGTAGGCCACAGAATGGTACACGGCGGAGAAGATTTCGCAGCTTCAGCTCTCGTAACTGACGAAGTTATGGAAGCATGCCGCGTAAATGCGGACCTTGCTCCTATACACAACCCTGCAAACATCGCAGGTATCGAAGCATGCAAGAAGGTAATGCCGGATGTTCCTATGGTAGTTACATTCGATACTGCTTTCCATCAGACTATGCCGCCTGAAGCATATCTCTATGCTATCCCTTATGAATACTATACTGACTACAAGATCAGAAAGTACGGCTTCCACGGTACAAGCCACCTTTTCGTTTCTCAGGAAGCTGCAAAGGTTCTAGGCAAGAAGCCTGAAGAAGTTAAGGTCATCACATGCCACATCGGTAACGGCGGAAGCTGCGCTGCTGTAGAATACGGCAAGTGCATCGATACTTCAATGGGTCTTACTCCGCTCGACGGTCTCGTAATGGGTACACGCTGCGGCGAAATCGATGCTTCTGTAGTTACTTACCTCATGCATAAGCTCAATGTAAGCGCTGATGAAGTTGTAAATATCTTCAACAAGAAGTCAGGCTTCCTCGGTGTCAGCGGTGTAAGCAACGACTGCAGATTAGTAGAAGAAGCTGCTGCAGAAGGCAACGAAAGAGCTGCTCTCGCTATGAAGATGTTCATCAGAAGAGCAAAGGGCTACATCGGTAACTACCTCGCTCAGCTCAACGGCGCTGATGCTCTCGTATTTACTGCAGGTATCGGTGAAAACGATGCAAGCGTAAGAGCAGACATCTGCGAAGGTCTTACTAACCTCGGCTTCAAGATCGACCCTGAAAGAAACCACAACAAGGAAACTATCATCTCTGCTGATGATTCTGAAGTTACTATCATGCTTATCCCTACAAACGAAGAGCTCGTTATCGCAAGAGATACAGCAAAGATCGTTTCAGAGCTGAACGCATAAAAAATAGTTTAAACTGTTGAAAATATTTCTTGACATTATACTGCCGGACTGGTATAGTATTAATGTTAGTTTAAAACGGCAAGGAGGTGTTTTGAATGGCAGTTCCAAAGAGGAAAACATCTAAATCGAAAAGAGATATGAGAAAATCGCAGAACATGAAGATGGCAGCGCCGGGAGTTTCTATTTGCCCTCAGTGCCACGAACCTAAGTTACCACACAGAGTTTGCCCTAATTGCAACTACTACGATGGTAAGAACGTGTTAGAAGCGTAAATTATCTGATATCAACAGGATCGGCAGAAATGCCGGTCCTTTTTTCTTGCCGCGCCCGGAGCGGCGGTCGGATGAAAATGAAAATGTAAAAATTGGAAGTTGAGCTGATGCTTGGCCTTGTCAGACAGACAGGACGCTGATAAAAGCAGAGGCTCTTTTTTTGTGCCATTATGCTGTGAACTTGTGTATAATAATATATGATCGCACGAATGGTCGTGGTATGTTGAGGGCCCGCCGGGCGGGCGAGAGGTCGGGAAATATTCCCGGCATATTTGAAAATTAAAATATTTATCGAGATGCTTTGATCGGAGCTTTTGATGAAAGGGAGGGATATAAATGATATCGCCGACATCTGGTTTTACATTTATGATAGCGGTAATAATTATCCTTATACTTGTGTCGATACAGTTTACGCTTAATATGATATTGCGCGAGCTGAAGTCGATAAGGATACGGCTGGGGGCAGACCCGGACGCTTTGCAGCGCAGCCGGGAGCACGGGACAAACGAGCGTTATAAAAACGAGTATTATCATAAGGCGGAGCACGCCGGAAATGAATATGACGATAATGTGGAACGGGAGCGTATGAGATGAGAAAAACAGCAGTGATAACAGGCGGCTCTCGCGGGATAGGCAGAGCCGTTTCGGTAAAATTTGCTGAAGCGGGTTACAGCGTCGCTGTGATATATCATTCTGATGATGAAGCAGCCGGGGCGCTTGTGGAGCAGCTAAGGGCTGCCGGGACGGATGCCGAATGCTACAGGTGCGACGTTGCTTCGTTTGCGGAGGTCGAAAGGACGGCTGCGGAGATCATAAAACGCTTCGGACACGTTGATGTGCTGGTAAATAATGCAGGAATCGCGCAGATAAAGCTGCTGATAGACCAGACGGAGGAGGACTGGGACCGCATAATGGGCGTGAACGCAAAGGGCGTTTTCGTCTGCTGCAGACATTTCCTGCCGCATATGCTGTCGCGCAAGTCGGGCAGGATAATAAACGTTTCGTCGATGTGGGGGATCACCGGAGCATCGTGTGAGGTGGCTTACTCGGCTTCAAAGGCTGCGGTCATAGGATTTACTAAGGCACTTGCGCAGGAGACGGGACCGTCAGGCGTTACGGTAAACTGCGTCGCTCCGGGCGTTATAAATACGGAGATGAATGCGTCGCTCAGTGATGATGATATGAGGGCGCTTTGTGATGAGATACCGCTGATGCGCATCGGACAGCCGGAGGAGACGGCGGACGCTATAATGTTCCTGGCTTCTGACGGGGCGGCGTATATAACGGGACAGGTGCTCAGTGTGAACGGCGGCATGGTAGTGTAATAAAGAAGGTGTTTTTTAATGAGATCGGCAATAATATCAGTAGGAACGGAGCTGCTTTTCGGCAAGGTAGTCAACACTAACGCAGCGTATCTCTCACAGGAGCTGAACGAGATGGGTATAGACGTAATGTATCATTATACGATGGGAGACAATCCCGGGAGACTTGCGAGGATGCTCGAGTTTGCGTTCGAGGACTGCGAGCTGTTAATTATAACGGGCGGTCTGGGGCCTACAGAGGATGACCTTACAAAGGAAACTGTGTGCGAGTACATGGGTGTAGAGCTGGAAAAGAGCGACGAGATAGCGGACGGGCTCATAAAGTATTTTGAGCGCACAGGCTACATATACACGGAAAACAACATGAAGCAGGCTTACGTGCCTGTCGGCGGAACGGTTTTCAGGAATACTGCGGGAACAGCGCCGGGGTTTGCAGTCGAGCGCGACGGAAAGCGCGTGATATGCATGCCGGGCGTGCCGCGCGAGATGAAAAAGATGTTTGCGGAGTCGGTCAAGCCGTATCTGATGGCTGAAAGCGATGCGTGCATATTCTCAAAGTCTGTAAAGGTGTTTGGCGTAGGAGAGTCTCTTACCGAGACGATGCTCCTGCCGTTTATAGACGGACAGACAGACCCGACGATCGCTACATATGCGAAGGAAGGCGTCGTGGAGGTCAGGATAACTTCAAAGCGCCGCACGGAGGAGGAAGCTGCTGCGGCCGTAGAAGAAATGCTCGGTGGTGTCATGGAGGTGCTGGGAGACAGTGTGTTCACTCAGGACGGCCTGGAGCTGCAGCAGGAGGTCGCAAAGCGCCTTATAGAAAGGAAGATAACTGTATCATGCTGCGAATCACCTACTGCGGGCATGTTTGCATCGTGGCTCGCCGATGTGCCTGGAATATCTGAGGTGTTCTCGGGCGGTTATGTGGTATATGATGAAAAGGCTGCGGAAACACTTATCGGTGTGCCTGCGGACGTGCTCGCTGAGCATACGCTTTACAGCAGCGAGACTGCCGATGTGATGACCGGTAAGCTTGCAGAAAGGACGGGATGCCGCATGTGCGTTGCGATAACGGGTGTTGCCGGTCCGGATGCTGTCGGAGAGTTTACACCGGGTATGTATAATATAAGCGTGCTTTTTGACGGAAGGCTGTGGTCGAGGAAATACAACCGCCGCGGGCGCACGCGCGAGCTCAACAGGGAGTTTATGACACAGTCGGCTTTTGATATGATCCTGCGG
>CAVGAH010000011.1:10560-22258 GCA_963627215.1 bacterium | reverse complement strand
GACGGGAAAAAGATGACGGAAGTAAGGTAATGATGTGTAATGTCGCAGGGCTTTATGATGAAGTACTGCGGCGTAAAAGGTAAGAGCCCGTCACCGGGCGTCGGTCTGCGCCGATAAAAGAAAAATCGGCGTAGTGATAGCGATAAGAAAAAAGTGTTACATATATTTACAATATATAAAGAATATGCTAAAGTAAGAATGAATGATCGCATCGAGCCGCACCTGCGAGGCAATCAATTGAAATATCAACAGAAAACAAATGTTTACATGAAAACGGCTTTTTAAACGAACATTTTTTTGATTTTTAGTATAAAAAGACTTGACCGCGGGGAAACCAAGTTGTATTATATAAACATCGAACGAATGTTTAGAATGTATGGTTGAAAGAACAGCTGTATGGAGCTGTGTGACAGAACGGTTGTATAGTAAAACGGTTGTATGAAGAGAATATTGTGCGACAGAAGCTCAGTCGGGCAATTTCTAATGAAAGGATCATAAGATATGGCAGCAGCTAAAAAAAGCGAAAGCAAAGTAGAAGTTAAAAATGACAGCAATATGACAGAAAAGGAAAAGGCGCTTGACGCCGCGCTTCAGCAGATACAGAAGCAGTTCGGCAAGGGCGCTATAATGAAGCTCGGCGACGATACGGGCCTCAATATAGAAACTATATCAACAGGCTCTATCAGTCTTGATATAGCTACAGGCGTAGGCGGCATACCGCGCGGACGTATTACAGAGATATACGGACCGGAATCATCAGGTAAGACAACTCTTGCGCTTCATATAATAGCAGAAGCGCAGAGGCTCGGCGGCAGAGCCGCATTTATAGATGCAGAACACGCGCTCGATCCGGAGTACGCTTCAAAGCTCGGCGTAGATATAAACGAGCTTCTTGTTTCACAGCCTGATACAGGCGAGCAGGCACTTGAGATCTGCGAGATGCTCGTTCGCAGCGGCGCGCTCGATGTAGTTGTAGTTGACTCTGTAGCAGCACTCGTACCTAAGGCTGAAATACAGGGCGAGATGGGAGACAGCCACGTAGGTCTTCATGCAAGACTTATGTCGCAGGCGCTCAGAAAGCTCGCAGGCGCTATAAATAAGTCAAACACTTGTGCAATATTTATAAACCAGCTCAGAGAAAAGGTCGGCGTTATGTTCGGTAATCCTGAGGTAACTACAGGCGGACGTGCGCTCAAGTTCTACGCTACCATGAGAATAGACGTAAGAAGAGTAGAAGGCATAAAGCAGGGCGACCAGTTTATCGGAAACCGTACGCGCGTAAAGATAGTAAAGAACAAGGTAGCACCTCCGTTCAAGCAGGCTGAATTCGATATAATGTACGGACACGGCATATCGCGCGAGGGCGATGCGCTCGACTGCGCCGTAGAACACAAGATCGTAGACAAGGCAGGCGCATGGTACAGCTATGAAGGAAACAGGATAGGACAGGGCAGAGAAAACGTAAAGAAATATCTCGCAGAAAATCCTGAGATACTTAACAGGATAGAAGCTCAGATAAGAGAAAAGATATCTCCGTCAGGAAACGGTGAAGAGGAGCAGGCATCAGGATCGATGAATGGAAACGGACTTCCTGAGGATATAGCAGACAGCATGGATCTTATAGATGATAACGCACCTATAATCGACCCTGAGACAGGCGAGATACTTGATTAAAATTATTTAATGTAATTAAAAATTCTGATTGACAACTACTCCTTCGTGTAGTATTATAGTTCGGTAAGCCGCACGAAAAGGGTCATAAAGCATAACGCTGCCCTCACGGCGAGACCGGATAGAGGAGGTAAATCGAATGTACGCAATAGTTGAAACAGGCGGAAAGCAGTACAGAGTCACAGAAGGCGATGTTATCACTGTTGAGAAGCTGAACGTTGAGGCTGGGGAAGCAGTTGTATTTGACAAGGTTCTCGTAGCTGGAGAAGGCGCTGACATCAAGGTTGGTAAGCCATATATCGAAGGCTGCAACGTAAACGGAACAGTTGTTGAAAACGGCAAGGGTCCTAAGGTGATCATCTTCAAGTATAAGTCTAAGAAGGACTATAGAAAGAAGCAGGGTCACAGACAGCCATATACTATGGTAAAGATCGAATCAATTTCTCTCTAATATAAGAGCAGTTATTGACATTTATCACAGTAAATTATATGTTTATTAAGTAAGTGTTACTTATATATCAGCGAAGACATACATTGTTTATAAGGGAGGTGTAAGTCTATGGCAAGTAAGAAGGGCGTAGGAAGTTCTAAGAACGGACGTGACAGTGAGTCGAAACGTTTAGGCGTTAAGAGAGCTGACGGTCAGGTCGTTAGCGCAGGAAGCATTCTCGTTCGTCAGAGAGGTACAAAGTTCCATCCTGGTACAAATGTAGGTAAGGGCGGCGATGATACTCTCTTTGCTAAGGTAGAAGGAACTGTAAAGTTCGAAAGAGAAGGCAAGTCAAGAAAGAAGGTCAGCGTTTATCCGCTCGAAGCTTAATTCTTGAATCTGAAATTCTTGAATTTAATTAATGATTAAACGATCCGGGGTCGTTGATGCAATTATATTAATTTATTATTGCAGCGGCCCCGGATTTTGTGTATAAAGATAGTTATATATATTAAAATATTCCCTGCGGGGATAATCGTGTATAAGGGCAGCGTCCGCGCGGCCGCGCCCATTCGCATATTGAAAGGAGGTAAAAAATGTTTGTAGACAGAGCCAGAATAAACGTTAAATCAGGCAAGGGCGGAAACGGCGCAGTTTCCTTCAGACGTGAGCCTTTCGTACCTGAGGGCGGCCCTGACGGCGGTGACGGCGGAAAGGGCGGCGATATAGTATTTCAGGCGAGCAGCAGCTATCGCACGCTGATGGACTTCAAGTACAAGAAAAAGTACGAGGCAGAGCCTGGCCAGGACGGTATGAAAAAGAAAAAGTTCGGCAAAAACGGTGAAGATCTCGTTATTAAAGTACCGCCTGGAACTGTTATCATAGATGAGCTCACAGGACTTGTCATGAAGGATCTCGTTCATGACGGCGACAGCGTAGTAGTAGTAAAGGGCGGTAAAGGCGGAAAAGGAAACGTTCACTTCAAGAATTCAGTACGTCAGGCGCCTAACTTTGCAGAGGCAGGCGGCCCTGCAAGAGAAAGAAATATAATACTCGAGCTTAAGCTCATAGCCGATGTAGGACTCTTAGGCTTCCCTAACGTAGGAAAGTCAACGCTTCTTTCTGTATCGACAAGTGCAAGACCAAAGATCGGAAATTATCACTTTACGACTATAACTCCTAACCTCGGCGTAGTGCAGATATATGACAGCAGCTTCGTAATGGCTGATATACCGGGACTCGTTGAGGGGGCGCATGAGGGTACAGGACTCGGTCTTGATTTCCTCAAGCACGTAGACAGAACAAAGGTTCTCGTTCATGTAGTAGATATCGCAGGCTCAGAGGGACGCGACCCTGTAGAGGATTTCGACAAGATAAACGACGAGCTCGTTCAGTACTCAAAGAGACTTGCTGATAAGCCGCAGATCGTAGTAGGAAACAAGTCTGACCTTGTATTTGACGAAGAAGCTGTAGAGCGCTTTAAAAAGCACGTTGAGGATAAGGGATATCAGTTTTTCCTTATGTCAGCCGCAACTAACCAGGGCGTTAAGGAAGTACTTTCCGCAGCAGCAAAGGCTCTCGCAGAGCTTCCTGACGAAGAAGAGCAGTACGAGTTCTACGACTTCACTATGGACGATGAAGAGCCTGACTACAGAGAGATATACACTTATATCGACGACGAGGACGGAGCTTTCGTCATAGAGGGCAAGCAGCTCACAAAAATATTCGATTCAACGAACTTCAACGATATGGAATCGCTCCGTTATCTCTACAAGTACGTAGAGAGCAAGGGCGCCATAGCCGAACTGAAGGAACTCGGTCTTCAGGAGGGCGATACTGTCCGTATAAAAGATTACGAGTTCGAGTACGAAGAAGAATAGAAAAGTATAAAGGCATATATATTATTGTAATGTATATTTCGCAGGCACCAGGAAGGCGTCCTAAAGTATGAAAACGTATACAAAACAAAAAATGTATACGTTTTTTGAAAAAAGTGATTGACAAACGTAAAAGATAGCAGTATATTTTATACATCAAATACAGCAAAGACGCTGCAGATCTTGATAATCCAAGGGTGCAGCGTCTTTTCGTATTTTAGGGCAGTCAGTCTCGGCGCTGCGCAGCCGCTGCAAAGAAGCAGATGGTGCGCCGGCATGACTTTGAGGATCCTCCCCAAAACATCATTCTCATTCTTAAAAGTAGAATAAATGGATGGAGCTTGTCGGAAGGCAGCTCAGCCGGTCAAAGATGACCGGTCGTGGAAGCCAGGCTTCCGCAGAATGCAATTATTACTTTTAACGGTTTTGTATGTAAAGGAGGAATCATTATGTATTCATCAGTAGATACTATATGGGTGCTTTTGGGCGCCGCGTTGGTATTCTTTATGCAGGCAGGTTTCTGTGCTGTTGAAGCGGGTCTCACTCGTGTCAAGAACACAGGAAACATCATCATGAAAAATCTTATGGATATGTGTCTCGGCACTATCTTCTTCTGGCTCATAGGCTTCGGCATCATGCAGGGCGCTGACGTGCTCGGCATCATCGGAACGCCTGATCCGCTTATCCGCGGTGACTACGGTGTTGAGGGCGGTTATCCTTCATGGGCGTTCGTAATATTCCAGACAGTATTCTGCGCTACAGCAGCTACTATAGTTTCAGGAGCTATGGCAGAAAGAACAAAGTTCGCTGCTTACTGCATCTACAGCGTGCTTATCAGTATGCTCGTATATCCTATCTCAGGTCACTGGATCTGGGGCGGCGGCTGGCTCGCACAGTTAGGCTTCCATGATTTCGCAGGCTCTACAGCAGTACATATGGTAGGCGGCGTTGCAGGTCTCGTAGGAGCTATCATCCTCGGACCTCGTATCGGAAAGTACGACAAGGACGGAAAGGCAAGAGCTATTCCTGGTCACAACCTCATGTACGCAGCATTAGGCGTATTCATCCTCTGGTTTGCATGGTTCGGATTCAACGGCGGCTCTACAGTAAGCGCTACAGGCGATGATGTTCTTGAGAACATGGGTCTTATATTCGTAAACACTAACATGGCTGCAGCCGTAGGCGGCGTAGCTGCTATGATGTACACTTGGATCAAGTACAAGAAGCCTGATGTTTCAATGTCATTAAACGGCGTTCTCGCAGGTCTTGTAGGCGTAACTGCAGGCTGCGATGTTGTAACTCCTGTAGGAGCATTCTTCATCGGTCTCTTCTGCGGTATCCTTTGTCCTGTAGTTGTAGAGCTTCTCGATAACAAGCTCAAGATAGATGACCCTGTCGGCGCAGTTGCAGTACACGGTTCATGCGGCGCATTCGGTACTATCCTCACAGGCTTCTTTGCAGTAAACGACGGCGTTCTTTACGGAGGCGGAGTACACTTCCTCCTTATCCAGTGCCTCGGCGTTGTATCAGTTATCGCATGGGTAGCAGTTACGATGACTATCATATTCCAGATCATGAAGCATACTATCGGCTTGAGAGTATCTGAGGAAGAAGAGATCGTTGGTCTCGATATCATGGAGCACGCAGTAGAATCAAGCTACGCAGGCTTCGCTACATTTGATAACATCCCTGTAGGCGATTCACCTACAGCTCAGAAGGCAGTCAAGGCTGTAAAGCTCATCCACGAGCATGCAGAAGGAAAGATTTCAAATGTTTCTATTATAACGAACAAGAGCAAGTTCGAAGCACTGAAGCATGCTCTTGAAGGCGTTGATATACAGGGTATGTCAGTAACCGAGATAAGCGGCTGCGGCGTTCAGAAGGGCAGCAAGGCAATGTACAGAGGCGCTGCTGTTGAAACTAAGCTCCTGCCGAAGATCAAGGTAGATATAGTCGTAAGCAAGGTACCTGTACAGGATGTAGTTGACGCAGCCCGCAAGGCACTCTACACAGGCGGCACAGGCGACGGCAAGATATTCATCACAGATGTTGAAAACGTCGTAAGAGTCAGCACAGGCCAGCAGGGCGTAGACGCCATCCAGTACGTAGAACATTAATACATTAATATTTATCCAAATACCGAATACTAAATGCAATATCTTATAAACCGGCAAACGCCAGGTGTTTGAATAGAAGAATAATATTAAAAGGTAAATGGATGATAAATAAAAAGCACAACAGTTATATATTCATAATTCCATAATTCTACAGAAAAACCGTGTATCCGGAAGGGTACACGGTTTTTCGTTCTGAACACTTGATTTTTTAATCTACATTGACGTTATGTGCATAAATATGTGCATAAAAAAGTAATAAATAAGTTCAGACATGGGGCCGCCCGGCGGCCGAACATGATGAAGCTCATTGCCGCAGATACATTCATATGAATTGACATAAAAATACATTTTGAAGTATAATATTCTAATAGACGCCATATAATATGCAGGCAACAGAAGGGCGTCCTGTAGGATAAGGGGGCAGCAGCTATGATAACAAGAGAAATACAGGAAAAAAGAGAGTACGAAATCCTCTCGGAGCACGCAGCAAAAGCAGCTGAATCAAAAGGCAGACGGGAGCACGAAGAACCGTGCTCCGTCAGAACAGCCTTTCAGCGAGACCGAGACAGGATAGTGCATTCAAAGGCGATCAGAAGACTGATGCACAAGACACAGGTATTTCTGTCGCCCGAGGGCGACCATTTCCGCACTCGCCTGACGCATACCATGGACGTTGCACAGATAGCGCGGACTATAGCGCGCGGCCTTGCCCTCAACGAAGATCTGACGGAGGCTATAGCGCTCGGACACGACCTCGGTCATACGCCTTTCGGACACAACGGCGAGGAATTTCTGAACAAAAAGCATCCCGACGGATTCAAGCACAACGAACAGAGCCTGAGAGTCGTTGATATCCTTGAATCGCGCCCCGAAGGGCGCGGACTTAATCTCACGGAGGAAGTCAGAGACGGCATACTAAATCACACCGGCCCGAACAGGCCGTTCACGCACGAGGGGCGCATAGTGCGCATAAGCGACAGGATAGCGTATATAAATCATGACATAGACGATGCGATACGTGGAGGGATAATAAGGAATGAGGATCTGCCGCGCGACTGCGTGGAGCACCTGGGCGCGACAAACAGAGAACGCGTCAACACTCTCATAACAGATATGATAAAAGCGAGCGAGGCTGCGGAAGACATCTGCCAGAGCGAGGAATGCGACTTTTACATGAACAGGCTCAGAGACTTTATGTTTGAGGCAGTTTACCGTAATAAAGTGGTAAAAGAGGATACAGAGCTGGAAAAAATAAAGAATCTGATATATTCTCTTTACGATTATTTCATAGAGCACCCCGGACAGATGCCGCAGGAGCATATAGAAATGCTTTATATCTACGGCTCGGAGGAAGTAGTAAAGGACTACATAGCAGGCATGACGGACAGATACGCTATCAGCACGTATAACAGGCTCTTCGTGCCGCGCGGATGGAAGCTTTAGAATTATATTCTTTTTTTATAAATGCAGGACGCCTCCGTATATTCTCCGGCAGTATATTGCGTCTTTTTGTATTTTTAACATAAAACGACGGTGTCAAACGATGATACCGTCGTAAATTTTATTATATAATGAATTCGTATAAAAAAATACGGAGAAATGAAAAAATTTTAAAAATTTTCAGGGGAATTTCTTTTATGGCGTCGAATATCTAATAGATAGGTAAGGGGGTCCTTTTGAATAGTAGTATTGTAGATGAGATAAAAAGCAGGTGCGATATTGTTGATGTCATAGGACGCTATGTGACGCTGAAGCGCGCGGGCAGCATTTATAAAGGGCTGTGTCCGTTTCACAATGAAAAGACACCTTCTTTTGCTGTATATGAATCAAAACAGTTTTTCAACTGCTACGGCTGCGGAGCCGCGGGCGATGTTATCAGCTTTGTTATGAAGGCTGAAAATATCGACTTCCGCACGGCAGTTTCCAAGCTGGCAGAGCAATACGGCATAGACATGGACAAGTACGGATTCAGGAATGAATCGCGAAAGAACGAGATCTATGAGCTGAACCGCGAGGCTGCTAGGTTTTTCTTTAAAAACATGACCGGAAGGGCGAATCCGGGACTTGAATACATGAAGCACAGAGGTCTTGACCCAAAGACTATAACGAAGTTCGGCATAGGATATGCAGAGGATTCATGGGATTCGCTGGTCAGACATCTGTCTGCCGCAGGCTATTCGCATAAGCTTATGGTCGAGGCGGGTCTTGCTTCTCACAATAAAGAGAAGGACAGATATTACGACAAGTTCAGGAACAGGGTGATATTCCCTATATTCAATACGAGAGGAAAGGTCATAGGCTTCGGGGGCAGAGACCTCGGAGACCGCGGACCTAAATATCTTAATTCTCCGGAATCAGATGTTTTTTCAAAAAAGAACAACCTGTATGGTTTAAATCTTACCAGACAGGACATAAATAACAATAACTGCGCGATAATGGTCGAGGGCTACATGGATCTTGTGTCGCTTTACAAGAACGGCGTGACAAATGTAGCAGCTTCGCTCGGAACGGCGCTTACAGAGAACCAGTGCAAGCTGCTGAAGCGTTATACTGAAAATGTCGTACTTTCGTATGACGCGGACGCTGCAGGTCAGAAGGCGGCGCTGCGCGGTATAGAGCTGCTTCATAATCAGGGCATAAAGGCTAAGGTGCTCCATATATCAGACGGCAAGGATCCTGACGAGTTCATAAAAAAACACGGTAAGCTTGCTTTCATGAAGCTCGTTGACGAGGCGCTGCCGTATGCCGATTACAGGATATCTGTCGTAAAGCAGAGACACGATCTCAGTTCGCCTGAAGGAGCAATAGATTTTATAAAGGATGTAAAAAATGAAGTCCTTTCGACGCTGAGCCCTGTAGAGGTCGATGTTTATATAAAAAAGCTTGCAGCAGATACCGGAATATCCGAGAGCGCAATAAGGCGCGAAAACAACGCGTCCGCCGGGCGGACACAAGGTGAAGGCCGTTCGAAGAACTCATTCGGGCAGAACAGTCAGTTTGGACAGAACAGGTCGGGGCCTGAACGGGCAGGATCTTATTCGAGCCCTTATAATAATGAAGAAAATGTGCAGGCCGGGCCTGCGTCCGGAGATAACGCCGGGAATCTGATGCTGCAGAAAAATTTTATAAAGCTTATTACCGTTAATTCGGAATACATAGATGAAATAATTGAATACGAGTCTGTTTTTACCGATCCTGCGTGTTTCAGGATATACAGCATACTCAGGGCGCTGAGAGAGGAGGATGGAGAGATAGAGCTTAAAAAGGCTGCTGATTCGCTTGAACCGGCGGATGCGGCTGTGCTTGGCGATATAGTCAGGTCATTGCCGTTTCCGACTAACAGCGACCAGATGCTGGCGGATTTTAAAAGGAAGATAAAAACAGATAAGCTGACAGAACGTTACGAAAATATTATTGCGATGCTTGATATGCTGCCTGAAAATGAAGGCGAACAGATAAAGTCTCTTATGGATGAGCTTAAGAGCATCCAGTCGGAATTGCAGAATGTGAAAATAAATTGAGAGGAAATATTATAATGGAAAACGAAGCATTGAACATCGAACAGAAGAAGGTCGAGATATTAAATGTCCTGCTTGAAAAGGGCAAGGGCAAGGGACGCCTTTCTTACAAGGAAATATCAGATCAGATGGATGCTGTCGAGTTCGACAAGGATCAGATGGATGAGCTTTACGAGACGCTCATGACAAACGGAATAGAGATAGTTTCTGAGACGGAGCCTGAGGATTTTGAGATAAACCTGAAGAATTTCGACAATCATCTCGATGACCTTGACGAGGATGATAAGGCTGACCTCAAGGCTGCTGAAGAGAGCGAAGAGGATTTCGAGGCTTCAATGGCGAAGGGGATCGCAGTAGATGACCCTGTAAGAATGTACCTTAAGGAAATAGGTAAGGTTCCTCTGCTGTCAGCGGAAGAAGAGATAGAGCTCGCAAAGAGGATGGAGCTCGGTGACGAGGAAGCGAAGAAAAAGTTATGCGAAGCTAACCTGCGTCTCGTTGTAAGTATCGCAAAGCGTTACGTGGGAAGAGGCATGCTTTTCCTCGATCTTATCCAGGAAGGAAATCTCGGCCTGATAAAGGCTGTTGATAAGTTTGACTGGAGAAAGGGTTACAAATTCAGTACGTACGCTACATGGTGGATAAGACAGGCTATCACTCGTTCTATCGCCGACCAGGCGCGTACTATAAGAATACCTGTTCATATGGTAGAGACTATAAACAAGCTTATAAGAATTTCAAGACAGCTCCTGCAGGAACTCGGACGCGAGCCGACTCCTGAAGAGATCGCTGCAGAGATGGATATTTCAGTAGAAAAGGTACGTGAGATACTCAAGATAGCTCAGGAGCCTGTTTCGCTCGAAACTCCTATAGGTGAGGAGGAGGACAGCCATCTCGGAGATTTTATCCCTGATGACGATGTTCCGGCGCCTGCTGAAGCAGCAGCTTTCTCTATGCTCAAGGAACAGCTCGTTGAAGTGCTCGGCACTCTTACTGAAAGAGAGCAGAAGGTGCTCAAGCTGAGATTCGGCCTTGAGGACGGACGCCCTCGCACTCTTGAAGAGGTAGGCAAGCAGTTCGACGTTACGAGAGAGCGTATAAGACAGATAGAAGCTAAGGCGCTCAGAAAGCTCAGGCATCCGAGCAGAAGCAAGAAGCTCAAGGATTACCTTGAGTAGTGCGCGGCGGTGCGTGTAGCGATGCATAAAAACAGACTTAAGCTTACAGACCGCATGCAGCTCATTGCAGACCTTGTCGGAGACGGCGAGGTCGTGGCGGATATAGGCACTGACCATGGATATATACCGCTGTGGCTGCTGATAAACGGCAGATGCAGCCACGTGATACTCACCGATGTGAATCAGGGACCGCTCGACAGGGCTGCAGCAAATGCCGCTGTTTATCTCTGTGCGGAGGACTCGGATACTGAAAAGCTCGATATGCGGCTCGGAAGCGGCATAGAGGTGCTTGAGGCGGGCGAGGCGGATACCGTTATAATAGCCGGAATGGGCGGGCTGCTTATCCGTGATATCCTGTCGCATGATATAGAAAAAACGCGCTCGCTCAAAAAGCTGATACTTCAGCCGCGAAATAACTCTTTCGAGCTGCGCGGATGGATGCAGTCAGAGCTGCGCGAGTTTACAATAATAAAAGAACGCGTGGTAAAAGAAGGAAAAAAATACAGCGAGATACTGTGTGCTGTCAGGAACGAATACGTTACGGACGAGGATGCGTCCCGCATAAGCAGAGCCGCTGATATAAAGGCGTCTCTCGGTATTTCCGATGATATTTCTCTGGAAATACCGTGCATGTATCTTGCGGATGCGGACGAAGCTGTAAACGAGTATCTGGAAAAGCGCGATCAGATCGAAAAGAGAATAATAGATTCGATAAAGCAGAGCGGCCGCAATGAATCATCGGAGCGTCAGCTTGCGCTGACAGAAAAAAGGCTGGAAGAAATAAAGAAAATGACAGCTTTTTGCAATCATCGGTAAGCAGACGGTAAGACAGTAAATTTTGCATTCAGACAGGCATATTTAGAAGGAGATGTTATAACGCAGTGAACATAAAAGAACTGGTATCTGT
>CAVGAH010000011.1:0-10550 GCA_963627215.1 bacterium | reverse complement strand
TAAAAGAACTCATATCTGTAATAAATGAAATAGCTCCTGAGGAGCTTCAGGAGAGCTGGGATAACAGCGGCGTGCAGATAAACGCCGACCCGGAAAAGCAGATAAAAAGGATAATGACATGTCTTGAGATAAGCGACGCTGTAGTCGATGAGGCTGTAGAA
Organism: bacterium; assembly: GCA_963627215.1. Classification (GTDB taxonomy): domain Bacteria; phylum Bacillota; class Clostridia; order Peptostreptococcales; family Anaerovoracaceae; genus CAKQOE01. The sequence continues at coordinate 10,389 of CAVGAH010000011.1, read as the reverse complement.
AAGGGCGCTGACGTTGTAATAACGCATCATCCGCTCATATTTTCAAAGCTTGGAAGGATCGACGCGGAGCAGGTAGTCGGCGGTCAGATAGTAAAGCTGATAAAAAACGGTGTAAGCGTTTATTCGTCTCATACTGCTTTTGACTCTGCGTCTCACGGCACTAATCAGGATCTGGCTGAACAGCTTTATCTGAAGGATATAACGCCTATGGAGCCTGCTGAGGGACATCCGGGCTGCGGCATGGGTCGTTACGGCGTTTGCAGAGAGCCGGTATATTTTTCTGACTTTATAGAGGACGTTGCAGAGATATGTCCTGACGCGGAGATAAGAGTAGCGGGTCCTGTTCCTGAATACGTACAGAAGGTAGCGCTCTGCACGGGCGCGGGAGCTGAGTTTATAGACGAGGCTTATGAGAACGGCGCTGACGTTTATATAACAGGCGACGTAAAGTATCATGACGCTCGACATGCTGACGATATAGGGCTTTGCGTCGTTGACGCGGGGCATTACGGTACAGAGATACTTTTCTCTCGCAATATGGCGCATCTGCTGATAAACGCGCTTGACGAAAAGCATCTTTTAGATGACGTAGAAGTATTTCCGTCGGAAACTAATATAGACCCGTTCAGATAAAATGCGTATATATTTTTTCATCTGCGCTTCGGCGCGCGGATAGGATAGAGCGAAAATATATGTAAAATTTTGATTTTTATGCTGTTTTTGAGTTTCTTAACACAAATGTAATTTATATACAGACGAAAAATGGTATAATATATAGTGATGTGAGTAAGCCAAACGATCGCGGCGTTCTGATATATGATCAGGACGGCGAGGAAAGTCCGAGCTCCGCAGGGCAAGGGTGCCTGATAACGTCAGGCGAAGGTGACTTCAGGGAAAGTGCAACAGAGATATACCGCCGTGCAAGCGGTAAGGGTGAAAAGGCGAGGTAAGAGCTCACCGGCGTTCTGGTAACAGAGCGCGTCCATGTAAACCCCACCCGGAGCAAGACCAAGAATTGGCGTATAAAAGCGGCTGCCCGTCGCTGCCTGGTATGGTAGGTTGCTTGAACGTATCGGCGACGATACGGCTAGAAAGATGATCGTTTAATACAGAACTCGGCTTACAGGTTTGCTCACATTTTTTAATTTTATGAATATATTACTGCAAATAGATCAGGAGGTTTAACGCGATGGCTTTTTTAGACAAATTAAGTGATATCGGCAAATCAGTTGCTCAGAAATCAGGCGAGATCGCTGAATCGAGCAAGCTCATGATGAATATCAAGAAAAAAGAAAAGGATATCAGAACATTAAAGTTTGAGATCGGCAAGTATGTATATCAGCAGTATAAAAACGGTCACGTTTTCGATGAAAAGATCGAGTCATTATGCTCAAACATAGATGCTGCATATACAGAGATCGCAGACCTCGAAGCAGAACGCGAGAGCGTAGGTATCGACGACCATGATATAGAAGTCGTTGAGGCAGAGCTCGGTGATGATGATGATGATATCGACATTTCGCCGGAGGAAGAAGAGATGCTCAAGGATCTTTAGTGGTTGAATGTAGTATTTTGATAATTTAATAATTGATTTAGCAAGCGGTACAGAGTGTTTATCATTTTGTACCGTTTTTTGTTTTAAAAGTATACTTTATTGTAATTTTTATTGATTCAAAAAGACGACCCAAAAGCGGGCGGGCATGCGATGCGGTCGTGTGCCTGTTTTTCTATATATGTGCAGGCGCCGGAGGCATCATGTGAATATGGGAATATAAAATATGTATGATACTTGGTGTAAATATATGGTTGACAATACATTTATTATATTGTATGCTGTAGCTGAAAGGGGCTGCAATAATATGGAAGAAAAGATTCGTAAATGGAAAAAGAAGAAATGGCTGGTAGTTATTCCGCTGCTTTTGGTCGGGACTGTTGTTTATACGCTTTGCTTTGCCGTGGATGATGAGGCTGTTGTTGTTTCAGGGGACGGAACAGCAGGCGGGGTCCTTGACAGCGCGAGTGACGTGGCTTCAGATGATGGGAGCGGCGGCGCTGACGAGGGTGATGGCAGCGCGGCCGGCGTGGAGGACGGCAGGATATATGTCGATGTCGGCGGAGCCGTCGTCGACCCGCATGTCGTCATGCTTACTGAAGGAGCGCGTATTTATGAAGCGGTCGATGCAGCGGGAGGTCTTATGTCAGACGCAGAGATAAAGTATATGAACATGGCTGCAGTATGCGAGGATGGGGCAAAGATATACGTGCCTACTAAGCAGGAGCTTGAGGACGCGGCGGCAGGGGGCGGCGATGGAGCAGCAGCGCAGCTTTTTGAGTCGGGCGGAAGCGGTGACGCTTCGTATTTATATGGAATGTCAGTCGGACAGGCGTATTCGAGCAATTCAGGTGATTCGGGCAAGGTAAATATAAACACTGCAGACAGCGCTACGCTTCAGACGCTTACAGGTATAGGCCCATCTATGGCGCAGAGGATAATCGACTACAGGAACGCCAACGGAAAATTTTCATCACCCGATGAGCTGCAAAACGTCAGCGGGATAGGCGAAAAGACGCTTTCAAAGATAATAGGGGATATCTGCGTTTAGAATGAATATTTTCCCGTATTTCAGGAAAAAATGCATATTAAATGCATGACAGAAAAATCTAAGATAGAAATGCGGTGAAAAAATGTTTTCTCAGAAAAAGAAGAAATCAAAAGGACTTCTGTTTCTTATACCTGTACTGCTCGTCTTTCTGGCGGGACTCGCTCTCAATGCTTTTATGAGCGGAGGCGCAGAGGAAGGCGGCAGCGACGGCAATAATGAAGACCGGCTCGTGAGTGCCGGATATGGCTCAAACGCAAACAACAGCACAGCGAAAGATACGGACGGAAATACGGACGGAAATACGGACGAAAATACGTATAATGGTATTTCAGGTGAGTCGCAAAAAGCAAGCAACAATATTCCATCAAATGAATATACTGATAATGTCGGCGGAAATAAGGGCGATGCCATAAACGGCTATGCGGATGGTGCCTCCGGCGGATATGGCGGCGGTGACGTCGATAGTGATGTTGATATTACTGACGGATATTATTACGGGTCTGATCCATATTCAGAGATGTATGACGACGGCGGCGCGTCCGACAGCAGCAACGGAAGCCTTAACGGAAGCAAAAGCAACGGCAACGGGAACAGCGGCAGCAGCACAGCGAAACGCGGCTACAGCGGCTACAGAGCGATATCCGAAAACAATATACTTGTAATATACAAGTATTCAAACGGAAGCGTAGTTTCAGAAAAAAGAACAGATATACAGACGGATATCCTCCCTGAGTATGACAGGGAGATGCTTGAAAACGGCATTGATATAAGCAGTGAGTCGGCAGTTGACGAGCTGCTTCAGGATTACGAAGGGTAGGTTGGTCTGATGGTAAAAATATTAAAAGGCATCGTGCATTTAATATTTATATTCGTTATAGTATGGCTCATAACTGTATCGTTCCTGTGGCTGAGCGGCTACAGGCTGCCGTTTTCGGGAAACAGCAGCATCGATGGAAATTTAAACGGCGATATGGCAGCTGTGAACGGCGAGCCTGTATCAGATGAAGAAATATCGTCCGATCTTGTATACGCAGGAGGGCAGTCCATAGGAGTAAAGCTCGATGTGGAGGATGTGCTTGTCGTAGGTCTTGAGGAGCTTGAAGCAGAGGACGGACGCATGGTGAACCCCGGGCTTGACGCCGGGCTGCAGATAGGAGACACTGTAGTGTCTATAGACGGCGTGACAGTCCATAATGCGGACGATGTTCACGATATAATAGAAGATACAGACCGCGGCACGGTAAATCTCAAGATAGGCAGAAAGAGCGAGCTTCTTGATATAAAGATAAAGCCTGTCAAGACAAAAGACGAAGGCGTTTACAGGCTCGGCCTGTGGGTGCGCGAAAAGACTGCGGGCATAGGAACTCTGACGTTTTACTGCCCGGCGAACGGCTCATTTGCGGCGCTCGGTCACGGCATAACAGATCCCGAGTCCGGCTCGGTATACAAGGTCGCCGACGGCCAGCTCATGGACGCGCGTATACTCTCACTCAAGGAAGGGCGGCGTGGAGATCCCGGCGAGCTCAGAGGCATATTTTACGAGGCTGATGAGCCGCTCGGACGCCTTGAAAAAAATAACAAAAAAGGCATATTCGGTATAGCATACAGCAGGCTCTCAAACAGCACTGCAGACGAGCTCATAGAAATAGCGGACCCTGAAGAAGTCCGCGAGGGCAGCGCGACGATACTAACGACCATAAACGGTAACGACGTTCAGAAATTTGACATAAAGATCGAAAAAATAAATATGACTGACGACGACAATAAAAACATGGTGATAAGAGTGACAGACGACGAGCTGCTGAAATCATGCGGCGGCATAGTCCAGGGAATGTCAGGCAGTCCGATCATCCAGAACGGCAAGCTCATAGGCGCGGTCACTCACGTACTCGTAAACGACCCGGAAAAAGGCTACGCGATATTTGCCAGAACAATGCTCGACGAAGCCCTGAAAGTAGAATAATAGTTTATTATTTTAGCTCTGATTATGCCTGCGCTCCAATGTTTAGGAATCAAAGTTTAATAATCTGATAAAATTGTAGACAATGCCATAAGTGCAAACTATAATATACGGAATAAACAGTATATCAGCCGGGGCGGCCCGCCGCCACACAGCACGGCATCTTAAACAAAAGGAGCATAGATAAACAATGGAAAGCATAAAAGTAAATGATGAAGCGCTCGCACTTCTGCAGAAGTATAATAAGGAAAAGTTCCACATACGCCACGCGCTTACTGTAAGCTCAGTTATGCGCTGGTTCGCCGATAAGCTCGGTTACGGCGATGACGAGGCAGAGGCAGATTTCTGGTCGGAGGCAGGTCTGCTGCATGATATCGATTTTGAAAACTGGCCTGAGCAGCATTGCGTGAAAGCGCCGGAGCTGCTTGCCGAGATAAACGCGTCCGACAGGCTCGTACACGCTGTATGCAGCCACGGCTACGGCATATGCGTAGACATTGAGCCGGAGCATCAGATGGAAAAGGTGCTTTTCGCAGTTGATGAGCTCACAGGCCTTATAGGTTCGGCAGCGCTCATGCGTCCGAGTAAGAGTTGTAAAGATATGGAATACTCGTCGCTTAAGAAAAAATATAAGAGTAAAAAGTTTGCAGAGGGATGTTCACGCGAGGTGATACAGCAGGGTGCAGATATGCTCGGATGGACGCTCGAGGAGCTGCTGACGCAGACGCTTGAAGCGATGAAAGCATCGGAGGATACGATAGAAGCCGCAGTAAATGAGCTTTACCCGGAAGCGTAGGAAAAGCAGAGTATCAAATAATATTGGAAATATCTGAATAACGGAAAACAGCGTTTAACGACTCGTGCATCGATACGTACACGGAGTCGCAAACGCTGTTTTTTTTTAAAATTACTTAAATATTTAAACTGCTTGAAAATTTAAATTACTTTTCAAGCGGTACGAAAGATGGCTTGCGCTTCGTAAAGCTCGCAAGGTATTTGAAGCCGAGCGACTGCAGGTATTCTATGGCGTAATCAAAGTGATCCATAAGCTTGTCAGGCGTATGCGCGTCAGAGCCGATAGTGATTATCTCGCCGCCGAGCTCGCGGTACATGCGCAGTATCTCCTCTGAAGGACATGTGCATGACATCTTGTAGCGGAATGAAGAGGTATTAAGCTCGATGCCCTTTCCGTCAGCTATTATCATTTTAAGTATCGCCTCGACTATATCGCCGTAATCCATAAAGTCAGCCATAGCGTGCGAGTAGCGCGCGACGAGATTCATATGACCTATATTGCAGTAGTCCTTGTAGACCTTCAGATTGTCGTACATATACTCGAAGTAATCGCAAAACGCCTGTTTAGGAGTCTTTCCGTCATAGAAATGCCCCTGATAAAGCGGCTCGCCGAGCGCGCAGTGAAACGATCCGATTATATAGTCATAATCATAAGATGAAGCAGCCTCGCGGCAGCGTTCGAGCTGGTCGTGCTGTATACCGATCTCTATGCCTTTAGCGATACGAAGCCCGCGCTTCATGTACTCAGGCGCGTAAGCCTCAAGCGTCCTGTGGTAATCGTCAAACGCAAGCTCAAACGGGAATTCCGGATCAGGATATCCCGGGTCGAAATGGTCTGTAACTGCGATCTCTTTTATGCCGCATTTTACAGCCTGGTCGAGCATATCTGAGAGCGGCGTGTCTGAATCGTCTGAAAATGATGAATGTGTATGATAATCGTAATACATTATGGTAAACCTCCATTATTGAAAATCTTATTTTGAAAAATGCATTTGCTTTAAAAACAATAAGATTTTACCACAAAAAAGCTTACAGTGACTTTGAAATGACTACTTTATTATGTTTTTCTGAGTTAAGCGTCACTGCACCGCAGCGGTCTGTAATTAATACATGCGCAAGCTAATATTTTGCTAACTGTCATGAAATGTGTTAGTATATGCAAAAGAAACAAAACACGGAGGCGGTAAGAATGAGATATTACTGCGTAAAGCATCATATAAATCAGGGGGATTACCCGAGAAAGCATCTCGTAGATGAAATAAAAAACTTCGACGAGCCGACATATATAGAAGAGATAGGGCAGGAGGCGCTGGCGTATATAGATTACGCTGTCGAGCTGACTCGCGAGGAGGCTATGGTGTACGACCTTATCGAGCCGGAGCACAAGAACTTCTGGTGCGTAATGACTACATTCGACGAGGACGGGAATATCCTGTCAAATATGGTAAATGTAGCACAGGCTGTAAATAAGCCGAAGGATCACGTTCTGTCATCGCGAGATGAGAGGATAGGCATAAAATGGTTCGACACGCGCGCCCAGGCTCAGGCGTTTGCGCTCTCGCTGGAATAGCTTGCAGACCGGCTGAACGGTGCAGGCTCGAACAGCCACAATTATGGCACCTGCCGGGCAGGTGTCTTTCTTGCATATTACGGTATTGTATTAATATATAAATGGAATACAAAAATTGATTGACATGCGCCCGCGCATGCGGTTATAATCTCAATAAGCAATGCACTATGGTAAAGTGATAAAGCAATAAAGCGATAAAACGATAAAACGAATTTGCTAAAATGGATCGCTGAAAAAATTCGATCAAAACAAATTCGATAATATGAATTACGGAGATGAATGATATGATAAAGAATTTTATACCTGAGGGCGTAGCAGATCTGAATTACGACGAATACGAAAAAATGCACGCGCTTGAGGAAACTATAGTAAAGAGCTTCAGGGAGTCGGGCTACAGGCAGATAATGACGCCGACGTTTGAATATTACGACCTGTTCGCGGGCGACGGTGTTTCAGCAGGCACGGAGGACATGTACAAGATAATGGATGCAGGCGGCAAGCTCATGGTCCTCAGACCTGACGCGACTATCCCTATCGCGCGCATGGTCGCTACGCATCACAAGGAAACGGATGGTTCCGTAAAGCTCATGTACGTGACGAACGTTTTCAGAAGCGCTGATTTCAGAGCGGGCGAAAAGCGCGAGTTCAAGCAGGCTGGCATAGAATATTTCGGAGTCGATTCATCCGATGCGGATGCAGAGGTCATAGAAACCGCTATCATTACGCTTAAGGCTGCGGGATTCAGCGACCTTAAGACTGAGCTCGGCGATGCAGGATACTTTGACGGATTTATGGAAGAACTGTCAAAGGACGGAAGATTCGTTTCGAAGGAAGCAGAATCTGAAATACGCGAGCTGATAGAGACTAAAAATATACCGGGCCTGAGAAAATTCGCTGACGACAATTATATAGAAGGAAAAATACGCGACGTAATGCTGAAGCTGCCGCTTCTCTACGGAAATGCGGAAACGGCTCTCGCGGATGCGAGCGCTCTCGCGCTCAACAGGACTATGAAGACTGCCGTAGAAAACGTAAAGAGCGTGCTCGCAAAGCTGTCTGACGCGTCATGCGTTTCTGTCGATATGGGGCTCGTAAACAGGCTCGATTACTACTCAGGCATGATATTCAAGGTATATCTCAAAAACAGCGGCGTTATAGTCGGAAGCGGCGGCCGCTACGACAAGCTGATGAAAAAGTTCGGCAAGAATATCCCTGCAGCAGGCTTCGGTCTCAATGTAGATACGCTGTATGAAGCTTCTCAGAAGCCTGACGAGGGTACGTCTGACGTGCTCAACATAGCGCTCGGCAAGGGCCGGCTTGCCGATATTACAATGGAAAAGTTGGAAAATATAGGTATAACATTCCCTGAGTACTCAAAAAAGAGCAGAAAGCTGATATTTGAAGACTCAACAGGCAAGATACGCATAGTATTCGTAAAGGCTGTAGATGTAGGAATCTATGTAGAAAAGGGCGCGTGCGACGTCGGCGTTATCGGCAAGGACACGCTGCTTGAAAGCGGCTCGGATGTATTTGAAATGCTCGACCTCGGCTACGGAAAGTGCATATTCGCGGTAGCAGCGCCTAAGGGCTTCAAGTACGACACTAAGAAAAAGCTCAAGGTAGCGACAAAATATCCGGAAGTCGCAAAGAGCTATTTCGCAAAATTCGGCCGCTCGATAGAAATAATAAAGATAAACGGCTCTGTTGAGCTCGCACCGCTCGTAGGACTTTCTGACGTTATCGTCGATATAGTCGAGACGGGAACTACGCTAAGAGAGAACGGGCTTGAGGTCGTAGAGGAGATAACTGATATAAGCGCGAGATTCATAGTGAACCGCGCAAGCCTCAAGACTAAGGAAAAGCAGGTCTCAGACATAATGACTGCTCTCAGGGCGCAGGCGGCAGAGTAGGAGAATCATTTCAAAAGCAATATTCCTGCAAAATAAAACTGATTGTCAAAACATAATATAGTTAAGCAATAATATTGATGATAACATATTAAAATATTAGAGGAATAGAATAAAGCCATGAAAAAGGAATTCATAAAAAAGGGTCAGGAGGCAGAAGCGGTCCGCTTCCTGTCAAACAGGACCGACGATGATTTTGATGCTATAGACGCTGCGGTAAAGGAGGTCATCGCAAAGGTAAGAAAGGAAGGAGACAGCGCCGTATACGAGCTGACGGAAAAGTACGGCGGCGCGTCAAAGGACGTTATCGGCGATCTGAGAGTTTCAGACGCAGAAATAGAAGAAGCGTGGAACGCCGTAGAACCGGAGGTCATAAAAACTTTTGAGCTCGCAGCGGAAAATATAAGAAGGTTCCACGAAAAGCAGCTTCAGAAAACATGGTCATATACTGAGGGCAATGATATAATGCTCGGCCAGCTGGTAAGGCCTGTAAAAAACGTAGGAATAACGATACCGGGCGGCTCAGCTCCGCTGTCATCGACAGTCCTCATGAACCTTATCCCGGCAAAGATAGCAGGCTGCCCGAGAGTTATAATGTGCTCCCCGGCAGGCGATGACGGAAAGATAAACAAGTACGTCCTCGCAGCTGCAAAGATAGCAGGCGCGGATGAAATATACAAGGTCGGCGGCGCGCAGGGAATAGCCGCCATGGCGTACGGTACAGAATCGATCAAAAAAGTAAATAAAATATGCGGCCCGGGCGGAGCATACGTAGCAAGAGCAAAGAAATACGTTTTCGGAACTGTAGATATAGACATGATAGCAGGACCGAGCGAGGTCTGTATCATAGCGGACAGCGCAGCAGACCCGGCGTTCCTCGCGGCGGACATGCTCTCACAGGCGGAGCACGACGTAATGGCCTCTTCAATACTCATTACAAATTCTGCTGAAACAGCGGAAGCGACCGCAGCAGAGCTCGAAAAGCAGCTCGCGGTACTCGAGCGCGGAGGTATAGCGCGCAAGTCTGTTGACAATAACGCCGTTATCTACATCACAGAAGACCTCGACAGCGCGTTTGAGATAGCCAATGAAATCGCGCCGGAGCATCTTGAGCTTGAGCTGGAGGATGCGAAGTCTTATCTGGAAAAGGTAGAATATGCAGGAGCCGTGCTCCTCGGAAAATACTCGCCTGAACCACTCGGCGATTATATCGCAGGTCCGAACCATACATTACCTACAAGCGGCTCGGCAAAATACGCAGACCCGCTCGGAGTATACGACTTCCTCACCCGTACAAGCATAATACATTACTCGCGCGAGGATCTCGAAGCCGTCAAGGACGACATAGTAAGAATGTCAGACGTAGAAAATCTTACAGCGCACGGAAACTCGATAAAAGTAAGATTCGGCGAGCTTAAATATTAAAACGTATACTTTTGTATAATATTTTATATAAACAAAAAGACGCCCAAAAAGCGGGCGGGCATGCAGACGAGCGGAGCGTCGGAGCAGAATGGTGATGCTGCCAGCGAGGTGAGCATGGCGGTTTGCACT
>CAVGAH010000010.1:0-29607 GCA_963627215.1 bacterium | reverse complement strand
ATCGGGTACTGTTGCGGAACGCTGGTCGGTACAGCTTCCGGACGACGGCGCAGATTCGCACACAGTCAGGTGGCTCGTACCCGGTGACGCTGACAGCGACAAGCTTACAGTTTACGTCGATACAGGCAGCGGCGTAAAGAAAGCCGACACAGAGCTGAACGGCAGCTACCTGTGCTTCGACATGCCGGGCAGCGGTGATTTCACTGTCACACAGTCTGCAGGAAGCAGGGCGATAGCGACGACGGCCGCTGCTGCACTTTGCGTGCTTATTGCGGCAATTGCATGTGTAATGATAAGAAGGAAAAAGAAAAAAGTCAGGATAAGTAAATAATAAGTAAAAAGGCGCTCGGATACGGGCGTCTTTTTAAAAACATTAAATGTTAAGCTGTCAGCGCTTTATGTAAAATCGCTTTAGCTGACATTTTTGAGGCGAGCTTGTCAGCGTTTTGCCTATAAAGACAAGCAGCTGACATTTCCGAGATAAGATTGTCAGCGTTTTGAGTATAAAGATATGTAGCTGACATTTCCGAGATAAGATTGTCAGCATTTTGAGTATAAAGATAAGCAGCTGACATTTTCGAGATAAGATTGTCAGCATTTTGAGTATAAAGATAAGTAGCTGACATTTTTGAGGCGAGCTTGTCAGCGTTTTGCCTATAAAGATAAGCAGCTGACATTTTTAAGGCGAGATTGTCAGCATTTTGCCTATCAAGTTCTTTAGCTGACTTTTCAGCTTCTAATTGAAATATAATCGTAATGATTATTCACAGAAATTTCGGTTATAATACTAATAACTAAAAGATCAGCGCGCGTCGCCGCGCCGATCAGAAAACTGCGTTTGTCCTCATTACAATATATGGGGGTGTACAGGTTTCGACGGGGGTGTTGAAGCCGCAGAAGCGAGCCGCAGTCTCCCAGTCTGCGTAAAAAAGGGAACTTAAATACAAACGCTAGAAATAACAATTTAGCTTACGCAGCTTAGTTAACGCTGCCTTGTCGGTCCGGACTCACCTGCAGGCCCGGGGTACCGGCATCATAAATGCAGGAAACCTCGCGTGAATTCCCGGCAGCGCGAGGGACTAACGGGATAGCCGCCGGCATAGCCTGCTTATGGGCGCTGCCGAAAGCGAAACAAAAAATCATAAGCTGCGCTCGGAGACGCTGCCGTGGAGATGCTTTCGGACATGGGTTCGATTCCCATCACCTTCACCACTTAGAAAAGCTGTTGCAACCGCAACAGCTTTTTTAATACAAAAAGTGATGGGAATCGAACCCGAAAGGGCTGAAGGCTCCGGTGGAGCCTTCAGGTCCGAGCACGCCCAAGGCGCGCGCAGGACGGCGGATTGCGAAGCAATACGCGCAATTCCCATCACCCCGAAGTTTTTAATATAGGAAATAGGAACAAAAAGGAATCGAACCCGAAAGGGCTGAAGGCTCAGCCTTGTTAATATATTGCTAATTTTATAATAGTATGTTATAATCAAGACAACAACAGAAGCGTAACAGCTATCCTGGTTATAAGTTATTAAAAAATAACCGCGAACCTTTGCCTGGGGCGGTTATTTTTTTATGATCGTTATGATGACACCAATAACAGTGGCTACGGTACTTACCAATGCAAGTATCAACATCGCCGTATTGTATGTAAACATAAGCATCACTCCCCCTCCCCCGGGAGGGATAGCCGCCTCAGCTCCTGTTATGACGTTGTCAGATCCAAAAGGACATATTTATTGTAACATAAACATTATTGAAAGTATATTAATAGATGTTTTACACTGAAACCTTTTGTCAATAGACCAAATCTTAAATATACTTAAAATCTATCAAATAATGTAGATTTTAATTTTATAAATGCGTATAATTAAAAACAGTACCGCCGTGAGGCGGGGCAGACTTAAACAATTATGCTGTACGGCTGCGTGAGCAGCCACAGGGACGTTGGGCGTTTGCTTCAACGCCTTTTTTGGTTAAAGAAAATCAGTTTTGAGAAAATGTCTGCAGCTTTTTCAATTTGCGGCTGCGGCGTCGGTACGGGACGCAGCACTGCTCAGCTCATCCGGTGACGGATGCGGTCATATGGAATCATTCGGAATATATTTTTAGAAATATTAAAGGAATTATGGAAATCATATAGGAGGTCATATATATAATGGAAATAAAATTATCGGATCATTTCGGATACGGCCGATTGATACGATTTGTGCTGCCATCGGTGCTCATGATGCTTTTCTCATCGATGTACACGATGGTAGACGGATTTTTCGTTTCAAATTATGTAGGAAAGACAGCGTTCGCCGCTGTAAATCTCGTAATGCCGTTCGCGATGGGCGTCTCAGTCGTAGGCTTCATGCTCGGAACAGGCGGCAGCGCGGTAGTCTCAAAAACGCTCGGCGAGGGTCGCAGGGAGGACGCACATAAATATTTCTCAATGTTCGTTTACGTAGCCGCAGCGCTCGGAACGATACTCGGCATCTTATCGATAACGTTCATGCCACAGGTAGTCAGCCTGCTCGGCGGTGAGGGCGAGCTTTACGATTACGGCGTGCTTTACGGCAGAGTGATGATGATATCGACGCCGGGCTTCGTACTGCAGCTCATGTTCCAGAGCTTTTTTGTAGTAGCCGAAAAGCCGAGACTAAGCCTTATCATAACAGTAACGGCAGGCGTAGCAAACATGGTCCTCGACTGGCTGCTCGTCGGCGTGCTCGGCATGGGCATAACAGGCGCTGCGCTCGCAACTGTAGTCAGCGAGTTCACAGGCGGTATCACGCCGATGATATACTTTTTCAGTAAAAACAGCAGCCTGCTCAGGCTCGTAAAGTGCCGCATATACGGCAGGGTGCTGCTGATGGCGTGCGGAAACGGCGTATCGGAAATGGTAACGAACCTATCATCGTCCATCGTAAACATCGCATATAATTTCCAGCTGATGCGTATAGCCGGAGAGGACGGCGTATCAGCTTACGGCATAATAATGTACGTAAACTTCGCATTTATGGCGATACTGCTCGGCTACTCAGTCGGCAGCGCGCCGATAGTCGGGTATCATTACGGCGCAGAGAACCGCGATGAGCTTAAAAACATGTTCAGAAAGGGCATAACGTTTATGTCGGTATCCGGCGTGATAGTTACAGCCGCAGCAGAACTGTTTGCAGGAAAAGTCGTCGGCATATTCGCAGGCTACGACCCGGAGCTGTACGCCATGACGGTCTACGGCTTCAGGATATACGCGCTTGCGTTCATCGTTATGGGCCTGAACGTCTGGGCATCGTCATTCTTCACCGCACTCAGCAACGGACGCGTCTCAGCTATAATATCATTCGCCAGAACTTTTGTGTTCCAGCTCATCATGATCCTTGCCCTGCCGGTAATGTTTGACCTCGACGGAGTATGGTCAGCCATAGTTGTAGCCGAAACTCTCGCGCTTATCATAAGCATAGCTGAGCTCATCAAAAACGGCAGAAAATACGGCTATCTCTAAATACGAATGCGGCACGAATGCCCGAAAAACGGCGGCCGCCCGGCGGCCCCGCAGCTCATAAGCGTTGAAATTAACAACTTTGTATTATGTATACAACATGATAGAATAAATCTATGATACCATAAATTATGCCTATAACAATCAATGGTGAAACATTTTAATATACAAAAGTATACGCCCCGTATACGACAAAATGTCGCGTACAGGGCGTTTTTTATCGTTTTCTGTTATCAAAATAACATTATCTGAACACTACGCGTAGGGTAAACATAGGTGAATACCTATATTAACTGCATCTGAACCGCCAAACGCAGCAATATCAACGCATACAGCCGATGTCCGCCGGGCGTGCGACACCGGTAACGCATTTATTCGTCATTTTACGTAATAGACGGCAATTTAGCGCATTTCTCAGCTACGAACTGCCTGAAATTATAGATAGGCGGCGACAGCCAGCAGTTCTTGTTCGTTATCATGTAGAACCGGCGGTCCCAAGCAGGGTACGATATCTGAAGTATCTTGACCTTCAGCCTGTGCAGCATTTCCATATAAGGGACCACAGCGATGCCGAAGCCTGCCGATACCATACCTGCAACGACCTGGTCCTCATCGATCTCATACACAGTGTTAGGCTCCGCGTCTATCGACTCAAACAGCTGATCTATAACGTTTCTCATGCCTGAGTGCTTCTTAAACTGGATGTACGGGTATTCCAGCGTCTCGCGCAGATCTATGGTGTGACGGTCTGAAAGCGGGTGAACCTCCGGTATGATGAGCACGAGATCCTGACTTGCTACAGGAAGCATATCAAACGCTGACGGACGGCGCGGAGGTGTTGCAAACGCTATGTCGTAGACGTTGTTCTCAAGCCCTGTCACTATCTTCTGCGAAACGTCCGAATCGATAGTAAACACGACGTTATTCTCAGGATATGCCTTCTGAAAATCAGATATCATCTGCGGTATGAACGATACTCCCATGACTCTCAGTATGCCGAGACGCACGACGCCGCTGCCCTTTGAGGCGAGCTTTAGCGTTTCGATGCCGTTGTCGAGCGTGTTCAGCGATGACTCTACGCACTTGTAGAACTGACGTCCCAGTTCAGTAAGGCGTATGCGGCGCCCTTCCTTTTCAAACAGCCGTATGCCGAGCTCCTTTTCAAGCTGCATTATGGCGTTTGAAAGGCTCGGCTGCGTGATGCACAGCTTTTCAGCGGCGCGTGTGTAGTGCTGTTCCTCAGCGAGCTTCATGAAATATCTGAGGTGAAACAGATTCATGCAGACTCCTTTCTTTTATTAGATATAATTAATTTAATATGCCGAAATATATATTAACACAAATATTTAGCTTACACTATTACATAGACAAAATCTATTAAAACATAAATAACATTAATTTGTTAAATCATTGGCACAGTGGTACTTTATAAACGTACCTGGAAGGCGGACGAAAAACAGAGCGGAGGCAAGCTCAGGAGCCGCACTCGAGGTCACAGTAATGCGAACTGAAAACGGCCGATTACAGTTTAAAAAAGTTTGAGATTTAACAAACGAACGAATGAAATTTATGAACAATTAATAAAAATGACGTTAGTTAATAGAAATGACGTTAAGAGAAGAAAAAGTTAAGAGTTTTAAGGACCCTGTTCAGGAGGGCCTGAAAAATTAAAAAGAAAAAGAGAAAAAAGGAGAACAATTATGAATATCTCAGGCAGCACAAGGATGCTCGGTCTGATCGGAAGTCCGGTAGGACATTCAAAATCTCCGGAAATGTACAACTACTGTTTTAAGAAGTTTGAAAGGGACTGCGCTTACCTCGCTTTCGACGTAACAGAAGAAAACGTGGAGGATGCTGTAAAGGCGATACGAACTCTGAACCTCAGAGGCGCAAATGTAACGATGCCGCTCAAACACGCAGTCATCCCTTATCTCGACAGGATAACTCCTGCGGCAGAGATAACGAACTCAGTAAACACGATAGTTAATGAAGACGGAGTGCTTACAGGTTACTGCACTGACGGAATGGGATTTACAGGAAATCTCAGAGCAGGCGGTATAACCGTAAAAGACAAAAAGATAACTATTCTCGGCGGAGGCGGTGTGTCATCAGCAGTTTCTGCGCAGTGCGCCCTGGAGGGTGCGAAGGAATTATCCATTTTTAACAGAAAGGATAAATTCTGGAGCAGGCTGGAAGCTCACGCAGAAGTGATAAGAAAGGCAGCCCCGACCTGCAAAGTGAATGTATACGATCTCGATGACGAGGAAGCTCTGAAAAGAGAGATCGCTGAGAGCCACCTCCTGGCAAACGCTAACTGCGTCGGAATGGCGCCTCTTGAAAATGAGAGCCTTATAAAGGACACATCAGTTTTCAGGGAAGACCTTACAGTTGCAGATGTAGTGTATTCCCCGGCGGAGACAAAGCTGCTCCGCGAGGCGAAAGCATGCGGCTGCCGGACCTTCGGAGGTCTGGGAATGCTGCTCCAGCAAGGCGCAGAAGCGTTAAGGCTCTATACGGGCGATGAGATGCCTGTAAAGGAAATAGAAGAGTATTTATACAAGTAGAAAACAGGAGATAAAACAATGAACACGAAAAATGAAAGCAGCAGATATTATCCTACTGCGTTCGCGCTCTACGTTACATATTTTGTACTCGGTATAGCAGCGACGATTATGGGTCAGTACAAGCAGAACTTCGCAGCTATGTGGGGCGCAGATACACTTGCGGACGGAACTTACAACGTATCAGGCGTTGTAGCGGTCATCGCAGCGATCGGTCTCGGTCGTCTGATAGCATTCCCTGTAGCGGGTCCACTCTCAGACAAGCTCGGCAGAAGGCTGAGCGCGCTCATAGGATGCGCTCTTTACGCGATATTCCTTTTAAGCGTAACATTTACTACAAACATGTATGTAGGTTATGCGCTTGCAGTAGTCAGCGGTATGGCAAATTCATTCCTTGATACGAGCATCACTCCTTCATGCATGGAGATATTCAAGGAAAAGGGAACTATCGCTAACATGTTCACAAAGCTCGCAGTATCTATTGCGCAGTTCCTGCTGCCTTTCGCTATCAGCTTTGTAGCAGTGAATAACCTTCCGTTCAACGTAGTATTCCTCGCAACAGCAGCTATAATCATCGTTGACGGTATATTCCTCGCATTCCTTCCGTTCCCTCCGATGGAACATGCAACATCGGACAAGGGCGGCGAAAGCGGCGAAAAGATAAAGAAAGAAAAGATGAAGTTCACTCCGTCTGCGATAATCCTTATCTGCCTCGGATTTACGACATCTACGACATTCATGATTTGGATGAACTGCAACCAGGAACTCGGAGCTCTCTACGGACTTGCAGATCCTTCAAAGATCCAGTCAGTTTACTCAGTAGGCATCATATGCGCGCTCTTCGTTAACGCAGCGCTCATGGCGAGAGGTCTTAAGCCTATAAGGATACTTCTCATATATCCTTGCATGGCGTTCATCACTCTCGGTATAACATACTTCGTACAGGCGCCGTTCATGTGCCTCGCAGCAGGCTTCCTTCTCGGATTCTTCGCAGCAGGCGGCGTGCTTCAGATCGTAACAGCAGTAGCAAACGAGATGTTCCCTAAGAACAGAGGCGTTATCACTTCTATAGTAATGATTGCGTCAAGCGTTGCAAACTACGCAGTGCTCAACGTAGCCAGCCTTCTCACAAAGGTAGGCGGTACAGACGGACCGAGACTCGTAGTTCTCTTCAACATGGCTGTAACTCTCGTAGGTATCGTACTTGCTCTTATCCTCACGAAGAGATTCGACAAGGATTCAGAGCCTCAGGATGCAGCAGCAGTCGCAGAAGCAGCATAGTAAAACAAAATACACCGAAACGGTGTATAAGATAAAAAATAAGATCATAATACACCTAAACGGAGTATTTGAACGAATTACGGTAAACTATACGGGCCTGCACGGCCCCCTCAAAAATCAAGATCGAAAATAAGATCGAAAACAAAATCGAACTGAAAGCAAGACATAAATAAAATGGAAAAACAGAAAGTAACAAAAAATATATTCATGATTGGCTTCATGGGCTCCGGCAAAAGCTCGGTATCGCTCCAGCTCGCCGACATGACAGGCCTTCCGAAGGCCGAAATGGATCAGATCCTCGTAGACCGTGAGCAGATGACTATAGCTGAAATATTCGCAGAAAAAGGCGAACCGTATTTCAGAGCTCAGGAAACAGAGCTGCTCAAGGAATTCGGCAGCACAGGCCCTCAGATCGTATCGTGCGGCGGCGGAGTCGCTATGAACGAAGAAAACGTCGAGGAAATGCGCCGCACGGGAAAGATAATATGCCTGACAGCGACACCTGACGTAATATACGAAAGAGTAAAGGACAGCAGAGAGCGCCCGATACTCAACGGACATATGAACGTCGAATACATAGCTGATCTTATGGAAGCACGCAGACCGTTCTACGAAAAGGCTGCAAGCGTTATCATAGACACTTCTCACATGAGAATAGATCAGGTTGCTGAGGCAGTGCTCGCAGCAGTGAGCGCTGCCAAATAAAGATCGTTATTATCGAATTACCGGCACGAATAGCTCAAAAGGATGCAGGCGTCACCGCCTGTATTCTAAAAAACGATTTTTACTGTAACAAAATACAATAAATTCAAAATATTACTTAAATAAATTACTTGAATAAAACTAAAAGCTTCGGCGCAGCGGCGCCGGAACATCAAAACTATAAACTACAAGAACTTATCAAAATCATCACATGGAGGAATCATCATGTCAAAGAAATATCCAATCACAGTAAGCTCATGGACACTCGGAGATCAGTGCGCATTTGAAGAAAGAGTAAAAGCAGCTAAGGACGCCGGCTTCGACGGCATCGGCCTCAGAGCAGAAACATACGTAGACGCTCTCGCTGAAGGTCTCCATGACCAGGACATACTCGATATACTCGCAAAGTACGACATGAAAGTAACAGAAGTAGAATACATAGTACAGTGGGCTGAAGACAACCGTTCTTACGAGCAGAAGTATAAAGAACAGATCTGCTTCCATATGTGCGAGCTCTTCGGAGTAAATCATATAAACTGCGGTCTGATGGAAAACTACTCAGTAGAACACACAGCTCAGAAGCTCAAGGAGCTCTGCCAGAGAGCAGGCAAGTACGTTATCGGTGTTGAGCCGATGCCATACAGCGGCCTTCCAAACGTAGACAAGGCATGGGCTGTAGTAAAGACTTCAGGCTGCGACAACGCAAAGCTCATCCTCGACACATGGCACTGGGTACGCGCAGGCCAGCCTTGTGACCTCTCAGTTCTCGAAGGCATCCCTGCAGACAGGATCGTAGCTATCCAGATAAACGACGTTCACGACAGAGCATACGCTAAAAGCATCCTCAGAGATGAATCTATGCATGACAGACTCGCTCCTGGTACAGGCTACGGCAACACTGCCGCTTTCGTAAAGATGATCCGCGAAAAGGGCGTTGAGCCAAAGGCAGTAGGCGTAGAAGTTATCTCAGACGCTATCCTCGCAGAGGGCGTAGAAAAGGCTGCAAAGATCAACTACGACGCAGCTCGCAAGGTCCTCGAAGAAAGCTGGCCAGAAGTAGTATCAGCTTAACAGATCTCGATAATATGAATTAACATATTCACCCGCTGCCGTAGCGCTGCGGCGCAGCGGCGGCGGAACTACCCCTTACAAATAAAACATTACAATGAATAACACAGGTCCGCGCGCCGGGCGCGCAGGCATCATATATGGAGGAATATAAAAATGGAAAGCAGAATCACAGGTCATACACGTCTCTTCGGTCTCATCGGCTCACCGGTAGGTCACTCAGGTTCGCCTGCAATGTACAACTACAGCTTCGCTCACAACGGTCTTGACAATGCATATCTCGCATTTGACGTTCCACTGGACAAGGTTGAGGATGCAGTAGCGGCTATCCGTACTTTAAAGTTTGGCGGTTTCAATATCACTATGCCGGACAAGGCAGAAGTTTGCAAGTATCTTGACGATATCTCACCGGCAGCAAAGCTCATCGGCGCATGCAACACAGTAGTTATCGAAGATGGCAAGCTTACAGGCCACAACACTGACGGTATCGGTTTCGTAAGAAATCTTCATGAGCACGGTATCGAAGTAAAGGGTAAGAAGATCGTTCTTCTCGGTGCAGGCGGTGCTGCTACAGCTATCGCTGCACAGACTTCACTCGACGGCGCAGCAAAGCTCTCTATGTTCAACATCAAGGATGAGTTCTATGCAAAGGGTGAAGCTATCATCGAAAGACTCCACGAGTCAGTTCCTTCATGCGAATCTTCTATCACAGATCTCGCTGATACTGAAGCTCTCAAGGCTGCTATCGCTGAGTGCGATATCCTCGTAAATGCTACAAAGGTAGGCATGAAGCCTCTCGACGACCAGACTCTGATCGACCCTGCTGTATTCAGACCTGACCTCGTAGTAGCTGATACAGTTTACAATCCAAAGGAAACACTGATGATCAAGCAGGCAGCTGAAGCAGGCTGCGCGGCAGCTATCGGCGGCATCGGCATGCTGCTCTGGCAGGGCGCTGCTGCGTTCAAGCTCTTCACAGGCGAAGATATGCCTACACAGGAAGTTCTCGAAAACTTCTTTTCATAAATATAAATAATATAAAAAACTCCTTGTAAGCCTGCGGCCCAAACAGGATAACGGGCCGCGAGCTTCACAAAAGCAGCCGTCACCGGCTGAACAGAAAATGCGAGTCATTTCTGTCGCTGACCATCCTTTCTTGATCACAAGCTACAAAAATACAATTATATAACTGATACTAACTAACACTAATGATAAAATCTCATGAAGCTCAGCGGCAGAGTTTTTCTCACTCTTTACCGTATGCGGCGGTCCGACCAAAACCGCCGCACGGTACAGAAGTTTTTAAATCGACAGGGTCTGCGGGCGCGCGGGCGCGCGTCAGGTTAAGACCTTATTACCTGAAAAGCATATTACTTTGTTTTATAAATAATTAAAGAGGTATATATATGGAATACAGAAGCATGTTTTCACCTGTTAAAATCGGTACAGTACAGATAAAGAACCGTTTCGCAGTTCCTCCTATGGGCAACAATTTCGCTAACACAGACGGTACTCTGAGCGAAAGATCAAAGGCTTACTACGGAGCAAGAGCAAAGGGCGGCTTCGGTCTGATCACTATAGAGTCAACTGTAGTTTACGAAAAGGCTAAGGGTGGCCCGAGAAAGCCATGTCTTTTCTCTGACAGCACAGTTGACAGCTTCAAGATGGTAGCTGACGAATGTCATAAGTATGGTGCTAAGGTTTCTATCCAGCTCCAGCATGCAGGTCCTGAAGGAAACTCAAAGCTCACAGGTTATCCTCTCCAGGCTGCAAGCCCTATCGCAGCAGCTCTCGGAAGAGAAGTTCCTGAAGCTATCTCAAACGAAGAGCTTTATCACCTCATCGAGTGCTACGGTGATGCAGCAGCTCGTGCTCAGAAGGCCGGCATCGATATGGTAGAAGTACACTGCGCTCACGGTTATTTAGTAAGCACATTTATCTCAGCACGCACAAACAACCGTCTCGACGAGTTCGGCGGCTGCTTTGAAAACAGAATGCGTCTGCCGAGACTTATCATAGAAAATATCAGAAAGAAGACAGGCGGTACGCTTCCTATTCTTTGCAGAATAAACGGAAGTGACGAAGTAGACGGTGGTCAGTCAGCTCAGGATGCTGCTGCAGTAGCTGCTTATCTCGAAGAGACTTGCGGCGTTGACGGTATCCATGTAAGCCGCGCTGTACATCTCCACGACGAATTCATGTGGGCTCCCGGAATTCTCCACGGCGGCTTCAACGCTCCTTTCTTCACAGAAGTAAAGAAGGCTGTAACAGTTCCTGTTATCGCAGTAGGTCGTTTCACTGAGCCTCAGTATGCTGAGCTCGCTGTAAGAGAAGGCAGAGCTGATATCATCGCTTTCGGTCGTCAGAGCATCGCTGATCCTGAACTCCCTAAGAAGGCTGCTGAAGGTCGTCTCGAAGAGCTCACTCCATGTATCGGATGTCTCCTCGGATGTGTTCCTAACATGTTCAAGGGCGAACCTATCAGATGTCTCGTAAACCCTACAGTAGGCAGAGAGTCTGAGATCGTTCCTGCTGAGACAAAGAAGAAGGTAGCAGTTATCGGCGGCGGTCCTGGCGGACTTTATGCAGCATATATCTCAGCTCTTCGCGGTCATGATGTTACACTTTTCGAAAAGGCTGACCAGCTCGGCGGAAACTTCCGTATCGCTGCTTACCCACCAGGAAAGGGTGACCTCACAGGTGCTATCCGCAACATGATCGTAAAGTGCCAGCTCAGCGGCGTTGAAATCAAGACAAATACAGAAGTAACATCTGAGCTTCTCAAGGAGTTCAAGCCTGATGCAGCTATACTTGCTACAGGTTCTACACCACTCATCCTTCCTATCAAGGGTCTGGCAGAGTGCGGTTATATCACTGCTCACAATATGCTCGACGGTAAGGCTCAGATCGGTCCTAAGGCTCTCGTAGTAGGCGGCGGTATGGTAGGCTGCGAAGCAGCTGAATTCCTCGCTGAAAGAGGCCATCAGGTAGCTATCATAGAAATGAAGGACGTTATCGGAGCAGACGTTGTTCCTGAAAACAAGCCATTCTTATTCTCAAGCTTTGAGAAGCATCATGTAGATCTCAGAGCAGGCGCAAAGGTAAGCGAGTTCTTCACAGACGGCGTTTCATACTCACTCGCCGACGGCACAGAAGGCGAGCTCAGAGGATTCGACAACATCATCCTCGCAATGGGTTCAAGAAGCTATAATCCACTGGAAGAAACTGTTAAGGAATTCGTCCCTGAAGTGATCGTTATCGGCGAGGCAGTAAAGTCTCCTGGCAACGCATGCATCTCAACAGGCGAAGCCCTCAATGCAGCGCTTTCGATTTAATAGAGCGTATACAAAACCGGAAATAAGCAAAAACTTTTCTTTAAGAATTATAAATATAAATGTCATCTGTGACGCGCGGGCCCGGCCCGCAAACAGAAACTACGACCAAGCTGCCGCATTTAGCCCATGCGGCAGCCATTAAAAAAGCAAAACTCATTTTAAATACTCTTAACAATAGCAGAAAAAAGGATCTCGAATTTTCCATGTCGGGGTCCTTTTTTCTATGCTATAATTACATTAGCAGAAATGAACGGTTGCAGCGCCCGCGCACGGCGGGTGTTTGCGTGTGAAATATACGGGAATATATGTGCAGGGAGATGAATAGCTATGGGTACAGGAAGATACGATCCTGCTGAAAAATTTAATTATTCTTATGACGGCAGGGTGGTGACTGTTACGGGACCGGCTGACAGAGATGCAGTAGAGCTGCATGTACCGCCGGAAATAGACGGGCATCCTGTTACGGTAGTAGGCAACGGCGCGTTTCAGTACTGTCACGAGCTTAAGAAAATATGTCTGCCTGACACAGTTACGACTGTTGAAAACGCAGCGTTTAAAGGCTGTGAGAGTCTTGAGGAAGCGGAGCTCTCGGCATCGCTCAATTCTATCGGCGCACTGGCATTTCAGGGATGCACGTCGCTTAAGCAGCTGACTGTATCTAATCATACAGACAGGGTGGAAATAAATTCCTTTAAAGAATGCCGTTCGATAGAAACAGTGCATGTAAAGCTGCGTGAAAGGATAGATGTGGACGAGGAACGCAGAGTGCGGTCGTTCAGCTTTGGGGCGATACCGTGTGCAGGTCTTATTCCGGGCGCGGGACCTGACTGCTATGTATATAAACACCCTAAAATGGGACTTTTTGTAAGAGAACCGGAGCATGATGTACGCAGCTTCGCGATAGCATCTGAATCAGACGAAGCTATATGGCTGTACATGCGAGCGATAATGCGCGCGACCGACCCGCACGGACCGAGCATGGACAAGTACGATGCGACGTTCCTTGAGATACGCGGCGAGGACGATATGTACAGAGTAGCGGCGCGCAGGCTTTCGGATCCGTACAACATGTCGCGGCGCATGTATAAGGTCTACAGAGATGCGCTGACCGGTATGATAGAATCAATAATAAAGTCAGACCGTGTTGACCGCCTGACACGTGCAGGCGAGCTCGACTGCATAGACCCGGATCTGCTGCCTGAGTATATCGAGCTGGCAGGCCGCATGGGCGGCGGATGCATAGCGTACCTTCTGGAGCATCAGAACAGATACGCTAAGGTCGGAGAATATGATTATTCACTGTAGAATATTATGCAATATTGATATTTTGCATAGTGAAATTTTTAGATGGTGACGTAAATGCTTCAAAACACAGATAAAAGAAGGATAAAAATAGAACGGCCGATGACCCCGGAGGAACAGGCCGCGGCAGACAAGGCGGCAGAGGTCAGAAAAAGCGCTGACAGGATAGCGCGCCAGATAATAGACATGACGAGGAACGGACTTTTCGTTACCTTGCGATTTATGGATGTAGCGCTGTGCCAGTTCAGCTATATAAATTCAGATCAGCTGGCTGAAAATATAGAGCACGTCAGAACGATAGCGACTACCGGTCAGCACATGATATACGACCCGCAGTACGTAATAGAGCAGTATATGAAAGACAAGCAGAGCCTGTCGAGAGATTATCTGCATATGGTGCTGCACTGCGTTTTCAGGCATCCGTTCGTTTCAAACAGCCTCGACCGAGCAGCGTGGGATCTCGCGTGCGATATAGCTGTAGAGAATATAATATGCGACCTTGACGTAAGGCAGGCAAATACGCGCGATTCGCAGGATATACTGAAGGAGATAGAGCGCATAAGAGAAATGACGAGCGGTCAGATGACCGCGGAGCGCCTGTACGCATGGCTGAGAGGCGGAGGAGCGCAGAGAAAGGACATGGAAAAATGGCGCCATCTTTTCAGACGCGACGACCACGCAGTATGGTGGGAGATAGCGAAGCAGATAGAAGAAGAGATGAAGCGCAGAGCTGAAGAGGAAAAGGAAGAGAGAGCCAAGGAGGACGAAAACGATGCACAGTCTGATCCCGAAAATGAAGACGACGGCGCAGATGATGCCGATAAAGATAAGGAAAATGACGATGAAGCCGGAGCCGACGAAGACGGAGAAGGCAAAGAAGATGATGAAGACGGCGGCGATGACGGTGATAGCGACGCCTCCGGTGAAGGCAGCGACGAAGAAGGTCAGGAAAACAACGAAGAGGATCCCGAAGCTTCTGAAGAAAATGATGGAGAAGAGGAAGAAGAAGGCTCTGAAGAAAGCGAAAAAGATGCAGAAAAAGAGTCTGAAGAAGCTGAAGAAAACAGCGAAGAAGACGAAGAATGGCGTGAAGACGAGTATGAGGAAGAATATTCCGGCACTCCGGGGCAGACGATGGACAGAGAAAACCCCGACGACATCCCTGACCCGGATTCAGACACGCATGACACCGGCGAAGACGGCGATGATGATGGCAGCGGCGGCGGTGGTGCCGGTGATGATGCTGAGCAGTCGGAGGATGAAGGCTCGGGCGCAGGCGAAAGCCCTGACGGAATGTCAGGAGACGCAGGCGACAGCAGCGAACAGAAGGCTGATGACAGAAGACCGGACAGCAATATGAACGGAACGACCGGCGAGGGCAAACAGGATGACTCGCCGGGAGAAGACCCGTTCAGTGATGATGAGAACAGCGGCAGCTCGCAGGATATGAGCGGAAACGGCGGCAAACAGCAGCCGGGAACGAGCGGAGGCGAGCATTCCGCAGGAACAGGCGGAGGCGGTGACGGCTCGCAGTCTGCGTGGGAGCATTCGTCTGGCGAGGCTACGCAGCGCGGCAGCGGCGAGGACGGAGAACGCAGCCAGATGAACGGCTCCTCCGGAAACAAAGAACAGCTGCAGCCGGGCGCGGAGCAGCAGAAGCAGGAAGCAAAAGCCGAGCAGGGCACAGCCGACAGCGGCGATGATGAAGAAGAAAAAGCGCCGTCCTACATGCACAGCGGCGAGGAACAGCGCGAGCTGGAAGAAAAATGGAAAGAAATAAGCGAGCGCATGCTCGTAGACCTTGAGACCTCATCTAAGGAATGGGGCAACAAGTCGGACGGCATGCTTCAGGGCATAAAGAAGATAAACCGCGACAAATACGACTATGCGACATTCCTGAAAAAATTCTCTACATTAAAGGAAGATATCCAGATAAATGATGACGAGTTCGATTATGTATATTACACGCTCGGTATGGAAAAATATGGGAATATACCACTTATAGAGCCGCTCGAGTACAAGGAAGTCAGAAAGGTACGCGACTTTGTAATAGCGATAGATACGTCCGGCTCGTGCGCAGGCGATGTAGTTCAGAAATTCCTTGACAAGACATTCTCGATATTTATGCAGCAGGAAAACTTCTTCAGAAAGATAAACCTGCATATCATACAGTGCGACGCAGAGATACAGGAGGTCGCAAAGATAACAGACAAGACAGAGTTTGAGGATTATATAAGGAATCTCGAATTCAAGGGCTTCGGAGGTACAGACTTCCGACCTGTATTTGAGTATGTAAATACGATGATAGACGCAGGCGAGTTTGACGACCTCAAGGGTCTTATATATTTCACGGACGGAAACGGAACGTATCCGAAGCGCAGACCGCCGTATGAAACGGCATTTATATTTGTAGATGATGATGAATTTGAATATCAGGTCCCGAGCTGGGCAATGAAGCTGGTGCTTGAAACGAGTGATATAACAGAGGAGGTTCTCATATGAACATAAAAGAAGCAAAAGACGAAATAAAGCGTGCAATAACGTCATACCTCGAAAAGGATGAATTCGGCGATTACGTGATAAGCAGAGTAAGACAGAGACCTGTACTGCTTATAGGCGACCCGGGTATCGGTAAGACTGCCATAATGGAGCAGATATCTGAAGAGCTCGGCATCGGCCTCGTTTCATACTCTATGACGCACCACACGAGACAGAGCGCCATCGGTCTGCCAAAGATAGAGAAAAAGACCTACGGCGGTCAGGAATACATGGTTTCCGAGTATACAATGTCCGAAATAATAGCGTCAGTTTACGACTGCATAGAGCAGACAGGTCTGCACGAGGGCATATTATTCCTCGATGAGATCAACTGCGTTTCAGAAACGCTCGCCCCTGCAATGCTGCAGTTCCTGCAGTACAAGACATTCGGCAAGCACGAGGTCCCTGAGGGCTGGATAATAGCGACTGCCGGAAACCCGCCTGAGCATAACAAGTCAGTAAGAGAGTTCGATATCGTAACGCTCGACCGTGTAAAGAAAATAGTAGTAGAGCCTGATTACGACGTATGGAAGGAATACGCTTACAAAGCGCAGATACACGGCGCGATAACTACGTACCTCGAAATAAAGAAGAATGACTTCTACAGAATAGAAACTACGGTAGACGGCGTAGAGTTCGTAACAGCAAGAGGCTGGGAAGACCTGTCAACTATGATAAAGCTCTATGAAAAGCAGGGGTACACTGTTGACGAGCGCCTTATAAGCCAGTACCTCCAGCACGAAAAGGTCGCAAAGGATTTCGCTATCTACTACGACCTCTATAATAAGTACAAGTCAGATTACCAGCTCGAGACGATACTCGACGGCACATACAGCGAGGAAATACGCGACAGAGCAAAGGCCGCAAAGTTCGACGAGCGCCTGACGCTCACAGGACTGCTGCTTGACGCGGCTACAGACCGCCTGAAGGAGGATATCGACACAGAAGATTTCGTTACTGAACTCCACAAGGTACTTCTCGAGGTTCGCGGCGAATGCGAAAACAAGGAAGCTCACATAGACGACATACTCGGCAGGATAATAACTACGCGTACATCTGCGTACAGGAACGCAAAGCGTTCAGGCATCCTGACAAAGAGCCGTGAGGTAGTTATGAGAAGAGTGATACTCGCCATAGAAGAGTACAATAACCACCTCAGACAGGAATCGATAACAGACGTTGATGCAGGCTTCGCATATATAAAGGAAACATTCGCAGGCACGGTAGCTGAAATGAAAGAGCACCTGAGCAAGTCGCAGTCGATGATAGAAAACCTCTTCCTGTTCGTAGAGGAAGTATTTGACGAGCCTGAAATGCTCGTAGTAGTAACAGAGCTCACAGTAAACTACTACTCAGCAAAATTCATAAGCCGCTACGGCTGCGAAAAGTACTTCGAGCACAACAAGGAACTCCTCGTTTACGAACGCCAGCAGGAGCTCCTCTCAGAGATAATGCTGCTCAACGATGAGGAAGAAATAAACCTTTCTATCTAATGATAAAAGATCACGCAAAACAGCATGATTTAAAATAAAACATGTGTACAAGATCCCGCCAAAGGCAAAAGCGTCTGCAGGCGGGATCTATTTTTGTCTACATACGCTTTTCTGCATATTCCAGAATAAAATCGATAAAATCCTTAATGTAACCGCCTGTAAGATTCTTCCTGTAGATCAGGTAATATGTGCGGTATACCGGGTCGCCGTCGCGGCCGAGAGGGAACGTCAGGACGTTGCCGTGAGGCAGCGTTTTTGTTATGGAGCGCGAAAGTATCGAAACTCCGAGGCCGTATGCGATGCTGGCTATTACTGACTTCATATCGTTCATTTGCGATGTGATATTGAGCTGCGATTCTGACATGCCGATGCTGCTCAGATAATTAAGTATCTCGCGGCGTGTGGCAGAGCCGTCCTTTCGAAGTATGAACGGCTGAAGCAGCAGCTCCGTTATATCGTAATCGTATTCCAGATCTTCCACGGCGCAGTTGTCGCTGCTGTAGCCGCCATCACCGTCGGAGCGTAGCGTGCGCGCAGCGTCCCGCAGCGCGCGGTAGTGCTCGTTGTCGGGCGTCACGAGCACCATCTCGTCTTTGAAAGCGGGTACGCACTCAAACGCTTCATCCTGGCACGGAGTGCCTGCAAGCGCCGCGTCTATTATACCCGACTGCATGTTTGCGAGTATGCCGACGCTGTCAGACTGTATTATCTCAAAATATGCGTCGGGATGGAGCTTTTTGTACTCTGCCATTATCTCCGGCAGTATGAACGCCGAAGGCACTGATGAAGCGCCCATGTGTATGCGGCGCGAGCCGCTGCGGCTGAAGTCTGATACTGCCTTGTCGCGCATGTCGAGCATGCCGCGCGCGTATTTGTAGAACCTGCGCCCGTCCTGAGTAACTGTCATAGTCTTAGTCGTCCTGTTTATCAGGCTCGTATTCAGCTCCGTCTCGAGCATCCTCATGTGGTTGCTGATGGTCGGCTGAGTTATATAAAGCTTCTTTGCGGCCTCTGAAAAGCTTCCCCATTCTATGATGGCGCAGAAGGCCTCGAGCTGTCTGAAATCCATAAAATTAAAGACCTTTCATTTGTACATTGTATCCACGTTTATTGAACATATTGATTTTACATTGAAATATCTCGTGTGTAAACATCAAATCGCGCGCCGGCGCGCCCCCCTGCAGCCGCGGGACGCGGGTTGCGTTTTTTTGCCGGATAATTTTCAGTGTTGCGTTATTCGTAACACTTAATTTGATTTTGAAAAAAATCAGAACGGTAGATTTGAATGTTTTTAATTATCACCCAGTTTGTTTATGTTATAATGTATTGGAAAAAGCATGATGCACTGCACATGACAGTGTGCAGCTGAAAGTCAGAAAAGAGCCGCGCCCGAACAGGCGTGGGATTTTGGCGCGTCAGAGTCAGAGCTGGCGTTAAGTTATAAAAGGAGTTATTAAATGGAAAATTTATCGATTTCAGGAATTTTACACGTTATAGGACAGGCACTCAATGATCCATGTATCATAGTGCTGCTGCTTTTGCTTGTTGCAACTGTATGGCAGTTCGGTGACATTATAGTAGAGTGCATAGTAGAACGCAGAAAGGTAAAGGAAGATATACCTGAGCTGCTCAAGAGACTCAATGGAATGAAGCCTGAGCAGATGAAGCAGGAGATAAATAACGCAAAGATATTAAAGCGTCAGAAAAAGATGTTTACAGAAATGATCGATGCAGGCGAAACAATGGAAGAAAATGCAAGGTCTGCATTTGCACAGAAGCTTTTAGATGATGAAAGTGCTTACTGCGACAAGTGCAACAGCGTTTCTGACATAGTCCAGAAGATAGGCCCCATGTTTGGTCTCCTCGGTACACTCATCCCGCTGGGCCCTGGTATCGTAGCTCTCGGTCAGGGCGATACAGAGACACTTTCACAGTCGCTCGCCATCGCGTTCGATACTACTATAGCAGGTATGATCGCAGCAGCTGTATGCTTCGTAATATCACATATCCGCCGCCGCTGGTATGACAGCGATATGTCAGCAAGTGAGGCTATTTCAGAATTCATTCTCGAAAACGAAGCAGAAGCGGAGGCGTAGCATATGAGGCTTGATCGCGGAAGACGCGGCAGAGGCGGACGTCGCGGGCGCGGCAGCTCAAAGCCGACTGTAAATCCAATGGAAAGCGTCGGCAACCTCGTCGATATAATGCTCGTTTTCATATGCGGGCTCATGATAGCGATAATCATGTTCTGGAATGTAGACCTCGATAATCTCCAGGCGAGACAGGATGACGCATATCAGGATATGGGACAGGTATATCAGGATCCTGAAACAGGAAAGATATACGTGATAAAACCGGCAGACAGCAGCGACAGCAATGCCGGAGCCGACAGCTCCGCAGACGGAGGAAGCAGCTCGTCAGGCGCAGCTGCAAACGGAACAGGAGGCGAAAACTAAATGAGCAGACAGAGAGGGCGTCTCTACGGACGCAGCAGAAGGCGCAGACGCCAGCGCGGAGAGGATATAAACCCGATGGACGGCGTCGGCAATATGTTTGACGTAATGATGGTATTCGCCTGCGGATTGATGATCGCAATAATGATGTTGTGGAATATAGATCTGAACAACGTTGTAAATATCATCGACCAGACAGAGCTCATAGAGCTTGACGAGGACGAGGCGATAGATCAGAGCAACGCAGCTGCAAGCAATTACGATAATCTCGGTACAGCTATCGAGGATCCAAACACAGGAAAGACATTCGTAGTCGATGACAGCAACAAAGCCGGAGCAGAGAACGGTGAAGGCAGCAGCGACAGCTCAGATAATAAATAATTAATGAAGGGCGCCGCCAGGCGGCGTTACCCATAGAGGTGATCATTGGTAAATGGAGCTTATAACCAAGCAGGAAGCGCTGTCAGCGCTTTATGATGTATGGAGCGTTGAGCTTGAAACAGAAGACGTGCCCGTGACAGAATGCGTAGGGCGAGTACTTGCAGAAAATATTTATGCAGGGTATTCCATACCTGTAAACAGAGCAGCATCCACGACAGGTATAGCTGTGAGATCTGCAGATTTCATAGACGAGGATACAGGATACCCGAGACTGCCGGACACAATGTTGTGGAAATACGGGCGTGATTATGTACGAGTGTATTCGGGAAACGATTTTCCTGATGAATTTGATGCAGTTATAGATAATAAAATGGTAAGTCTGCTTCCGGATGATGCAGGCGTTGTGATAAGGCTGCCGTCGGGTATGACTGTAGAACCCGATACAAATGTTACCACAAAGGCCAGCTCGATCATGAAGGGCGAGCTCCTGCTGTGCGCAGGACGTGAACTTATACCTGAGGAAGCGGCGCTTGCAGCTGCAAGCGGCAGGAAGTGCATAAAGTGTGTACGAAAGCCGCGAGTAGCATTCATACCGTCAGGTGAAGAGCTTGTCGAGGCAGGTGTGGAACTGAGCCGCGGCAAGGTATACGATTCAAACTCCGTAATGCTCAGAGTATTTCTTGAGAACATGGGCGCGGAACCGTTGATATTCCCCGTTGTACGACCGGAAACAGATAATGTATGTGACGTAATTGAAAAAGCTCTTTCGACAGCCGATATAGTGGTGTATAACGGAAGCCTGACGCAGTGCCTCGATAATGATACTGAAGAAGGAAGATTCGACAGCAGGATCATATGCAGCGAGGTCGCGGCATCACCGGGAAATAATACGGAAATAGCAGTCATAAACGGAAAACCGGCGATAGGACTTCCGAGAAAGCCGGTCGCGGCTCTTTACAGTACAGACTGGTGTGTACAGTCGCTCGTCAGCTCCATGCTCGCCAGACCTTACCCTGTAAAGACAAGAGTCACAGCCGTTTTAAAAGAGGATATTCATATATCGTCCGTGATGGAAACATGCGTAAAGATGAATGTATACAGAGTACATTTCGGATACGCAGCGTATCCTGTGCACGAGGACGGCAGCCTTGCAGAGGCAATGAGTGCAAACGGTCTTTTCATAACAGAGATAGGAAGAGGCTTTTATCCGGAAGGCTCGCTCATAGATGTTGAATTAAGGTACGAATTTGACCAGTAAAGCGCCTGCCAGGCAGGCCCGACAGAGGAAATTATTATGGACAGAAAAGATGATGAGATAATGATGCCTGAAAATGAAGAAATAAACAAGCTGGAAAGGCGGGTATCGATGCCGCCGAGAGAGTTCGGAGGAAGGCCGCCTATGCCGCCGAGACGCTTTGAAGCAGGTCCGGGCAGAGGTCGTGAAAGAGGATGGGGCATGCCGGACGATCCGCGCTTCAGAGGTCCGCGTGAACGTATGGACAGACGTTTTGAAGACAGACCTCCGTTTGGTCCGGGACCTGGACCTTACAGCGGTGAGCGCAGACGTCCAACTGTGGAGGGACAGGGTCCTGATATGCGTCCGCCGATGGGACCTCCACCGGGTCAGGGAATGGGAATGATGCCGCCAATGCCTTTTTATGGATACGGTGGTTATATGCCGCAGATGATGCCGGTAATGATGGTTCCTGTTATGGTTGCGCCGGTAATGTATCCGGGAATGATGCCACCGATGACAGGACCGGGGATGATGCCACCGATGGGACCTCCGCCGGCACCGGGCTTTGGAATGCGTCCGCCGATGATGCCCGGAGAACGAGGCAGGATGGGTGAGATCGAAAGGAACATGAGAGATGCTTCGGCTCCTGAAAATATGGAAAAGCATAAATAAACAAAATAGTGGAATTGTTAAGAATAAATGAATTGAGATGAAATACCCAGACAGGCGTCCTGCGACAGGACGCCTGCCTGGGTATAAGGAGAGGGTCAGGTCATAGAGATGAACATAAGTATCAGAAATCTGGAGTACTTTGTTTCAGTTGCTGAAACAAGAAGCTTTGCCGCATCTGCAGAACGGCTATATGTTTCAAAATCGACGCTGAGCAGGGGCATACTCGCACTTGAAGATGAACTGGGATGTACACTTTTTAACAGAGGAACAAGAGGAGTATCACTTACACCGGAAGGCAGTAACCTTCTGATATTTGCAAAAAACATAGTAAATGAATGCGCGAGCATGATGAACTATATATCAGGATACCGCGATAACCCGGCAGGCATTATAAGATTTGGTCTGAATGACAATATATCGACAAATCTTCTCTACCTCAGGATGCTCTTCAGCATAATGTCACGAGATTATCCTGAGATAGAGCTCATGTCTTCTAATTGCACTACTGAAGAGCTTATACAGATGCTGGATTCAGGATTGCTTGATGTAATAATAACAGGACGCATCATTGCCAGTCAGATGACAGATGTAAAAATAAAGACAGCATATACTGATTCTATGAGTATATTAGTAAACAGCAGCTCACCACTGGCAAAAAGAAAAAGTATAAAATTCAGCGAGCTCAACGGAAGTGCCCTGATGGTCTGCAGGCGTGAGCAGAATCCTAAATTTTTCAAGTACGTAGTAAAGCTCTGCAGCGATAACCACATACTACCGGAATTCAAGATATGCGATTTCCGTGGAATAAAGCTGAGAGCATCTCTCGGTGAAGGTGTAGGTCTGATGCCGTTTTACGATCCAAACGTAAATCATTCGCTGCCCGAGCTGGTGACAGTTCCGGTAGATCTTGGAAATAATGATTTTGACAGAGTACTGGTACGCAAAACATACAATAAAAGCCGCTGCAGCGATATATTGTTCGATATCATCGATACAGGCAGCGAAGGAAAGAGGGTGACGGAAGACGATGAGGAAGAAGAAGGTATTTAAAGAAAACAGCTGTGATGAAAGCATGAAAGCATTTGTAAGAAAATGTGAACTGTTCAGAGATGTCTCAGACAGCAGCTTTGAAAATGCAATGAATGTAACAGAGCCGTACTACCAGGATCTGCGCCGAAATGAAACGCTCGTGCGCGAAAACGAAGAGTTTACAAAGCTCGCCGTAGTAGACAGCGGCAAATTCGTTTCCGTAAGGAGCGATTACGGCGGAAGGTCGACGATGATAAAGGAATGCAGCAGAGGCGATATAATAGGGCTCAACATCGTATTTTCAAAAACAAAAAAGAGCCCGACGATCGTTCAGGCGACAGCAGCTGAAAACCGCCTGATATTTATAGACCTGAAATCAGTCCTTTCACCGACATATCCGGATAAAAGGCTTCAGTTCGCTCTTCATACGAACCTCATGCGCGCAATAGCAGAGGATTCTGTAAAGAATATATACAAAATAGACATAGTATCAAAGAAAACGATCCGCGAGCGTGTGCTCGCATACCTCTTTATACTTATGAAAAAGCGTAAAAACACAGCATTCAGAGTGGATATGGACAGAGAACATCTGGCGCAGTACCTCGACGTAACGAGGAGCGCCCTGTCGCACGAGCTCTCAAAGATGCGCCACGAAGGCCTCATAGAATGCGAACGCGACTGGTTCAGTATAAGTGACAAGTGTATACAGCTTTATGCTCCGGCGGAGATGAAGGGGTGCAGTGAGGATGATGCAGAACGAGCAGATAACGGTGCATAATATACTTTTAAAATAATGAAAAATAAAGTAAATAGCATGCAACGTGCAAAATAAAGACTGGCTGATGTTAATGAATATCAGTCAGTCTTTATTTTGTTGCAAAAATATGAACAAAAGTGAAGAGCGTTGCGTTTTGTGAATAATTGAATTAAATATAATTAAAACAAACAAAGACTAAAAGTATAACAGCTGAATATGTTTTCCTTCTAACATACTATATTTTTATTTAATGTTAAAATCAAATGTATTGTAGTAAAAGCATTCT
Source organism: bacterium (assembly GCA_963627215.1). Taxonomy (GTDB): domain Bacteria; phylum Bacillota; class Clostridia; order Peptostreptococcales; family Anaerovoracaceae; genus CAKQOE01. The sequence continues at coordinate 5,031 of CAVGAH010000010.1, read as the reverse complement.
AACTAAAGTGTATTTCCTTTAAACCAAAGTTTTGGACATAAATTGCCGTAAGGCATTTATTTTATATAAATTTAAATATTTCTGTTTGTGAAAGGAGAAAAACAGGAGAATGAAGAGTAAACACTCTAAACGCATCATGAGTATCGCGCTTTGTATGGCGATGGTACTCACACAGATGGTGCCTAGCGCGTTTGCCCTTGATATCAGTGACAGCGGCGTGCAGTCAACAGCAGTCGATGAAGCTGATACTGAGAGCAGTGTAAGCGCTTCCGGAGATGTTACTGACGCTTCATCGGATAGTGACAGTCAGCAGGCTGTCGATAACGATGAACAGCATCAGGAGGACAGTTCATCCGGAGAGGGCGACACCGTTTCTGCCCTTGATCCTGACAGCACAGTCGGGGGGGGGTATCCGGAGGACGGCGGATCCGGCGCACAGCCTGATGACAGTGAAAACACTGCAGCAGGCGGGTCTGAAAATGAGAGCGGCGTAACTGACGGAACGCTGCCGGGTACTGAAAAGGATAACGCTTTCAGTGATTCAGATCTTGAACCTCCGGCTTCCGATGTAAAGGAACCGGTGACAGGTGAAGAAAAGGAAGAGATAAAGGCTGATGTTACTGAAAACATCCAGGAGGAAACTGCTCAGACGGGCGATACTACGATAGATATATCATGGTATGCAGCTGCAGAGGATCGGTTTACGATAGGAACGGCTGCACAGCTCAAGGGTCTGGCTCAGATAGTAAACAACGGTGACAGCTTTACAGGAAAAACGATATATCTGTCAGCAGATATAGATATTTCTGATATTGGCTGGTCACTGCCGATAGGCTCAACAGAGGAGCACCCATTCAGCGGTGATCTCAGAGGCTGCGGACATACTGTAACAGGACTCAGTCTCGGCACATCTGAACAGCCGAATACAACAGTGTATTCAGGATTTTTCGGATACCTTGCTGATGCTGAAATAAGCGGACTGAGACTTGAAGGCTCCGTATATGCGTCAAAATCATCAGGCACGTCATATGCCGGTTCACTTGCCGGCTTTGCTGAAAACACAGTGATCGCTGATGTTGTGACAGATGTTGACGTTGACGTGAAGAGCGATGCTGACAGAACTTATGCAGGCGGACTTATCGGTCAGATAAGATCAGGCTCAGTAATAATAAATACTGTAGTGAAGGGCAGCCTGGCTGCCGAAGGAAGCAGAGTATTTGCAGGAGGGATCGCCGGATATGCAAGCGGAACTGAGGATCAGCCTGCTGAAATATATAACTCTGTAGTCAGCGGAGACGTAAAAGCAGATGCGGAAAGCGGCCATTTCGGAGGAATGGCAGGATACATCGGAGCTGTTGCAGACATGCAGAACTGTGCATTCACAGGAAAGCTTGATGCAGCTGAAAACGATGACGATCAGACTGCAGGGATCGGAAATGTTGCAGGCGGCTGCGACGGAAGCGCTGCTGTAGATGCATGCTATGCTCTTGCAGACGCTGATGCAGTACTTGTCGGAGGCATGCCTTACGGTGCAGGCACAGCTGCATTTGACGAAAACGGCAGCTTTATTTCAGAAAACCCGGTATACAGCGACCTGAAAACTGCGCTCAATACATGGGTGTCATCAAAGGGACTTCAGTATAACGCATACGGATGGTCAGGTGAAGGTATCGACCTTATCCCTGACAGCAGCATGAATATAGCTCTTCTTGACAGATCGTCAACAGAGGATATCTCATGGTATGAAGCAGGTGCAGCATCAAAGAGTGCTGTCATCATGGATGAAGCAGACCTGAGAGGTCTGGCGGCTCTTGTACTTGGAGCATACGAGGATGGATCTAAGGTAACTGATGCTTCAGGTGCCGCAATAGCTGCACAGACATTTGCAGGCTGGACATTCACGCTCGGTGCCGATGTAACGATAAACGGAACGTGGAACGGTATCGGTCTCAGAAAAGCTTCATCAGCGACTCCGGCTAATTACTTTGCAGGCACATTTAACGGTGCCGGTCATACTGTAAGATTCGGAGCTGAGGGATCATCTGTTGCTTCATCAGCTGCTTCAAGCACTTATGATTCAAGAGGCCTTTTCAATGCGCTTAAAGATGCGAGAGTGACTGATCTGAAACTCGCAGGAAACCTTAACGTAACTGCAGCAAAGGATTACGCTTCAGCGGGAGCTTTAGCAGGTTACGCGATAGATTCAGCGATAGATCACATTACTTCAGATGTAGAACTGACAGTAAATGTTACTACAAACAACAAGCCGATAAATGTCGGAGGCATAATAGGCTATGGTAATGTAACAACAGAAATATCTGTAAAAAATTGTATAAATAACGGCAATGTAAATGTAAACACTACGTTTACTGCTGTATATGCATATGTCGGCGGTATGGTCGGTTATATGAAATCGTCAAAAAGCGTACCTACATATATCGACGGATGTGTGAATAACGGAAAGCTGTCATTTGACTGCAACGGAAGCAATGCTTCGACATCATCCACTTTCGGAGGCATCATAGGTTATGCTTACTACGTTGACGAAGAGTTCACAAGATTTGCGAACTGTGTAAATACAGGAGAGATAGATCTTAATAACATAGCTGCAGGCGGCATAATAGGTACTGCAAGCAGTGGAAGCATGAAAGGTACTGCTTTCAGCGGCGGAATAATGAACTGCTACAGTACAGGAAAGATGCATAATGGCGGTGGTATATTAGGTACTTCAAGAGTAACAGCTTCACTTCAGAATGGATATTATGTAAGACCTGATGATGCCGAAATAAAGTCAACTTCAAACGCAAACGAAAGCTATCGTACACATGACAGCGATATGGGCGTCCTCACAGAGATAGGCGGCAAGATCGAACCTTGCACTGATGATAATACAACGAGCCTTACATATGTAAAGGACAGCTATGAAAATGGTGAAACACCACTTTTATACGCACTCAATCAGTGGGTAGCGGCAAACGTATCTCGTGAGAAAGCGGAATACTACAATACATGGAAGCTTGACAGCAACGGTTATCCTATGCCTGTAGGCCCATATATAACGTCGGCGGCAAAGCCTGTTGTATCAGCTCCTGTTATGCTGGTAGACGGACAGGAAGCGTCTGCAGCACCTTCAGACTCAAATGCTATGCTCTCTGCTGATGTAGCATGTACAAACAGCAGCGATTATGAAGCAGGAACACTGACATACAAATGGTACAGCGGAACTGTAGCTGACTTTGAATATGCAGAGGAAATGACCGGAGATGGAGCGACAGGAACTCTTACGAAAAATGATGACGGAACATTTGCTCCGGCAACGTATAAGCTCGATACATTATCTCCGGGTGTAAGATATTATTTTGTTGAAGTTACAGATACGTATACAAATAAAGAATACAATGTAACTTCATCTAAGAAAACTGTATCATCTCCATTAAAGGGACAGATAAGCAAGCCTGAGGGCGACGAAAAATGGTACGGTGAATCTGAAGCATTCAGCGGATCAGGTACAGAAGCAGATCCGTATAAGATCGTTACAGGCGGAAACCTGCTGTACCTTTCAGAAACAGTAAATGCTGAAAATGCACAGTCATATGCAGGTAAGTACTTCCTGGTAAAAGATGATATCCAGATGAACGACTCATATGAATTCATTCCTATAGGATGCAGTGCGGATAAACCGTTCTCAGGTATCATCAACGGCGGCGGCCACAGCATATATGATCTCAAGGTAGCATCAAGGACGCAGAGCATAGGCTTATTTGGTTATGTTAACGGAGCAGTTATAAAGGATCTTACTGTAAAAGGTAATATAACTATAAAGAGGATATCTGAGCTTGATGTAAACGGAGCGGACTATGTTGCGGGTATCGCAGGATATTCGACAGCTTCAACGTTTGAAAATGTGATATCGGAGGTAAACATCGATAACCATCTTCAGACACCGAATATACAGAAAACAAAGAGACATTATGTAGCAGGAATAGCTGCATATGATAATGGCAGCTCAGTTTTCACAGGCTGTGAGAACAGAGGCAGCATATTATGCGGTGATGGTGATGATTCTGAGCTTGGTTCGTATATGTACGTATATGCGGCAGGTATAACGGCGCACAAATCAGCATATAAGGGTGACGGATCTGACGTTATATCAAACTGCAAGAACTCAGGCAATATAACAGTAGAAAACAGCTCGCGTTGTGTATACGCAGCAGGCGTAGTTGTCGCTGACGACAGTTACAGCGCATGGGGCAAGGATATGGCTCATTATACATCTGCCTTAAATTGCGTAAATACAGGAAATGTAAAGGTAGATGTAAAGTCTTCAGCATATAATACGACAGGCAGCAACAATAGAGCTTACCTTGAAGACGCCGGCGTAGCGCTTTATACTGCATATCTTTCAGGCTGCGAAAACAGCGGAGCTGTAAGCATGAGCACAGGTATAGATAACAGCTTTATATATGCATCAGGTGTAGCTCATTACTTTATATATGCTTCCGACCTGAAAAACAGCGGAAATGTAACAGCAGCAGGTAAGGTATCATTTGCTTCAGGTATCGGTGTTGAAGCAATGAGATATTCAGACTATAAGGCAGCGACACTGGCTGCAGGAAGAAACTTCGTAAATACAGGTGATGTAAAGGCTTCGGGCGAGGGCGATACATCATTTGCCGGAGGTATATCGGTAAGTGCGGGTGAGTATACATTAAAAGAATCTCAGAGATATTATACTAACTGCATAAACACAGGTTCTGTAGAAGCAGAAAACACATCTGCATATGCAGGCGGATTATTCGGTGTAGCAACTACTGCACAGGGAACTGCTATGTCGGATGCATATACAAGCAATCCTGTATCTGTTAGAAACAGTGTAACGTCTGGAAATGTATCTGCAAAGGGAACTGCAGCTGCGTATGCAGGCGGCGTAGCAGGCTATTTACCGGGAAAATATAAGAACATAGAAAACTGCATAGTGACAGGCAAAGCTACATCATCAGACAAGTCAAAGCAAGGCATAGTGATCGGAAG
>CAVGAH010000009.1:5129-30167 GCA_963627215.1 bacterium | reverse complement strand
AGAAAGAAGTTATTTGCAATTGGTTACAGATATAGAAAAAATGTAAAGGATATAACCGGACATCCTGACGTATGGCTTTCAAAATATAATACTGCATTGTTTATAAACGGCTGTTTCTGGCATCGACATAAGAACTGTAAATATGCGTATATGCCTAAGAGTAATGTTGATTTCTGGTTAAAAAAATTTAACAGGAATATTGAACGTGATAATGAAGTTCAGAAACAACTTAGTGATCAGGGTATCAGAATGCTGATAATCTGGGAGCTTAATTTAGAGTATAAATTATGATAGTTTATAGTTTATATGTAATTATAATAATTGACAGAAAATAGATTGGGAGCTTGACAAACCTGTACGCGAGGAGCTTGATGCTGAGATCGCAGTTGGGCAGCTCATAGAAACAGTAGAGTACGATTATCCGCAGTTTCACTTATCGATGGACTGCTTCTGGTGCGAGCTGATCTCAAAGGAGCTCGTGCTTCGTGAACATGAGGACGCGAGGTGGCTTTCGGCGGACGAGCTTTACAGCGTAGACTGGCTGCCTGCTGACATTGGAATAATAGAAAAAATAAAGCAGACACTGGAATAAATGTTATCATGGAATACGATCGTCATATGGGCGCGCCCGGCGCGCGAGCCGGATGGATGATGCATTAATGCAGCTTGTATATCATTAATAGATCAGAGCAGAAAAGGAGAAAAATAAAATGCCACATATTACCATAAATGTATGGCCGGGAAAGACAGAACAGCAGAAAATGGCTCTGGCTGCAAGGATAGCAGAGGCTGTGCGCGAAGAATTTGGAAACGACCTCGGATATATTTCAGTAGGATGTCGTGAGTATCTGCCGAAGGATTGGCCGGCGTTTTACCGCGATGAGATATACGGGCAGGACCGGGAGCTGCTGATAGCGCCGACTGCGTATGCCGAGCCGAAATTTGAGGTTAAGGAAGACAGGACTGAGTACGTCACGCCTGACGGAAATGTGCTCGCGGTGGTCCTCTATCCTGAGATAAGACCGGGAGTTGTGGAATTCACGCATACAGAGGTGGACGCAAGCCTGCAGGGTCAGGGAATAGCAGGAAAGCTGCTTGAGCGCGCCGCCGCGCGCGTAAAGGCGGACGGAAAAAAGGCCGTGCTGACATGCTCATACGCTGTAGGCTGGTTTGAACGTCACCCTGAATATTCAGCTATGATAGTTAAATAACAATGCATATGTCGGCTGCCCGGCAGTCCGAAGCAAATTTGATAAAGAAATTAATTTAAATATTTAAAGCGAAGCAAAGCCTCTGACAAGCACGCTTGCAACGGCGCCAGCGTGGCTTTAGCTCCGCCCGGGTTTCGGTGGGAGATTATGACCCACCACCGAAAGTCGGGAATGGACCCCGCCGCTTATAGAAGCGGGGGATATCTGGCGCTACGTTATATAATAAAAAAAGAATAAATGGCAGAATATATAAAAGTTTACCATAACATACCGCCGCTGTGGGCGGCGGATTCGCGTGTACTCATACTCGGCTCATTCCCGAGCCCCAAATCGCGCGAGCAGAAGTTTTTCTACGGTCATCCGCGCAATCGCTTCTGGCCTGTGCTGGCGGCTGTATTCGGCGACCCCGTCCCGCAAACGATAGAAGAAAAGCAATCTCTGGCGCTGCGCCATCACATAGCCATGTGGGATACGATAGCGTCGTGCGAGATAAAGGGCGCGAGCGATACGTCTATAAAGTCACCTGTCCCGAACGACCTGAAAAGCATCATAGACCGTTCGCAGATAAAAGCGGTATTCTGCACAGGCGCGGCATCGTATAAATACTATGTAAAGCTGTGCGAAAAGGATACAGGCATAGCTGCGGTCTGCCTGCCGTCTACCAGCCCGGCAAACGCCGCATGGTCAGTCGAACGGCTCACAGAAGCGTATAGAGTGATAGCGGAGGCTGCTTCGGAAGATCGGGAATAGAAAATGGGGGAATAAGTAAGACCTAAAACAGAAAGACCTGTCCGGTCGGCGAGTTATTTCGCGGCAGGGCAGGTCTTTTAATGATCTCAGATAAACGATGTAACGCGTATCAGCCGCAGCGGCTGAAATATCGTTTACGACCATATCTTTAATGTCTCGATAAGCTTTCTCTTACTGTCATCATCAAGCGCAGCTATCATATCTGTCAGCTCGTTGTCGAGAGCTGTAGTCTGGTACGACGGTTCGAGCTGCCCGACGAGTGAATCGAGCGATATGTGCATGAGCTGTGCAAAAAATATAAGGATACGAAGCGACATAGCTGTTCTGTTGTTCTCAACATTGCTTATGTATCCGGGAGTAACGTTGAGCGCTTTTGCAACGTCAGCCTGAGTGAGGTTCATTTTTATACGAAGCTCTTTTATGCGGCTTCCGTAATCCTCTCTTTCATTCATCTTTTAAATTCTCCATTTCAGTTTACGACTGTATAAGTAACATAACGTTAATAATATCATATATTTGCTCAGATTACTTAAGAAAATTCATTTATTGTGTAAAATTTTGTATGAAAATATTGAGAATGATGAATATCAACGAAAAAACATCGGCTGCAGTCGATAACAGTATAGAAAATATCGAGAAAAATTGATCATAAAATTTTATTATTAATATATGATATACGGGAGCGCCGACCGGCAGGCGGCCGCGGTGACGCGCGGAGGTCATGGAATTTATTATTTGCGTATATATTTGATTCTATTGAGAATTCGTGCGTGTCGTGATAAAATATGAACTATTGCGGTCCGGCGTGCTGTCTGGCTGAACGAATGAATAAATGCGTCCGCACCCGTCGGCTCGCGCCGACCCTTGAAAAGGCGTAAAAACGGGCGTAAAACAATATTGATGAAAGGCGGAAGGCGTTGCACATCAAGGCTTTCCGGATAAGGTAAAAGATAAAATGAAATTAGGTATCGTAGGTCTGCCAAACGTAGGCAAGAGCACACTTTTTAACGCGATCACAAAGGCGGGCGCAGAGGCTGCTAACTATCCGTTCTGTACTATCGAGCCGAATGTCGGCGTAGTTACGGTTCCTGACGAGCGTTTAAAGGTACTTACTGACATATACAAGGCTAAAAAGACTATTTACACAACTATAGAGTTCTATGATATCGCAGGACTGGTAAAGGGCGCGTCAAAGGGCGAAGGCCTCGGAAACAAGTTCCTCGGCCATATCCGCGAGGTAGCTGCCATCGTTCACGTTGTACGCTGCTTTGAGGATCCTAATGTCGTTCACGTTGACGGCAAGATAGACCCGCTTTCTGATATTGAGACTATAAACACTGAGCTTATACTGTCAGATATGGAAATGATAGACAGAGCAATACAGCGCACGACTAAGAATCTGAAGGGCGACAAGAGCCTGCAGAAGGAGCTCGACCTGCTCAATCGTATAGCTGCAGTTCTGGCAGAGGGCAAGTCTGCTCGTACTATCACGGACCTTGACGATGAAGAGGTAGCTTTCGTAAAGACTCTGAACCTGCTCTCATACAAGCCGATAATATACGTTGCAAACGTTTCAGAGGATGAAGCGTCAGGCGAAGGAAACCAGTATGTAGAGGCTGTACGCGAGTTTGCTGCCACAGAGGGTTCAGAGGTAATAATGGTCTGCGCCCAGCTCGAAGCTGAGATCGCAGAGCTCGAGGACGACGAAAGAGCAGCGTTCCTTGAGGATCTCGGTATAGAAGAATCAGGTCTTGACAAGCTCGTCAAGTCGTCATACTCACTTCTGAATCTCATATCATACCTGACAGCAGGTGAGCCGGAGGTACGCGCATGGACTATAACGCGCGGCACAAAAGCTCCTCAGGCAGCAGGAAAGATACACAGCGATTTCGAAAAGGGCTTTATCCGTGCCGAAACTATCACATACGACCAGCTCGTAGAATGCAACGGCAACCTCGGTCTTGCCCGCGAAAAGGGTCTCCTGCGCTCAGAAGGCAAGGAATACGTAGTCCAGGACGGAGACGTTATACACTTCCTGTTTAACGTTTAATATAATCTCATAGGAAAGGTAGATGCAATAGTTACAAGCTCGCTGCGCCAGACGCAGGATGAGCGTGTTATCGAAAAATTTGACGAAAGTGAATTTATGCGATCCTACACGCTATCCGTATTCTTACGTAGAGGACGGCGAGGTAAAGGGCATACTGCCGGACTACTGGCGGCAGCATGGGGAACGAGCCGCGGCGGAGCTTACGACAAGATAAAGGAATCATCTGACTGGGCTACTATACAGGCTGTCAAGGATGGAAGAGTCTACTCTATGCCAAACCAGCCGTTCAGCTGGATGGACCGTCCGCCTTCAGTAAACCGCTCTGCGGTCATAACACAAGAGTTTCCCTCGTAGAACCGTCAGTTCCGCTGTCTCCTTCTGTGTTCAACTACGGAGCAAAATCAACGATATACACAGTAAAGCAAACGAGCTGCCCTCTGAAAAAATATCAGAGCGGCAGCTCGTTTTGATGTTTATGCAGTCAGCGGTCTAAAGCATAGTAAGGTCAACAGTTTCTGTATCGATAACAGGCTTTTTCTGTTTTCTGAGCAGTATATAAAGAACTGCGGCGATGATGATAGCCAGAAGGCTGATGACCTGCGCTGTCTTTGCAGGGAACACGAGGAAGTTTCCAATGTGGAGCACGCCGTCAACGGCTGTAGGGTCGTAGCCTGCTTTCTGAAGCGCTGTAACGAGCGATTTAGGACCGATGAGCAGGCTGTCTGTACGCAGCTCCTCGACAAAGAAGCGTTCAAGCGAGTAGAGCATGGCGTAAAGGCATATCGTCTGGCCGTTGAAGCTCTTACGCTTGTCGATGAACGAAAGCAGGAAGAAGAGCATAAGGCACCAGATGGACTCGTACAGGAATGTCGGGTGTACTTTTACGCCGTCTACCATGATGCCCCACGGCAGGTCTGTCGAGCCGCCGTGCGCCTCGGAATTGAAGTAGTTGCCCCAGCGTCCGATAGCCTGAGCGAGCGCGACACACGGAATGGCCGTATCTGCCATATTGAGGAATCCGATCTTTTTATAGCGGCAGACGAGATATGCTGTCACTATGCCGAATATAAGTCCTCCATGGATGGCGAGCCCGCCCGCCCTTGTATTGATAATATCAAAAAATGTATGGTAATAAGCTCTGTTAAAGAAAACGTACCATGCGCGAGCGCCGACGATTCCTAACGGTATGGAAAAAAGCAGCGTGTCGAGCAGGTCGTCCGGCTTTATGCCGCGCTGCGGGCAGCGCCTGTACGCGATAGCGCTTCCGATTATCATTCCCGCGCATATCAGCAGCGCGTACCATCTGATGTCAAGCCCGAAAAGCGTAAACGCCACGGGGTTAGGTGTAAAGTCCATTTTATTCCCTCCTGAATATTTCGAGTAATGTTTTGATCATAATAATTGCGTGCGTCACCGCACCCGCGGCAGCGCAGCTGCTCTCATGTGTCCGCCGGGCGGACGGAAAGAGTTCATTTTGCATTACTTTATTGATTAGCCATGCAGATTGTTGTAATATAATCTGAAACACGGCGTCAATATTTATGCTGATACATTGTAACACAAACTGAACGGGGATGGATGAATAATATGATATGGAAAATACTGGCTGCGCCCATGACAGGCGCGATAATAGGCTATTGTACGAACTGGCTGGCGGTCAAGATGCTTTTCAGGCCGCGTGAGGAAAAGTATATATTCGGGTTTAAAGTGCCGTTTACGCCGGGTGTGATACCTAAAGGCAAGAAAAGGCTCGCTGCAGCTGTCAGTAAGGTCGTAAATGAGCAGCTGCTTACTAAGGAGGCTGTGGAAGGACGTCTGCTTTCACTCGAAATGCTTCACGTGATAAGGTCGTCTGTGAACGAGCGCGCGGCGCTTATGAAAAACGACAGCGAAAAAACAATAAGACAAACGCTTGCGGCCGCTGTATGTATGCCTGAGGCTCATGGAACGGGATCGCAGCAGGCATCGGATATCGCGGTATACGGTGACGACCCGGAGAACCGTATAAATGGGCTTGCGGCATCGGCAAAGGCTTTTATAACAGACAGGGTATTTGAGAAGGTGAGCAGCGCCGGTCTCGGTCAGATAGCTGCGGACACAGTGAATGAAAAGCTGAGCCAGGCTCTCGCAGGCTCATTCCTCGGGCATATGATGGGCGGCTCGGTCACACAGATGATGGGTCCTGCAGTAGCTCAGACGGTAGACGGCTACATCGCGGAGCACGGTCGTGAAATGATCGGAAGGATGGTAGACGAGGAAGTCGATTCTGTGCTCGACATGAAAACGTCATCTATAATGGAAAGCATTGATAAAGCAGGTATCGACCTCGGCGCAAAGGCTGAAGAGATATACACTGCAGCTGTAAAGAAAAAATCGGGCGAGATGCTTGAAATGCTGAATATCGGCGGGATAATGCAGGAAACTATAGAAAATATGGACAATGAGCAGCTCGAGGAGCTTGTAATGTCGACTATGAAGACAGAACTCGGCGCGGTAGTCAATTTCGGCGCGCTTATCGGTCTCGTGCTCGGTATTGTAAATATGATAATTTATATAATATAATATGATGGTAATCGTATGTATACTTTAATTTGAAAATTAAATATATTAAAACATTATCATGCTACAGCAGCAGATGTTCGCAAAGCACAAAATTGCGGTTACATCTGCTGCTGTTTTAGTATTATGCAGTTTGTTTTTGTATAAAATATGTATGAAATATGTATGAAATATTAAACAACTCTAATGCGTTGCAGATCTTGTCGAAAAATCTGCTCTAATTTCCATTATCAGACGTATTTTTTCCTTGAAAAAGGGAGTAAAGTGGTTTATAGTGGAGAGGTAAGGTCACGATAGTGGGGGAGAAGCATGTTTAGTGGAACATATCAAAACAGTATAGACTCCAAGGGGAGAGTCATAATTCCGGCAAAGTTCAGAGATGAGCTTGGACAGGGGTTTGTTCTGACTAAAGGACTGGACAATTGTCTTTTTGTTTTTCCCGCTTCAGAATGGTTGATATTCCGTGACAAATTAAAAAAAGTCCCGTTGACAAGCAGAGAAGGCAGGGCGTTTACGCGTTACTTCTTCGCCAGCGCGACAGAGTGTGATATGGACAAGCAGGGGAGACTTACCATACCGCCGACTCTCAGAGAACACGCAAAGATCGACAAGGAGCTTGTTACTATCGGAGTCGACAGCCGTGTTGAGATCTGGAGCAGAGAGGAATGGGAAGCCTACAACGATATCCCTGAGCTTGACAGTGAATCGATTGCAATTAATATGGAAGGATTGGGTATTTAATTTAATATGGAATTTTCACATGTACCTGTACTTTTCAATGAAACGATCGAGAATCTGAATATCCGTCCCGATGGTATATATGTGGATGGAACTCTTGGTGGCGGCGGTCACTCACGCGGTATATGCGAGCGTCTTGGGGAGGACGGTCTGCTTATAGGTATAGACAGAGATACTGACGCGTTAAGGGCTGCTCAGAAGAATCTTGAGGAATTCAAGTGCAGGAAAATTTTTGTTCATGACAACTACTCAAATATCAAAAGGGTGTTAGAAGGGTATCAGATAGAACGCATAGACGGTGCGGTGCTCGATCTCGGAGTATCGTCATTCCAGCTTGATGCTGAGGAACGTGGCTTTTCATATATGAAGCCTGCTCCGCTTGATATGCGTATGGACGCTGAGGCCCCTTTTTCAGCTTATGATGTTGTAAACACATATACTAAAAAGGAGCTGTGCGACATAATAAGGTCATACGGTGAGGAAAAATGGGCTTCACGCATAAGCGATTTTATCGTAAAGGCGCGCGGACCGCATTGTGAGACACCGATAGAGACTACTGATGCGCTTACTGATATTATAAAGGCAGCTATACCAGCTTCAGCCAGAAGGGAAGGACCTCATCCGGCCAAGAGAACATTTCAGGCCATAAGGATAGAGGTAAATGATGAGCTCGGAGGACTGCGAAAGGCAGTAGATGAGTTTGTTGATGTCCTGGGGGAGAAAGGACGTTTATGCATCATTACCTTCCATTCACTTGAGGACAGGATAGTAAAGGAAAAGTTTGCTTACAGAGCAGATCCATGTACATGTCCTAAAAATCTTCCGTGCGTATGCGGAAAGAAGCCTGAAGTGAAAAAGATAAGCCGTAAGCCTATCATACCGTCGGAAAGCGAGATAGAAGAAAATCCGCGCTCAAGGAGCGCGAAGCTTCGAGTAGTAGAAAAGCTTTAGATCTGAAGCTTTAATAAGTTACTTTACTGTTAAGCTGTTTAGTCTGGGGGTGTTTAAGCATGCTAGCTGCTGAAGAATGGCACAAATATCAGGAGGACTACGTCAGATACGGAGTTGAACTGAAACCTGAAGAGCCTGATGTAAAGAAAGAGAAAAAAGCAGGACAGAAGAAAGCGTCTGTTAAAATAACCGCATCGGAAAAGGCTGTGGTGCTCAGTTTTATACTGGCAGTAGGTCTTTGCTGCATTGCGATAATATTTCTGCAGGCATTTACTTCTAACATTAGTTACAATATATATGAACTTAATCAGAAGATAGACGCGATCGAGGGCGACATTGATAATCTCAATGTAACGCTCCAAAGTCAGAATAACCTGAGTCAAATTGAATATTATGCTACGAATACTCTCCAAATGGTCTACCCTGAAAAGGAACAGCGTGTTTCTATCAGCGGACTTGTGGGAAGCGAGGAAGTTGATGCCTACATAGCTGCTCTTTCGCAGTCTCAAAAAGGCGTGGCTGTGAATAAGAATATTACGGTCGCAGTCGCGGCAAGGAAGCTTCTCTCACAGGCATAGGGCAAACGGTACGCTTTCTGTGCGTCAGACGCGGTATATTATCAGAACAGAAAGCATAGAGTTCATATAGCGATTTGTTTAAGACGCCTAGTGTAAGCAATAAGCATACATCGGCGTCTTATGCTGTTTTTAAGGTATTTAGGGGAGGATAATATGGCATCGAGAAAAACAAAAACAGTGTCGCAGATGACAGCAAGAAAAAGGCTTGTATTCTTTTTTACATGTGTAATATTTATGATGATCGTTGTAGCGGCGAGGACCGGCTATATACAGATCGTAAAGGCTGATGAATATTCAGCTAAGGCGCTGAGCCAGCAGACAAGAGATCTGCCTATAACGGCGAAGCGCGGAAATATATATGATACAAATATGAAGGCTCTGGCGATAAATCAGTCTACGAGCACGATATGGGTCAGACCTGAGGATGTAGCTGACGCGGAAGAAAAGAGCAAGGGCTTTACCAGACAGATGGCAAAAACACTGGCAGGTATACTCACTGACAAGACAGAAGACGAGATATATGAAACTATAACATCGGATACATCGCTTTTAAAGCTGGCTAAATATCTCGATGATGACACTACAGAAAAAGTGCGTGCAGCTATGAAGGATACCACGGATCCGGAAACAGGCAAAAAGATAAAGGCAACTGTAACAGGTCTGCAGATAGTTGAAACACCGCATCGCTATTATCCGATGGGAGAGTTCGCATCACACGTAATAGGTGCGACTAACGATGATAACAATGGAATGTTCGGACTTGAGCTGTATTACGATCAGTATCTGACAGGAACTGAGGGACGTTGGATAAGGAGCACTGACGGAAAGGGCCGCAGCCTTAACAATGGCGTTGATAAGTATTATTCAGCTGAGGATGGATACAGCATAGTCCTGACTATAGATGAGGTAATACAGCATTATGTAGAAAAAGCCATAAAGCAGGTCCAGGCGAACACAGACGCAGACCGCACGATGGCTATAGTTACGAATCCAAAGACAGGCGACATACTTGCTATGGCTTCGTATCCTGATTTTGACCTGAACGATCCGAGAACTCCGCTTTCAGAAACAGAACAGCAGAAGCTTGAGGAAATGACAGATCAGGAAAAATCTGACTACTGGAATACGATGTGGAGAAATCCGCTCGTCAACGATACTTATGAGCCGGGTTCGCCGTTCAAGCTGCTCACTACATCGATGGCTCTCGAAGAAGGTCTGACGAGCGTGAACGATGCTTTTTACTGCAAGCCTGTTAATGTATTCGGACAGATACTCAGCTGCTGGAAAAAGAACGGATCGCACGGTACAGAGACACTTGCGCAGGGTGTAGCAAACTCGTGCAACCCTGTATTTATAGCACTTTCACAGCGTCTCGGTATAGAAAAATTCTATGAGTACCTGGAAGATTATGGATTTATGGGAACTACAGGCATAGACTGCCCGGGTGAAGCGACATCCATACTGCAGAACAAGAATTCAGCAGGTCCGGTGGGTCTTGCCACTATGTCTTACGGCCAGGGTATTGCCTGCACGCCGATACAGCTCATGGCAGCGCTTACATCGAACGGCAACGAAGGAAAGCTTATGAAGCCACGTCTCGTGCGCGGTCTGGCAGATTCCGACGGAAACATGATAGAAGAATTTGAGCCGACTGTTGTAAGGCAGGTCGTTTCAAAGCAGACAGCGTCTGAAATATGTCAGATGATGGAAGGAGTAGTCAGCAAGGGTACAGGCTCGGAGGCATATCTGCCGGGCTACAGAATCGGAGGTAAGACAGGTACAGCGCAGAAGGCTGTAAACGGAAAATACACAGAGTTTACATATTCTTCATTCTTTGCAATGGCTCCTATGGACGATCCGCAGATAGCAGTGCTTGTAATAGTCGATTCACCTAAGGGTGTCCACTACGGAAGTAAAACAGCCGGTCCCGGAGTACGCATGATACTCGAGGACACGCTCAAATACCTGAACGTAGAACCAGAATACACAGATGATGAGCTCGAAAAGCTCGGCAAGAGCGAGGCAAAGGTAACTGTACCTGATCTCGTTGGAAAGACATACGCAGAAGCGTCAGAGACCCTCAGTAAAATTGGGCTGACAGCTGTAGCATGCCCGACGGCAACAGAAACAGAATTCAACGTAATAGACCAGTATCCTAAGGCAGGTTCAAGCGTAAATGAAGGCAGCTCAGTCTGCTTATATAAAGAATAAATACATCACGAGCGGCCGCCCGGCGGCCCCGCACAGCGCGCAGGATATCGCACAGCGCGCGATAAAGACCATTTATTGATCATAAGGAGGCATAAATAAATGCAGACTATAACATTAGCAGAATTAATGAAAAAATCAGGTCTCAACGGCTCCGCTGATATGTCGGAGGCAGCGGGAGCGGCAGAAATAAAGGGCATAAGCTACGACTCGAGAAAGACACAGCCGGGCGACTTGTTCGTATGCGTAAAGGGCTTCAGCACAGACGGTCATCAGTATGCAGCAAAAGCAGAGGCTGCCGGAGCTGCTGCGATACTCGCAACAGATAAGCTTGATGGCATAAACATACCTGTTATATATGTAAATGACGGAAACGACGGCAGAAAAGCGCTTTCGGCAGTTGCAGCAACATTCTTCGGCAGACCTTCCGACAGCATGACAGTTTTCGGCGTTACAGGAACGAATGGAAAAACGACTATTTCATATCTTCTGAGAGCGATAGCAGAAGCGGCAGGCCACGAGGGCGGCGTGCTCGGAACTATAGCTTACGTGTATGGAGGAAAGACGTTCGAATCTGTAAACACTACGCCTGAGTCGTTTGAGCTCCAGAGGATGTTTCATGAAATGAAGGAAGAATATGGAATAAAATATTGCGCTATGGAGGTATCGTCACATTCTCTCGCACTGTGCAGAACTGATGATATTTCATTTGATTACAGTGTTTTCACTAATCTTACGCCCGATCACATGGATTTCCACCATAATTTTGAGGATTACTACGCTGCAAAGAAAAAACTTTTTGAGCAGACAGATAAATGCAGCGTTATAAATACTGATGACAAATACGGTAAAAGGCTGTACAATGAACTTTCGGCAGAAGGCAGGAAGGTTATCGCATGCGGCATAGATGATGAAAACGCTCATTACAGAGCAAGCATCATCGCAGCATCGGCAGCAGGTACAGACGTTGAGATAACTGCGGGACAAAAGAAGCTCGGGACTATGCATATAAACACTCCGGGCAGATTTTCAGTATCAAATGCGCTGTGCGCCGCGGCGATAACTCTTGAAGCCAGCATAAGCTGGGATGCTGTAAAGGCAGGCATAGAGCAGACGCCTGGCGTTGCCGGACGCTTTGAAAGCGTTGCTAACAGCAAGGGCATACCTGTAATAGTCGATTACGCTCATACACCTGATGCGCTCGAGAAGGTCATAAAGACTGCGCGCGAGTTCACAGAGGGCAGAGTGATAACAGTTTTCGGCTGCGGCGGCGACAGAGACGCTACGAAGCGCCCTCTCATGGGTAAGGTTTCGGGCGAGCTGTCTGATTACTGCGTCGTTACGAGCGACAATCCTCGTACAGAGGATCCTGACGCGATCATAGCAGACATAATACCGGGCATAGATCCTACAGGCTGCGAATACGTAGTCGAGCACGACCGCAGACGCGGCATAAAGCAGGCTCTGAAGGAATGGAAGCCGGGCGATACCGTTATAATAGCAGGAAAGGGTCACGAAAATTACCAGATAATAGGAACTGTAAAGACTCATTTCGATGACAGAGAAACGGCTATGCAGATAATAGAACAGGAGCTGTAGAAACAGTTAGATAAATTTTCATGTGAAGGAGAAATGCCATGAAAAAGATGAAGGCAGATAAAATAGCGAAATTCGCAGGCGGCAGGCTTATCGGCCATGCAGGCAATTACGCAGAAAGTGTTGAAACAGATTCAAGAAGGGCTTCAGAGAACAGCCTTTTTATAGGACTCAAGGGCGAAAAAAACGACGGAAACGAATTTGCAGCGTCCGCATATGAAAACGGATGCCGTATGTTCATGCTCTCTTCTGAGGAAAAAGCAGCAGAGATAACAGACGCACACAGCGATGCAGCTGTGATACTCGTTGATGATACGCTCATCGGCATGCAGCAGTTCGCCCGGAACCTTATAGAGGATGCGGACATATACCGTATAGCTGTGACAGGCAGCACGGGAAAGACATCTACAAAGGAAATGCTCAAGTGCATATTCTCGTCAAGATACGCTACTATATGCAATCACGAAAATTTTAATAATCATATAGGCGTGCCGCTGACAGCATTTCAGATAGAGAACGACACAGAGGTCGGAATATTTGAGATGGGAATGAACCACAGCGGCGAGATAAAGGTGCTTGCTGACATAGTAAGACCGGAAACTGCCATAATAACTAATGTCGGTATATCACATCTCGGAAATCTGGGAAGCCGCGAAAACATACTTGAAGCAAAGATGGAGATCACATCGTTTATGGATGACATGGAATACCTTCTTATTTACAATGCCGACAATGACATGCTTCAGGAGATAAACGGCGAGGATTTTGATTTTGACAAGGTAAGAGTCGGCATAAAGGGCGGCAAGCGCGGAGCTGTTATCAGCGATGTGGAGGAGCACGGTGAGGACGGCGTTGACTTTACACTGACATTTGCCGGCGACAGCGTTCGTTTCCATCTGCCTGTTCCCGGAAAGCATAATGCCTGGAACGCTTCTCTTGCAATAATAGCCGGAATACGCTACGGCATAAATATGCGTGAGAGCGCAGCCGCGCTCCAGAAGCTTGATATTGCGGGCAACAGACTCAATATACAGGAGTCTGAAAATAATATAAAGGTAATAAATGATGCGTATAATGCGAGTCCTGACTCAGTAAAAGCAGGCATAGACGTGCTCATGTCTCTCGATGCAAAGAGAAAGGTGGCAGTGCTTGCAGACATGTTTGAGCTTGGCGACGGCTCCGACGATTACCATAAGGAAGTCGGTAAGTATGCAGCGAACAGCGGTATAGATGTGCTCGTAGCAGTAGGTGAAAGCAGCACTGCAAATACAGCTGCAGCCGCAGCCGAGATAATGGGCGCAGACAGAGTGTTCAGCTTTGCTGATGCTGAAGCTTTTGCTGCCGGCGCAGGCGACATACTTAAAGAAGGCGATGCAGTTCTCGTGAAAGGCTCGCATGGAATGCATATGGAAAAAGCAGCAGAATTTATACTTAATATGGGAGCTTAATAATGGACGGTCATTTTCAGATAATACTTACGATAATAATTGCTTTTGTAATAACAGCAATACTCGGACCTGTTGTAATTCCGATACTTCACAGGATAAAAGCGGGTCAGAGCATAAGAGATGAGGGTCCGAAGGCTCACCAGGTAAAGGCTGGGACGCCTACTATGGGTGGCATTATGATAATACTTGCCGTTATTATTGCCTGCGTGTCAGTAGGTCACGGACTTAACGCCGACATGGGGATACTTCTCCTGTCGTTCGTGCTCTGCGGTCTTATAGGCTTCTGTGACGACTTTATAAAAGTGGTAAAAAAGAGAAATCTTGGTCTTACTGCGCTTCAGAAGCTGATATTTCAGATAATAATAGCGATAATAATCGCTGTGTATCAGGCTAAGGTGTCTGTTTACGGAACGAGCGTATATATTCCGATCTGGAAGCATTACGTTGATTTCGGATGGTTCTACATACCGTTTATCGCATTCGTGCTCGTAGCGGCTGTAAACGCTGTAAATCTTACTGACGGCCTTGACGGCCTCGCAAGCGGATGTACCGCAATAGTAGCGCTTTTCTTTGCGATAGTCGGAAATGCTACAGGATGTACGAGCCCTACTGTATTTACGGCTGCTGTAGCAGGCGCATGCATAGGCTTCCTTCTCTTTAACCATTATCCTGCAAAGGTATTCATGGGAGACACAGGCTCGCTCGCGCTCGGCGGAGCGCTCGCTACTGCGGCTGTCATGATGAATATAGAAATGATACTGCCGCTGGCCGGCGGAATATTCGTAGTTGAAGTACTTTCTGTAATGATACAGGTAGTCAGCTTCAAGACGAGAGGAAAGAGAGTATTCAAGATGGCGCCTATACATCACCATTTTGAGCTGAGCGGCTGGAAGGAAACTAAGGTCGTTGCTGTATTCTGGAGCGTAACGCTGATATTATGCGTTATCTCGATGCTTATATTATAATTTTCATAGAAGGTCCACGGGGAGGTCGATGACATGGAAAAAAAGGCAGAAAATATACGCGCGCTCGTTATAGGACTGGGAAGATCAGGTAAGGCAGGAGCGGAAGCTCTCGTGCATATGGGCGCTGAAGTAGATGTTTACGACAGCAATGAAGATATTGAGAAATGCGACTGGGCCAGAGGCATAGGCGCTGCCATAAGCTTTGGCGAAAGACCTGTAAATGTAAAGGGATACGATATGCTCGTACTCAGTCCCGGTGTACCGACAGATAAGGAATTTGTAAAAGAAGCGGCTGCCGAGGGCGCTGAAGTCATAGGCGAGCTTGAGCTTGCATATAGATACGGTAACGGTAAGTATGTGGCTATTACCGGAACTAACGGCAAGACTACGACGACGACTCTCGTAGGCGAGATATTCAAGGAAGCCAAAAAGAAGACAGAGGTAGTAGGAAACATAGGCGTAGCAGTTATGACAAAGGCTATGGATGTAGATGATGATACTTATCTCGTTACTGAATGCAGCAGCTTCCAGCTCGATACTACTGTAGATTTCAAGCCTGAGATATCAGCATTACTGAATGTAACGCCCGATCATCTCGACAGACACAAGACTATGGAAAATTACGCCCATGCGAAGGCTAAGATATTTGCAAATCAGGGGTCTGACGAGTACTGCATCTATAATTACGATGACGAGATCGTCAGAGAGCTTGTAAAGGACTGCAGGGCAAAGCTCATTCCTTTCAGCAGAAAGAGAGAGTTTGAGTGCTCATCTGCTTATATTAAGGGTGGCAATATAGTAGTCCGCGACGGAAAGTTTATATTTGTTGTATGCCGCGAGGATGCGCTTAAGATACCGGGACTCCATAATCTGGAAAATGCGCTTGCTGCAGCTGCAATGTCTTACTTCGCAGGCATAAAGATAGATGATATAGCTAAAGTCCTTAAGACGTTTAAGGGCGTTGAGCACCGCATAGAGGACTGCGGAACTGTAAACGGTGTAAAGTATATAAACGATTCAAAGGGTACGAACCCTGATGCAGCTATAAAGGCTGTAATGTCGTTTAAAAATATAATCCTTATAGCCGGAGGCTATGATAAGGGCGCGTCATTCGATGAATTCATAGCAGGCTTTGACGGAAGAGTAAAAACTATGATACTCATGGGCGTTACGGCGTCAAAGATAAAAGAAGCAGCAGAAAGAGCAGGATTTACAGATATTCATATGGTAAACAATATGAAGGAGGCTGTAACTACAGCGAGCAGGCTTGCGGTAAAGGGTGATACTGTATTGCTCTCTCCTGCATGTGCAAGCTGGGATATGTATAAAAAGTTCGAGGATCGCGGTGATGATTTCAGGAACTGCGTCAAGGAGCTTGAAATGTAGGGAGGTCTGCTGATGTCAGCACAGGTCAATGTCATACAACTGAAGAAAAGGCAGAAAAAGGAAAAACCGAAAAGGATAATGCGCGGCGGAGATTTCTGGCTGGTAGCGCTCGTTTTTGCGCTCGTAGTGTTTGGTGTTGTCATGGTATTCAGTGCCAGTTACTATTATGCAATAAGTACTGATGGAACACCGTATTCTTATCTGATAAAGGATATTATATTCGCATTGCTTGGAACAGTGGGCTTTATGATAGCTGCAACGGTCGATTATCATATATTGCGAAAATTAACGCTGCCGGCACTTATCCTGAGTATAGTGCTGTTGTGTATCCTTCTCGTTCCGTCACTTCCGTTCGTAATTTCACTGAACGGTAAAGCCCGTTGGATCGGTGTGGGACCTGTCACTGTCATGCCGGGCGAGATAGCAAAGGCTACTGTTATATTATGTGTAGCGACCTGGCTCTCAAGTAAGCCTAACATGATACTTAAGGTAAAAGAAGGCATAATACCAATGTTTCTGCTCATAGGCGTCGTAGGAGGTCTTATCGGCATAAACAATGCGATAACTGCTGCGACTGTAGCGGTTATAATAATCGGCATGATGTTCATAGCAGGCATGAAGATAAAATATCTTGTAGGACTTGGCGGGCTCGGTGCGGCGGCACTTGCGGGACTCGTCATACTTGAGCCTTACCGTATGCTGCGAATAACCAGCTTTCTGGATCCGTTTGCAGATCCGCGCGGGTCGGGATATCAGGTAGTACAGTCACTTCTTGCACTCGGATCAGGAGGCCTTTTTGGAAAAGGTCTTGGAAAAAGTGTTCAGAAGACGCTTTATCTGCCTGAACCACAGAATGACTTCATTTATGCCATAATAGGTGAAGAAATAGGCTACATAGGATTACTGCTGCTGCTGCTTGCGTATCTGCTCCTGATATGGAGATGCGTGCATATATCTATGAATGCGCCGGATCTCTTCGGAACTTTGTTAGGCTCAGGTATATCGATAATGCTTGCTGTACAGGTGATACTTAATGTCATGGTAGTTACATCACTTGCACCGCCGACCGGTATCATACTTCCGTTCGTAAGCTGGGGCGGAAATGCGCTTATAATATTTATGGGCGAGATGGGAATAATGTTAAATATATCAAGACAGATGTCGCGATGATCGGCGGCAGTCTGAATGCTGCAGTTAGACAAGACAAATTGGAGAAGTGAATATGAAGGTCATAATGACGGGTGGCGGTACCGGAGGCCATATATATCCGGCAATAGCGATAGCTGACGAGATAAAGTCGAGACATCACGATGCAGAGATAATATTCGTCGGCACAGAAAGAGGAATGGAAAAGGATATAGTGCCACGAGCAGGATATCCTATAAAGTTTATAACAGTAAGTGGCCTTGACCGCAAAAATCCGATAAAGCTGGTTAAAACTCTGAAAAATCTTAATCACGGTCTTCATGAGGCAAAACAGATAATAAAAGAATTTAAGCCCGACCTTGTAATAGGAACAGGCGGCTACGTGTGCGGGCCTGTGATGAGAACGGCCGCAGGCATGGGTATAAAGACTTATATCCATGAGCAGAACGCATTCCCGGGGCTGACAAACAAGCTGCTCAGCCGAAGCGCGGAGCGCGTATTCGTAGCTTTTGAGGATGCTAAGAAATATTTTAAGACAAAGAAAGAGCCTGTAACTGTAGGAAACCCTGTAAGACATGCTTTTACAGAAGTGGACAGGCAGGCAGCACGCGAAGCGCTCGGCGTAAAGGACGATGAATTCATGGTGCTCGGCTTTGGAGGAAGCCTGGGCGCACAGCGCATAAACGATGAAATGACTGTTGCAGCTGAGAGGCTGCGTGATCGTACAGGTCTGAGGATATTTTTCGTTACAGGAAAGAGATATTACGGCAGTATAATGGAAAATGCTGACAAGACGAACGCGAGAGTTACGTATCTTCAGTATATCGATGACATGCCGAAATACCTTAATGCGTGCGACCTGGCAATAACACGTTCAGGCGCGCTTACAGTTTCAGAGATAACAGCATGCGGGCGCGCGTCAGTGATGATACCGTCACCGTATGTTACTAATAATCACCAGTATTACAATGCAAAGGTCGTTGCTGACAGAGGCGGTGCGATACTTATAGAAGAAAAGGATCTGACTTACGGAGAGGTGGCTGACGAGATAGAACAGCTGATGAACGACCGTCAGGCTCTGGAAAAAATGGAAAAGGCTTCTGCTGAGCTCGGTACGGTAACATCTGCAGGACAGATCTGTGATATTATAGGGGTATAGAACTGAAGCTTACGGTCGTGAACGAAAGCTGACGGCTGTAACAAATACCTCCTCATGTGCATATAGTAAATGAAAGAGGAGGTGTTTTTTTGGAGGTCTATTATATAAAGGGCGGAATACGACTTGAAGGTCGTACACGAGTCCGAGGTGCTAAAAACGCAGTGCTTCCTGTAATGGCCGCATCACTGATGTGCCGCGGAAGATGCGTTATACATAATTGTCCCGATCTTTCAGATGTAAGGATCATGATAAGGATACTTGAGTCGTACGGCTGTATATGCAGTCTGCACGATGGAGAGCTTGTTATAGACTCGTCAGGCACGGAAAATGTAAATGTAGCGCCTGAGCTCATGAACAGGCTCAGGTCATCTGTTTTTCTTATGGGGCCGGTGACGGCCGCCTTCGGTTCATTTGATTCGGTGCATCCGGGAGGCTGCGCTATAGGAAAAAGGCCTGTTGATATGCATATCGATGCCATGCGGTGTCTCGGCGCTGAAGCTTATGAGGATGATGTCGGCATACGCTGTCGAATCATTGGAAAAAGGCTGACAGGTGCAGATATCCGGTTTGAGGGGATAAGTGTCGGGGCGACTGAAAACGCAATGATGGCGGCATGTATGGCTGACGGTGTTACACACATAAAAAACGCAGCAAAGGAGCCTGAGATAATACAGCTTCAGGATTTTCTGAATGCTGCGGGAGGCCGCGTGAGCGGCGCAGGCACGTCGGTCATTACTGTAGAGGGCGTCGAAAGGCTTTATCCTGATGAGTTTACTATAATGTCAGACAGGATAGAGACAGGAACGATAATAGCTGCAGCGGCGGCAACAGGCGGCAATATCATCATAGAGGCTGCACCGATGGAGCATATAAAGAGTATCGTTGATGTTTTTGAATCGGCAGGATGCTCATTTAAATATGACAGGCACAGTGATGAGCTTGAGATAAAAGCTCCGAAGCGTCTCAGCAGTGTCGGAAGGGTGACGACGGCGCCGTATCCGGGATTTCCTACCGATATGCAGTCACAGCTTGTGGCGGCTATGCTGCGGGCAGAAGGTGAAACAGCAATTCGAGAGAATATTTTTGAGGATCGATTTGCTGCAGTGAGTGAACTGATAAGGACAGGAGCCGTTATAAATGTAAGTGAGGATGGCCGTGAGGCTGTTGTGACAGGTGTCGATGGCATTAATGGCGCGCGGATGCGCGCGAAGGATCTCAGGGGAGGTGCAGCACTTGTTATTGCAGGACTTTCAACTGCCGGAACGAGTATTATAGAAAATGTTTGCTATATAGACAGGGGATATGATAAATTAGAAGTGACACTGCAAAATCTTGGCGCAGAAGTATACAGGACAAAAGAGGAAACAAATGGAGAACGGCAGAGATAACGACTCTGATCGCAGCCGGATAGATATGTACAGGACGCAGGAGCTTTATAAGGACACGCAGACTGATATATACAGAGGCTATGATACAGATTACGATATAGGATCCTGGCAGACAAAAGATGAAGATACCGCAGCGCAGGATGACGAGCCTGAACAGCCGGCACCACCGGCTAAAAAAAGGAAAAAACGCAGAAAAAAGCATTATTTTCTGAGATTTCTCGTGCTTGTCGCGCTGATAGCGGGTGTCTACGTGTTTATGACGTCTTCGGTGTTTTCAATAGATCGTATAGTGGTCGAAGGAAATACTCTGATGTCTGATGAAGATATAATAAAACAGTCAGGAGTAAATACAGGTGACAATATGTTTAAGCAGACAGGCCGCAGAGTAAAGGCTGCACTGTCTGAAAATAAATATATTGCTGGCGTAAAGGTAAGCCGTGAGCTGCCTAACATATATAAAATAATAATAACAGAAAGAATGCCTGTGATAGCTGTCAGCTATGAAGGAAAGTATGTGATACTTGACGAAGAAGGCTACGCTGTCGATGAGGCAGACAGCACGATGCATGCTACGCTTGTCACGGGGCTGAAGATAAATAAATATGAGCTGGGAAAAGTGCCTGAGTTTAGCGACAGTGCAAATTTCAATGAAGCAAGCCAGCTCATAAAAGCTGTGAATGATTCGGGTATGTTCTTTAAAAAGGTCGAGCTTGGAAGCTCGATGACAGTAAAAGGATATGTGACCGATACCATGGTATGTTCAGGTCAGAGCAGTGATATTATTTCACAGCTTGAAGAAATAAAGGCTGTATTGTACGACCTTGATCAGAAGGATATAAAGAGGGGAGTTATACGGGTCGGATCTGATAATTATATTTCGTTCAGTCCGATAACCGAGTAACGATAAAATTGAAGGATTGTATTTTTAAAATTGAAGGATGTGTATTGGCTTTAATACACTGAAGGTGCGGGAAAAATATTGGTTCGACAGCAAACAAGATTGTAAAAAAACGTCGAAAAATAACTGAGATCATGTAGTTATTTTAATTGCAAATTATTGCGATTGACGGGTCGTTATGGTAAAATGTTTTGTATATAGGTAACAGGAGGTTACTAGGGTTATGTTACAATTTGAAACTAGTGTAGAAGACAATGCTCAGATCAAGGTCATCGGTGTAGGCGGAGGCGGTGGAAATGCTGTAAACCGCATGATCGAGGCCAGTTTGAAAGGCGTTTCATATATCGTTGTGAATACGGACAAGCAGGCACTTAATGCGTCAGTTGCAGAGACTAAGGTTCAGATCGGGGAAAAGCTGACAAGAGGTCTCGGTGCAGGTGCCAATCCGGAAACAGGTATGAAGGCAGCCGAAGAAAACATCGAAGAGATCGTAAAGTATTTTGACGGAGTGGACATGGTGTTCATCACTGCCGGCATGGGCGGCGGTACAGGCACAGGCGCTGCTCCTGTAATTGCCAAGGCGGCAAAGGAAATGGGAATCCTCACAGTAGGCGTGGTTACAAAGCCGTTTACTTTCGAGGGAAGCAAGAGAAGAAAGCACGCAGAGCTCGGCATCGAGTATCTCAAGCAGTATGTTGACTCTCTTGTAGTAGTTCCTAATGACAGACTCCTTCAGATATCAGAGAAAAATACTACTATGAAGGAAGCGTTCGGCATGGCTGACGACGTTCTGAGACAGGGTATCCAGGGTATAACAGATCTGATCACTGAATCAGGTGTTATCAACCTCGACTTCGCTGATGTTAAGACAGTAATGAGCGACAGAGGCATCGCACATATGGGCGTCGGTACAGGTCGCGGCGAGAACCGCGTTATCGACGCAGTCAAGGAAGCTATCGGAAGTCCGCTTCTCGAAACTTCTATCGACGGCGCAAAGGCTATCCTGCTCAATATCATGGGCGGATACGATCTCGGAATGCTCGAAGCAAACGAAGCTGCAGACCTCATCGAAAAGGCTGCTGCGCGTGATGCAAACATCATATTTGGTGCATCTATCAAGGAAGAGCTCGAGGATGAGATCAGGATCACTGTTATCGCTACAGGCTTTGATGACGGAGAAGCTGAAGCGGAGGCTCAGGCTCAGGCTGAGGCAGAAGCTCAGGCAAGAGCTGCTGCGGAAAGCGCTGCTGCTCAGCAGAATGCAGAACAGGCACAGGAAACAAAGAAGGAGCCTGCTGCTTCAACTGAAGACGACAGCATGATAGTTCCTGAATTCCTTAAGAGAGCATTAAAGGATCTTTAAATCGTTGAACAAACTGTGGTACATAGTTACTAATACCTATATACACAGTTAAGCATTTTAAAACAGGAAAAAACAGGGGCGGCCTATGGCCGCCCATTGCACGTATATCAAGTGTATTAAGTATATCGACAAATAGGTAAAAGGTTATGAAATGAAGCGCCGGGCGGCGGTCATTTCCGCCGGTATAAAATATGAAAAAGATCACATCACCTGATAACGAAATATATAAATCATTCGCGCGCCTTTATAAACGAAAGCATCGTGACCGCGAAGGCCTGTATGTCATAGAAGGCATAAACCTCATAGAGGAGGCCGTAAAAAACGGAGCAGCGCTCAGAAGTATTTTTGTGCGCGATGATTTTGAAATATCAGCGCTGGAACGCATCACAGGCGATAAGGAAAAAGATGTTCCGGTGTATATACTGTCAAAAGCATTATTTGACAGAACAGCAGATACTGAGACGCCTCAGGGCGTAGCCGCTGTTTCAGAGAAGCCGGAATGCAGCGAGGAACGTTTCTTTGAAGAAACTGACAATGTGATCGTTCTCGACAGACTGCAGGACCCCGGAAATATAGGAACTGTGATAAGAACAGCCGATGCCGCAGGCTTTGCAGGTGCTGTTATAATAAAAGGAACGGC
The DNA here is from genome assembly GCA_963627215.1 of bacterium. Taxonomy (GTDB): domain Bacteria; phylum Bacillota; class Clostridia; order Peptostreptococcales; family Anaerovoracaceae; genus CAKQOE01. Next base: position 7,133 of record CAVGAH010000009.1, on the reverse strand, counting down.
AGACATGTTCTCACCAAAGACGGTGAGGGCTGCTGCAGGCTCTCTTTACAGAGTGCATCTGCTTTTCGCGGATTCGCCTGAGGATGCAGTCGAAAGACTGAGAGAGCACGGAAGGCGCATAATATGCACATCGCCTTATGCAGAGAAGCTGTTTTACGACGCTGATATGGCGGAAAAGGCAGCGCTGGTAATAGGCAATGAGGCAAACGGCGTATGCACGGAGCTTCAGGATGCGGCTGATGTAAATGTCAGACTCCCAATGGAGGGAACTATAGAGTCGCTTAATGCGGCTGTTGCAGCTGCAGTAGTAATGTACGAGGCAGTAAGACAGCGCCACATGCGCTGATCGAAATATAATTCATGGAGGAATGAAATGCAGAAACAGCTTAAGACTATTCTTGAGGAAGTCAGATCTCAGATAAATGAGGCAGCTGCTCCGGAAAGTGTAGAAGAAATCAGAGTCAAGGTCCTTGGTAAAAAGGGAAAGCTGACAGAGATACTCAGATCTATGGGTTCACTCAATGCTGATGAGAGAAAGGAAGTCGGAAAGCTTGCAAATGAAGTTCGCGGCGAGATTGAGAACATACTTGAGAGCAAGAGAAACGACCTTAAGGAGATAAAGAAAAAGGCAAGATTCAGAGCTGAAAAGATCGATGTCACAGAACCGGGCAAGGTAATGCCTCACGGTGTTAAGCATCCGCTCACTCAGACTATAGATGACATGTCAAGGATATTTATGAACATGGGCTTCGAGCTCGTAGAGGGCCCTGAAGTAGAGACTGTATTTATGAACTTTGACGCTCTTAATGCAGGTCCGAATCACCCTGCAAGAGATATGACAGATACATTCTATATCGATGAGAACATACTCCTCAGAACGCAGACATCACCTGTTCAGGCAAGAACACTGCTCACTAAGGAGCCTCCTATGAAGATAATATCACCGGGACGCGTTTACAGATGCGATACTCCGGATGCTACGCATTCGCCTGTATTCCATCAGGTAGAGGGTCTTGTCGTAGGCGAAGGCATCACTATGGCTGACCTTAAGGGTACTCTCGCTGAGTTTGCGAGACAGATGTTCGGACCTGACACAAAGACTAAGTTCAGACCTCATCACTTCCCGTTCACTGAGCCTAGCGCAGAGGTAGACGTTTCATGCTTCAAGTGCGGCGGCAAGGGCTGCAAGGTATGCAAGGGCAGCGGCTGGATAGAAATACTCGGATGCGGTATGGTACATCCTAATGTTCTTAAGATAGGCGGCATTGATACTGAAAAGTACACAGGCTTTGCATTTGGTATCGGCGTAGAGCGTATCGCGATGCTCAAGTATGAGGTCGATGATATAAGATTATTCTACGAAAATGACGAAAGATTCCTGAAGCAGTTTAAGTAATTGAAAATTTAAATACTGCTGAAAAATACGATATCATAAACGCAAAACAGAGGTGAAAATAAATGTTAGTTTCCGTAAATTGGCTTAAAGATTATGTAGACATAGATGTGCCGGTAGATGAATTCTGTGACAGAATGATACTTTCCGGTTCAAATATAGAGACTGTTGAACCTATGGGAACGAAGTTCTCAAAGATAATGGTCGGCAAGATACTGAAAATAGAAAAGCATCCTGATGCAGACAAGCTCGTAGTATGCCAGCTCGACGTAGGCGAGGACAAGCCGCTGCAGATCGTTACAGGCGCTAAGAACGTTTTTGAGGGTGCGACTGTTCCTGTTATCCGTGACGGTGGCGTGCTTCCTGACGGCACTGTTATAAAGAGCGGAAAGCTCAGAGGCGTGCTGTCTGACGGGATGCTCTGCTCTGCTGCAGAAATGGGTTATGAGGATAAGGTAATAAACACACTTATCAAGGACGGTATCTGGATACTCGATGACGACCTGAAGCCTGGTACAGATATAGCTGAGGCACTCGGACTCGAGGACAGCGTAGTTGATTTTGAGATAACTCCTAACAGACCTGACTGCCTTTCAATGATAGGTATGGCG